>JAITRO010000179.1 GCA_031288335.1 Synergistaceae bacterium | reverse complement strand
ATAAACCGCGAGGTTGTGCTGGCGTTTCTGGAACCGACGAACCTATCCATCGACTGCGCCGAAAACGGCAGTGAGGTCGTTCGCATGTTCGAACAATCCCCGGACAAATACGACCTGATATTCATGGATATCCAGATGCCCGAGATGGACGGATACGAGGCCACGCGCCGCATAAGAGCCATGGACTTCGAGCACGCTAAAACCGTGCCCATCATCGCGATGACTGCCAACGTGTTCGGGGAGGATGTCGCGCGCTGTCTTGCCGCCGGCATGAACGAACACATTGGCAAGCCTCTCGACCTGAGCGATGTCATGAGCAAACTGAAAAAATATCTGAGACCGAGCGAGGACGTCGTTCAGTGACATTATCGACAGGCTTTTGATTATAATTTGGCACGAAAAAATAAACCGGGGCGCTCGGCCCCGGTATGTTTTTTTATTTTTTATTTATTTCCGGTGTTCCTCTACCTCTGTCCCAGAACAGCGTCTAAACTGAGGAGGATGCCGGGATTATTGCCGGCCGCGGTAAATTTGCCGAGGATATCATTGGCGATGGAGACTTCCTCCATCTGTTCGTCGACGAACCATTGAAAGAAACTGTACGCCGCGTGATCGCGTTGGTCGAGCGCCGCGCTTGCGGCGGCGTTTATGAGATCGGTGACGTGATGCTCGTGAGACGCGACTTTTTTAAACACATCTTCAAGGCTCCCATACTCTGGCGGCGTCGCCTCGATGTCCTTGAAGACCGGAGTTTCGCCGCGCTCCAGGATGAATTTGAACACCTTCCCGGCATGTTCGCGTTCCTCGTGCGCCTGTCTCAGCAGCCAGTGAGCCGCACCCTTGAATCCGGTCCTGTCGGCATAAGCGGACATGCTCAAATACAGATACGCGGAATAATATTCCGCGTTCATTTGTTCGTTGAGAGTTTTTAATATTTTTTCTTTCATCAACCATTATTCTCCTCCCGTTAGCAAACTGGCGTTTTTTTGCCTAACGCCGATAATATATCACAAATCGCATCCAAGCACAGGGCGGCGTTCTCCAAAAAAACTGCCGATAATGCGGATGAAAGAAGCGGCGTGAAGTTTTCAGTCGTGTTGCGCATATCTATAAAGTCATTCAATCACCGCCCACCGCGAGGCGGCTCGCGCCCGCAATTGCTATAAACTGCCGTTTGTGATATGTTTTCCCCAAGATTGATGGGAGGCGGGCGAAACTATGAGATATATTTACGCTCAGCTCATGCAGGCGGTAAAACGCGGCGAGGAAGCCGTTATGCTCACTGCATGCTCCGAAAAAAACATCTCGCATGTCCTGCACACAGCGGATGCTGCCGCCGGGTGGGCCGACAAACGCGGCGGCGAGGACGCGCTTTATATGGAACGCAGCGGAGAAAACACTATCATACTCGAGCGCTTCATGCCCCGATCGCGCATGGTAGTGTTCGGCGGCGGACACATCGCCGTCCCGCTTGTCCGCGTCGCGTCGATGCTCCGTTTCGACGTGACGGTATATGACGACAGGCCGAACTTCGCGAACAGGGAACGCTTCCCCGACGCAAGCGAGGTCATCTGCGACTCGTTTTCGCGCGTGGCGGAACTCGTCTCGATACGCCCGTCGGACTACATGGTGATAGTGACGAGAGGACACAAGCACGACGAGGACTGCCTGAGGGCGATCCTCTCCGGCGACACGCCGTATTACACCGGCATGATAGGTTCGCGCCGCAGGACGGCGATCGTGAGGGAACAGATGAAACGGGAAGGATTCGACTCGGACAGGGTCGACGCCCTGCACGCCCCCATCGGGCTTGCCATCGGCGCGGTGACGCCCGAGGAGATCGTCATCTCGATAATGGCAGAGGTCGTAAAGGAGCGCCGCATGAAATTCTCGTGGACGGACGGCGGCTCCGCCGTTTCGCGCGGCGGCGAATCAGACGCCGACACGGAATTGCTGGAATGCCTGGCCCGCGACGACAAGGAGGACTGCGCGGTGATCACCGTCGTATCGACCGAGGGCTCCACTCCACGTTCCGCCGGCGCGAAGATGATCGCCCGCCTGGACGGAAGTTCCACCGGTACCATAGGCGGAGGCTGCGCGGAAGCCGATGTCCTCAGAACCGCGAGGGAGATAATCAAGGACGGCGGCTGGAAGTTTCAGACCGTAAACATGACCGATTCGGCGGACGAAAACGGAATGGTCTGCGGCGGCACGATGACGGTACTGATAGAACGCCTTGCCGCAGCAAAAACCGTCTGATGTATTGGAATTTCGGCGAGATAGTGCCGCCTCAGCCCGCTAAGCCTTTCAGCGCGAAGTCCGGCCGAATCGTCGCCGAAATCGGGTTCGGCAACGGAGAATTCCTGCAGTATCTCGCCGAATCGAGGACGGATGCTCTCGTCGTCGGGATGGAAATATCTCAGTGGTGCATAACCAAAGCCGCTAGACGCTCCCTTGCCATGCGCGCCGGCAATGTCAGGCTTTTGCACGGCGACGCCAGATATCTGCTGAAATACGCGTTTGAACCGGAGTCGATATCCGAAGTGTTCATGAACTTCCCCTGTCCCTGGCCGAAAAAACGCCACGAGGGACGCAGAGTCACTCACGGCTGTTTCGTGAGGCTCTTGCGGTCGCGCCTTGCGGAAGGCGGCGCGTTCAACCTTGCCACCGACGTGGATTGGTATGCCGAAGCGTCCGCGAAGGTCTTTTCTGAGACGGGCGGTTTTGCGGCGTCCATGCCGGAACGCGGCGGAACGAGGGATTACGCGACCAAATATGAGCGTAAATGGCGCGCCATGGGACGGGATATATACACCTTGCGCGCGGTGAAAACATCTTTGGCGACCGAAGGAGAAAAAATCGTGGAAGAAGAAATACTGCCCATCGAGGAAGAGGAAGCCGAAATACCGCGCGCAACGGACGCGTGCGATTTGCGCGTCGCCGCTGCGGCGCTGAAAGGCGAGAACATAGAGGGTTCCGGCTACATCGCGGCCTTTCGCGACATCTTCACGGGAGAACGCGGGGAATTGCTGGTCAAGGTCATTTCGACGGATGAGGGTTTCGAGCAGCACTTTTACCTCAGAATACGCGAAAATAACGGCAGAATACAGATATCCTCCGACGCCGTAGGCAGGCCGTATCACACCCCAGGCGTCAGGGCGGCGGTGAGACACGCCGCGAAACGCTTGTCCATGGCGGTTTGAATGCCCGATCATCCAATGAAAGCATACAAAAAATAAAGAGGGTGCAGGGAGCAAGCTCCCTGCCAGGGTTTGGGGCGGAGCCCCAAGGTCTTATCTGTAGTTTTCGCATTCGCGCCTGAATCTGTCGATGAGGCCTGGTTCGCGCGTGAAGGGACGCGCTATCCCGAAAAATTCTATCTTCGTCTCGTTCAATATCTCGTGCATTCTCGACACACTCCTATTGCCGCCGGTGACGATTATCGGAGCGCTGTTATCAGCCGCGGCGGCCGCGGCCGCGGCAAGGAAATATGGGCCGGCCTTGAAAATGTGCGGCGTCCAGTTACCGCTCACTTCTATGGCGTCGACACCGGCTTGCGAGAGAAGTTTGCAGACGCGGAGGAAGTCTTCTTCGGTGATGCCGTTCTCTATGCCGTCATCGCAGTTCAGCTTCACCCAGACCGGAAAATCGTATCCGGTCGCGCTCCGTATCTGAGTGTAAGTCTCGAGTATCATCCTCGATCTGTTTTCGACAGAACCGCCGTACTCGTCGGTCCTGCGGTTGTAATAAGGAGTGAGAAACTGGCTTAAAAGAAGACCGTGGGCAGAGTGAATCTCAACGCCGTCGTATCCGGCGCCGCGAGCCCGAGCGGCCGCGTCCGCGAATCTTTTCTGGATTAATTTTATCTCCCCGAGGCGCATTTCCCTCGCCGGTGCGCCGGTGACAATATTGGGCACCGAACTAGGGGCCAGCGCCACTATCCAGCTATTGTCGCCGACGGTCGCGTACGAGCCTATATAAGCCAGCTGCGCGATCAACCTGACGTCGTATTTATGCACGGCTTCCGCGAGCTTTCTGTGTCCCGGAACGAACGAGTCGCCGCAAAGAGCCGCCGCGGGAAACATATGCTCCTCTCCGTCGACTGTGGCCATGCCTGTGACGATGGCGCCCACGCCGCCGGCCGCGATTGCCGAATAGCCGGTAATCAGCGTCTCGCCCACGAATCCGTCGAAAGCGGTGTCGGA
Source organism: Synergistaceae bacterium (assembly GCA_031288335.1). Taxonomy (GTDB): domain Bacteria; phylum Synergistota; class Synergistia; order Synergistales; family Synergistaceae; genus JAIRKI01. The sequence continues at coordinate 6,792 of JAITRO010000179.1, read as the reverse complement.
GATGGCTGCTCGGATGAAACGATTCCGCATGGGCAGTGTTCCTATTTTTGTACTGTCAAATAAAGACTTCACGGTTCTCACCTCTTCGTTAACGCGAGCATAGCCGCGGAGGCGCTGTTGGAACGCTAATTCATATCCCCCTGGGGCGCACGCGTTCCCTCATTCTTCTGAATACTCCCGGCGGCACGAACTCGTGTATCGCGCCGCCGAAACCGAAGACTTCCTTGACGCCCCGGCTCGACAGATACGAGTATTTCGCGTCCGTGACCATAAAGAACGTCTCCATTTCGGGCGCTAACTGCTTGTTCATCTGCGCGAGCTGAAACTCGTACTCGAAATCCGAGAGCGCGCGCAACCCCCTGAGTATGACCCTGCTTCGTTCCTTGCGCATGAAATCAACGAGAAGTCCGTCGAACGACAGCACTTTCACGTTGGGAAGATGAACGGTCGCCTCGCAAGCCATGGTCACGCGCTCCTCGACGCTGAACATGGCGTTTTTGCTGTCGTTCAACAGAACCGCGACCAGCAGTTCGTCGAAAATCGTGGCGCCGCGCTGGGTTATGTCGAGATGTCCGTTGGTGAAAGGATCGAACGATCCGGGATACACGGCCTTACTCACAATTTGTTGCTCACCTCTCTTTTCCAATAAAATGAAAGCACTGTCTCCCCGTATATTTTATCATCCCCAGCCATCAAAAAATCCGTGGTATGCTCTCTTGACGAATGTTCGAATATGAATACGCCGCCCGGTTTTACCACGTCCCAGTTGTCCGCCATGAGAGGAAGAAGCGACGCGCCCCAGCCGGCGCAGTAAGGAGGATCGGCGAACACCACGCCGAACTCGCGCGGCAAAAAGTTTTTAGTAATTTCGGTAATTTCAGTAATTTCGGCAATTTTGGCATTTCCAGCAATTTTTGCACTTTTGGCGAGACGAGGCAGCACGCGCCTCACGTCGCCTCTCACACAGGAAGCACGTTCAGGGGCAAATCCGGCATCGGCGAATCCGCGTGAAATGGCGTTCGCGCGGCCCGCGTCCGATTCGACACACAGAACGCAAGACGCGCCTTCTTCGAGCGCACGCCGGGCGACCGACCCCGTTCCGGCGAACAGATCGAGGAATGGCGCGCCGTGCGGCGAAGACGACCGCAAAATATTGAAGAGCGCCGATATTACCTTGGACGACGTGGGTCTCGCCATTTTATTCATGACGAAATCATCCGTCCGCGTGATTCCGGAACTCGTTTTTTTCAGTGGAATCGCCCTTCTGGACGTCCAGCACCGCGCGAATATCCGATATCAGCTTTTCCGCCGACGCTATGAATTTCCCATTGAGCGACGCGACCGTGCCGTAATCCGATTTGCGCGCCGCGCTCTCCAGACGTTCGGCCAGCTTCCCCACGCGGTAAGCGGATATGCTCAAGCTCGCCCCCTTGATGCCGTGCACCGTGACGGTGTAGTCTCCCAGATTCTCCGGCGTCACTTCCCGGATATTGTCGATCAGCGTCTCTGTATGCCGCGCGTAATCGTAAAGAATTTCACAATAGACCTGCGCGCTTCCAAGATGAGCTATGCCCTCCGCCACGTCAACCCCGTCAATCGAAATTTCCGGGGCATCCTCGGTCCGCAAGTCCCCGTTTTCATTTTTCAAGTTCATATTTTTCAAGTCCACGGCTTGCGTCCGCGGGATGCTTGTTTGTGCGGGCTCTCGTCTGTCTTTTATCCATTCGTTCAGGATGGCGTCAAGTTTCAGCACGTCAATAGGTTTGGAGATAAAACCCTGAAAACCGTTTTTGAGGAACATATCCTCGTTGCCCACGAGCGCGTTGGCCGTGAGCGCTATTATCGGGATTTTCCTCGCGTAATCGGAGTTGATGCCGCGAATTGTCCGCACAGCCTCTATGCCGTCCATCCCGGGCATTATGTGGTCCATAAATATGACGTCGTACTCTATATTGCCCTCGCGGACGGTTTCTACCGCCTGACGTCCGCCGCCGAGGCAATGGACGGTGAGTTTGTACGGCCGCATCAAGGCTCTCGCCACGTCGAGATTCGTCATTACGTCGTCGACCACCAGCACTTTGCCGTACGGCATCTGTTTGTAAGAGAGCACTTTGGCGTGCCGGTTATCCTGAAGGCGGAACGTCTTGAGGGCATGGGCGGTCTCCGTGTCTATAGGCGTTGGATCGGCGATTTTTTGGCGTATTGTCACGGTGAATGTCGAGCCATGTCCGTATTCGCTCTCGACGCGTATCGTCCCATCCATCAGTTCGACGAGTTTTTTGCATATGGCAAGGCCCAGCCCCGTCCCCTCGATCTTGCGATTGGTCAGTCTGTCGAACTGTCTGAAATCGCCGAACAGATCCTCCATGTCCTCGGGTTTTATGCCGATACCGGTGTCCTTGACCGAAAATGACATGACCGCGCGGTCGTTCTGGATGACGCAGCGCACCGACAGGCAGACGTTTCCCTCGTGCGTGTATTTGAATGCGTTCGACAGGAGGTTGTTCAGTATCTGCTTGATTCGTATCTCGTCGCCTATCAATTTCTTCGGCGTCATCTCGTCGATGGATGACTCGAATTTTATGGGTTTGCCGGATATGCGGACCACATTGAAATGTATGGCGTCGCTTATCAGGTTCGCGAAATCGTATTCCACCGGAATGATGTCGAAACTCCCCGAGTCGATCTTCGATATGTCGAGAATATCGTTGATGACGGACATCAACATGGAGCCCGAATTATAGATTTTCTCGATATTGGAGCGGGTTTCGCCGGGAAGGTCGTTGCGCAGCTCGACTTCGCTCAGGCTCATTATCGCGTTCATCGGGGTCCGTATCTCGTGGCTCATCCTCGCGAGGAAAAGCGAGCGCGTCTGAGCCGCGTTCTCGGCGATGACCTTAGCCTGAGTGATGGTCGTGACGTCGGACATCCACTCCGCGCAGGACAATATGCCATCGTATTCGAACGGATGGGAGGTAAAAAGGACATCGTACCGTTTGCCAAAAACGCCGTGCATTGTCATGGGATAATCTTTTATGGTGTATCCTTCACTGAGGCGGGACATTATCTGTTCGCGGTCGGCCTCGCTAAGGTTGCCGTAAATTTTATCGGCGCTGCCGCCCCTGTTCAGACCCAACATCTCTATGGCCTTTTCGTTAACGTGGTACACCGTTCCGTTGCTGACAATCGCCATGGCGGTAGGGCTGGAATCCAGCAGTTCCTGCAGTTGAGCGCGTGATTTCGAAAGGTCGATCAGCGAAATTATCATTCCGGTCGTGTTGCCTATGAGGTTTATGGGGGTCACGGACACCAACGACGGAATTGTCCGGCCGTTCTTTTTAACGATATACGTGTCGTAAATTTTGTCCTCTTCATGCCCTTTTACAGCTTGTCTGAACGGACATTCCTCATTGTCGCACACTTTGCCCATCCCATGCATGTGTTTCACCATATCGAAAAAGTTCTGCCTCACAAGCTCTTCTTCGCTGAAACCCAACATCCGGCTCGTCGTCGAGTTGACGAAAACGATTTTATGCTCGGAATTTATCTCGATTATCGCCTCGCGGGCGGCATCGATGAGCATTTTTGTGTGTATTTGGGCTTTTTCGAGTTCCTCGGTGCGGTCGGCTATCAATATTTCGAGGCGGGCGTTCTGAATCATAAGCTCTCGGCCCATTTGCCGGGCTTGACGCTCCATTTCGAGCCCATTGTCGGCCGCGTGTCTCAGATGGCCTACCATGATGTTGAAGGCGTTGAACATCACGCCAAGTTCATCCTGGCTTATCTCCAATTCGTCGGGTATATCGCCGTTCACTACCGCGTCCGCAAACGCCGTTCCGCGTTCGAGACGCGGAATTATCGAGCGCGAGAGGCTTCGGGCATATATCAGCCCTATCAGCAGCAAAATCACCTGCAATATGATGCTGTAATTTCGGAACGCGGCCAAAGGCTTGCAAAAAATGGACTTTAGCGTGCAAGAGACCACGAAGACGTCGAGCTTCGGCACGTAAGCGTAAAAGATGAACACGTCCTCGTCCTCCAACATCCCTTCCGAGCCGGCCTTCATGCCGTCTGACAGCTGAGCCGCAAGCGATTCAGCCGACATTTGCGGCTGGTATTCCGGCATTCCGACGCGCGCCAATATTTTGCCGTCGCCGCTCAGCATTGCGAGGACACAGTCCAAATCATTGCCGAAATCGGGCGGATTTTGGCAGTCGATGAGCGCTTGCGGCTCCATCCAGGCCGCGACCGCCCCTATGTTTTGTCCGTCATGGACAACGGGCGCCGAGATGACGAAACAGTACACCCCCGCTTCATTCGCGGCATAGAAACCGGCGATGACTCCGTCGGGCGAGACGCGCTCAGCTAGCGCAAGGCCTTCGCTTATCGCCGCGGATGCGGGAAAGAACGCTCCCGATTCGCCTGACAACAGCTCGCGCCCCGAAACGTCCGTCAACGTCACGTGGGACGATTTTGGCAAAATGCCCCCCATCGCCGAGAGGGACGAATAAACCTCCGCGCCGGAAACGCCGCCGCGACTCAGAAAATTGATCACATCCCTTTGCGAGCGGGCCAATTTGACGACCTCGGTCACAGTAAACACGCTGTTCTCGATATTGTCGGTCAAATTCCTCACAACCGCGATCTCCATCTTTTTTCGGGTATCGATCAATTCCGCCCTTAAAACTAAATAATGAACAAGTGCGGTACCCGAAACACCGAGAAGAACCGCGAGCGTCATAATAAAAAAAAGTTTAGTCCTGATCCGCACGCAACGCCTCCGTAATCTACGGATCTATAAAGCAAAAGTATTATAACATATCGAAAAAACAGCGCCGAAGTTTTAATCCGTGGCTTGAGGTATTACTATACAAATAACGGGCGGATAATATCCGCCCGTTATGTCATGGAATAATATCCGCCCGTTTTATGTCACGGGCAATAGGTGGGTTATTTTCCGAGCAAAAATATACATATAGGCCTGTCGGTCTCCGGAAGGCGCAGGGACGAGACTATGTTCTCGATTTTCATGGAATGTATGTAGCGCGCGCCAAAGTTCATCGCGGCGGCCGCGAGATACGCGTGCTGAGTCATGGCGCCGGCGGCCACGTTCGCGAACTCGGTCTCCACCGTCTCGTCGCCGTATTGCTCCGCGAGCGTCCCTCCGTCCTCCACCAATATAAGGATACACGACGCGTCCGCCGCGAACCGCTGCGCGCCGATGTCCGCTCTGATGTCCTTGTCCGAGATATCCTCAAGGGAGTGCCTGCTCCAATCGTACAAAAACGTCCCGTCCTTCGTGGCTGCGTATATGCGAACGTAAGGCGGCAATCCGTTCGCCATGGGCACAGTCCACCCGCTATCGCCCCTGTTGAGGCCAGACATCGCCCACAGAACATTCGACAGTTCCTGCGCTGACAGCTCCCCTTTCGGGAAATTGCCTCCCGGCGCGGATTGGCGGAGTTTCAGCGCCTCGAAAAGACCCATCCCGCCGCTGGTCTGCGGATCGGGCAGCTTTATCGCGGCGGAAGCGATTGACGCCCATAATACCAAAAACGCGGCCATAAACCCAAAAATAGATAACTTCTTCATACTATTTACCTCCTAAAAAGTTTGTGATATCAACTATAATAATATATCTTAGAGCGATTTTATTCAATGCCGCTATCTTGAAAAATGGATATATTTCTCTCTTATTAAATCATTTATATAATTTTTAATGAATTTTTGCCCGTAATAATCGCTAATATCTTTCCATATGAATGCCTTGCCGGGTTTTTTCCGATTTAAAATTGTGTTTGACAAACTCAACTTCCTGATGTAATATCCCTGCATCAAAGCTTCCTCACAATTGAGGAGGTTGAAGAATCGGCAGGGTTTGTTTATGACAGCCGATATAATTAAGTACATTATTACGGGATGACAAAGTTTTATAGGGTATTTCGCGTGTGGTTTGGGAAGGTTTCAGTTTTGTCCGCAGCGTTTTTACGGATATATTGCTGAGGAGGTGTTGATTTACGTGAAAAAAAGTGTTTTTATAAACATACTTTTTATTTTGTTAGTGATCTCCATCCTGGTTACGGCGGCTGAGGCCGCGAAGTACGCTTCGTGGAACGAAATAGTGGATGAGATGCACAAGGTGCTCGACAAAGCGGACGATGCTTACCGAGCGGGAGACGCCGATGCCTCGAAAAATTTCGTGAACGACGCCTACTTCGGTTATTATGAAAAAGAGGGCGTTGAACGGGCGGTTCTCTCTTACGTCTCCGGCAAAAGAGCGTCGACCGTCGAGTATCAGTTCAGCGCGATAAAACGCCTGATGACTGAGGGCGCTTCGCTCTCCGAAGTCCGGGAATCTCTGCAGCTGCTCAAAAAAATGCTCCGCGAGGACGCAAATCAGCTCGACGGCAAAGAAGAGAGCGCGGCAGGCGTCTTCATGGCCTCCATTTTGATAATCCTCCGCGAGGGTTTCGAGGCGATACTCGTTATAGCTGCGATAGCGGCGTACCTGATCCGCTCGGGAAACGGCACGTCGAACAGGGTCGTCTACGGAAGCGCGGTGGGCGCGTTGATAGCGTCGGCGGTCGCTGCCGTGGCGTTGCAATATGTCTTCAAGATAAGCGGCACGGCTAATCAGGAGATAATCGAGGGCGCGGCTATGCTGCTCGCGGTGGTGGTGTTGTTCTTCGTGAGCAACTGGATGGTGTCTAAAGCGGAGAGCGAGGCATGGAAACATTATATCGAGAACAAGGTGCAGACCGCCGTCGAGACGGGAAGTAAGTTCGCGCTCGG
>JAITRO010000150.1 GCA_031288335.1 Synergistaceae bacterium | reverse complement strand
TTTCTCTCGGTAAAAATATACGGCTTCATCTTCGGATTCCATCTGCGGGTCTGATGGCCGAAGTGAACGCCGCACTCCAACAGCTGCTTCATATTGACAACGCCCAAATTCATTCCTCCTTGTTTTTCCTCCGCCGTCCTCATCTCGTCATGCCCGCCCTATCAGGCGACAAGCTGACGATCCTCCGGCGTGCGTTTTAGCGTGGATATGGTAACACGAAACCGGCAGGCACGCAAGGCCGCTTGCTGGACAAGCACAAGGACAGGCATAAAAAGCAGTCATTGACTTACGACGTAGGATTGGTCATGCTAAAATATAATATAGTACCTTACGGACACACTTCACCAATAAAAAAACAAAAATTTGGGTTGCGGGCGCAGCCCGCTTTAGATTATCGAGATTTCTTTGTGATAAGTTCAGCCATGGATTTAATGACGACTAAAGAAGTTGTCGAACGAGAGGAAGGACAACGTGAGCATATTCTCAAAATTACAACCCGTTTTCATTGTCTCAGCAGCGCTGGCGGGTATTGCCGTAGGAAAATTAAACCCGTTTATCGCTGAACATTCAAGCGCGTACATCGAAATTTTCCTGATGATCATGCTGTTTTTTGTATTCCTGTCTGTGGACATCGGGAAAATAACACGCTCATTTCGTGATTTTCGCTTTTCGCTTTCTTCCTTGCTTATAAATTTTGTATGGACACCTTTGTTCGCATTTGCGCTGTCAAAATTCTTTTTGTCCGAATCTATTGACCTGCAAATAGGCTTCATAATGCTCATGGTGACGCCTTGTACTGACTGGTATTTGATTTTCACGGGCCTGGCGGGGGGAAATGCGGCTCTTGGCTCGTCTGTTTTGCCGCTGAACCTCATTTTGCAAATTGTTTTACTTCCCGCTTATTTATTCATGTTTATGGGGGCTTCGGTTTCTTTTGAACTATTCGTGATTACGAAAAGTATCGGAATGGTTCTCATCATGCCGCTGCTTCTATCGACTCTTGTAAAACTTGCACTGTCCAAATCGAACAAGCAGGACATTATGGGAGTCATACTGTCAAAATCCGATGATATTCAATTATTGCTTTTGTGCCTGGCGATAATAGCAATGTTTGCGTCGCAGGGTTCATTGCTGTTGAAAAACCTTTTTGTGTTCTTGACGCTATTGATTCCGTTGTTGATTTTCTTTGTTGTGAATTTTATTTTGGCTTATTTCGTGGGAAACATCGTCAAACAATCGTTTCAGGACACAATACCGTTGATATTTACGACTTCCGCCCGAAACTCTCCAGTATCGTTGGCAATCGCTACAATTACATTCCCGTTTCAACCGGTAATAATGTTGGTCTTGGTGATTGGGCCGTTGATTGAGTTGCCTGTACTTGCCGTCGAAGCCTTCATATTGAAAAGAATGGATAACCAGCGCAAAATTAAAAAATGAATGACGAAATAAGTATATTGACAAATCGCAGTTCATAATATATGGTAAATATGCTCATTTTTTAACAAACAATATTATAGATTTGCGGAGGTGCATGAGGGATGAAAAAGACGGTGTGTTTGTTTCTGGCGCTGATTCTGGCGGCGAGCGTGGCTTTCGCGGCCAGCGGCAAAGAGTTGGTGGGCGTGGTGATGCCGACCCGTTCCGAGGAGCGCTGGAACAAGGACGGAGCGGCGGTCAAAGAAGGTCTGGAAAAACTGGGATACGCCGTGGATCTGCAATTTTCCGACGACGATATTCCCACCCAAGTACGCCAGATCGAAGACCTCATCACTAAAGGAGTCAAAGTTCTTGTCATCGCGTCCATCGACGGTTCGGCATTGTCTGATGTGCTTGCCAACGCCGCCGCGGCCAAGATCCCAATCATAGCTTACGACCGGCTTCTGATGAAAAGCCCCAATGTGGACTACTATGTGTCTTTCGATAACTATAAGGTCGGCCGTCAGATGGGCGAAATTCTGGTCAAGGGCGCAAAACTCGACAGCCCGGCAAAGAAGCCTCTCAATATCGAACTCTTCGCCGGTTCTCCGGACGACAACAACTCGGTCGGATTCTGGGACGGCGCCATAGACGTACTGAAGCCCTATTTCGACAACGGCACGCTTGTAGTTCTTTCTAAGCAAACGGAACGCACCGTATGCGGCACACTCCGCTGGGATGCCGCGGAAGCGCAGAAACGCATGGAAAATCTGCTTTCGGCCTTCTACACCGACGCGACGCTCGATCTCATACTTTCGCCTTACGATCCCATCAGCCTTTCCTGCCTCGAAGCCTGTAAGGCGGTCGGTTACGGCAGTGCCGGCAAACCTCTGCCTCTCGTCGGCGGTCAGGACTGTATAGTGGCTTCCTGCAAATCAATACTGGCGGGCGAACAGTACGCCACGGTGCTCAAGGATACACGCAGCCTCGGCGCGGCCACGGTCACGCTCGTGGACAATATCCTGACCGGCAAACCCGTAGGAACGCTGGATACCACGAGTTACAATAATGGCGCCAAGATCGTCCCGTCTCTTCTGCTCGACTCAGTCATTGTCACAAAGGACAATTTGAAGAAAGACGTGGTCGATACAGGGTATCATACCGCGGCGGAAGTCGGACTTTAAATTAAAAGAACGAAAACGGCATACGAATCGGAGTTGGAAGATTCGCGAAATGAACTTTCACTCCGATTCGCATTTGAAAATTCTTCGATCGTTATCACTTGTTATGAGAGGCAGATATGACCGATAACGGTATTCTTTTGGAAATGAAAAACATCACCAAGACGTTTCCCGGGGTGAAAGCGCTCGACAATGTGAACCTTCAGGTAAAACGGAAGGAGGTTCATGCTCTGGTGGGGGAGAACGGCGCTGGGAAATCGACCTTGATGGAGGTGCTCTCCGGCGTCTATCCCACAGGCGAGTACGAGGGGGAGATACTTTTCGACGGGAAACGCTGCGCTTTCAGCGACATCCGGCACAGCGAAAAAGCCGGCATCGTCATCATTCACCAGGAACTGGCTCTGTCGCCCTATCTTTCCATAGCTGAAAATATGTTCATCGGCGACGAGCGGGCCCGTTATAATATCATCAACTGGGACAAAACGCGGGAAGACGCGATGACATTCATGAAGAAGGTGGGGTTGAATGAAAACCCCAATACCCCGGTGAATAAATTGGGCGTGGGCAAACAGCAGATGGTGGAGATCGCCAAGGCTCTCGCCAAAAACGCGAGGATCCTGATTCTCGACGAACCGACATCCGCACTCAACGAAAAAGACAGCGAGCATTTGCTCGACATACTGAGAGAGTTGCGGGACGAGCACGATATTTCGTCCGTCCTGATCTCTCATAAACTGAACGAAGTAGCCGCCGTCGCGGACAGCATAACGATACTGCGGGATGGGAAAACGATCGAGACCATAGATGTGGATCGGGGCAGGGGCGCGGCGGCCATCAGCGAAGACCGGATCATCAAGGGGATGGTTGGCCGCGAGATTACGGACCGCTTCCCAAAACGGACAAACACGACGGGCGATGTGATTTTTGAAGTACGGGAATGGACGGTATACAACCCGGACAATCCCGACAGGAAAAAACTCGACAACATCAATATCACGGTCAAGGCAGGCGAGGTGGTCGGGCTTGCCGGTCTCGTCGGGGCCGGCCGCACGGAATTTGCCACCAGTATTTTCGGCAGGTATTACGGGGAAAATATCAGCGGGAAGACTTTCATTAACGGGAAAGAAGCAAATCTCGGTACAATTTCGAGAGCCATAGATCATGGGGTGGCATATGTCACCGAGAACCGCAAAGAATTTGGCCTGGTGCTGATTCAAACCATAAAAGAGAATACTACCCTGGCGAAACTCAAAAAGATCGCTCGGTGGAACATTATAAATGAACATGAGGAGATACGGTCCGCCGAAGTTTTCAGGCAGCGCCTCAACATCAAAACGCCGTCTATTTTACAGCTTGCGGGGAACCTGTCCGGAGGTAACCAGCAGAAGGTGGTGCTCTCCAAATGGCTCTTCTCGGACCCGCGGATTCTGATTCTGGATGAGCCGACGCGGGGCATAGATGTTGGGGCAAAGTATGAAATCTACACGATAATCAATGGACTGGCCGCGCAGGGAATGGCCTGTCTCCTGATATCCAGCGAGATGCCTGAAATAATAGGCATGTGCGATCGAATATATGTCATGAGCGAAGGAAGAATCACCGCGGAGCTTCCGGGAAAAACGGCGACACAGGAGGAAATTATGCGTCATATCCTGAGCAATTGAGGAGATACGGAATGGACAGTTTATTGGTACTTTTAAAAAAGAATCTCAGGCAGTACGTGATGGTCATCGCACTTGCCACAACTATGATTGTTTTCGGCGTTATGACGGGAGGTATTTTTTTCAGGCCGCTGAATCTGACGAACCTCGTCCTGCAGAATAGTTACGTCCTGATTCTGGCGGTAGGGATGCTGCTCTGCACCTTGACCGGCAATGTCGATCTCTCGGTGGGCTCGGTGGTCTGTTTCGTCGGCGCCATCTGCGGGGTGATGATGTGTGATCCGCCCATGGGTCTTGGCTGGAACCCCATAGCGGCCATGTTCGTAGCCATTCTCATCGGCGCTGCGATAGGCGCGTGGCAGGGCTTCTGGATCGCCTTCGTGCGCGTCCCTCCCTTTATCGCCACCTTAGCGGGAATGTTGGTATTCCGCGGCCTCGGTCAGGTTATTTTGCAAGGACAGACCAAAGCGCCTTTTCCGAAAATGTTCCAGGTCATCGCGTCCGGTTACATCCCCGATATTGTAGACGGTTTCCGAATTGGCGAGACAAGTCTGCATCTGCTCACAATTATCATAGGACTGCTCATTGTGGCCTTTATTGTAATAAGCGAGATCCACAAGCGTAAAGGGCAAAAATCGTACGGTTTCGACGTGCTGCCTGTCGGTATTTGGATTGCCAAAGTGGCGTTCATCGCGGTGGTACTTATGGCCTTTACCGTCGTGTTTGCATTGTACAGAGGCTTCCCGAACATCCTCATCCTTTTGGGCATCCTGGTCATGGGGTACCATTTTGTCACGACCCGTACGGTTCAGGGGCGGCATGTTTATGCGTTGGGCGGCAATATCAAAGCGGCCAAACTTTCCGGTATTAAAACCGAATGGGTTATGTTCTGGATTTACACCAACATGGCGATACTCTCCGCCCTGGCCGCCATGATTTTCGCCGCCAGGCTTAATGCGGCTACTCCCAAAGCGGGACAGAATTTCGAAATGGATGCCATCGCCGCCTGTTATGTGGGCGGCTCGGCGGTTTCGGGCGGCGTTGGCACCGTTATCGGCGCGGTAGTCGGAGGGTTGTTTATCGGAGTGCTCAACAACGGCATGTCCATTATCGGAATTTCCACAGACTGGCAGCAAGCCATCAAGGGTTTCGTACTTCTATCAGCAGTCGCGTTCGACCTCTATTCCAAAGCCAGAAGTTCGAAATGAGGGGATAGAAATCAGGCGCGGATGAGAGCGTAACGACAAACAAGAAGGCTCCGGTTCTTCGCGAGCCGGGGCCTTCTTGTTTTTTTCCTATTTTACTGCGCCGAGTAATCCATGGCGGCCAGGTGCTGATAGTAACGCCACTTCAGTTTGAGTTCGGCTTCTTCCTCTGCCAGGAGCGCCGCGGCTGTTGCCGGATCGGCTTTCCGGAGGCTCTTGTAGCGGACTTCGTTGTAGATGTAGTCCGCGAGCGGGAGCGTTGGGGCCTTGCTGTCTATCAAGAGCGGGTTTTTGCCCTCGGCGGGCAGTGCCGGGTTGTAGCGCATCAGGATCCAGTGGCCGGAATCGACGGCTTTCTTCTGCTGTTCGAGACCGTGATCCATCTCTATACCGTGAGATATGCAATGGCTGTAGGCTATGATGAGGGAAGGGCCGTCATAAGCCTCGGCTTCGATGAAAGTTTTCACTGTGTGAGCATCGTTCGCACCCATCGCCACGCGGCCCACGTACACGGAACCGTAGGACATCGCTATGAGGGCCAAGTCTTTCTTGCCGAGCCTCTTGCCGCCGGCGGCGAACTTCGCGACCGCTCCGCGAGGTGTCGACTTGGACATCTGCCCGCCGGTGTTGGAGTAGACTTCGGTGTCGAGAACGAGTATGTTGACGTTGCGCCCGCTCGCTATGACATGATCCAACCCGCCGTAACCTATGTCGTATCCCCACCCGTCGCCGCCTATCAGCCATACGCTCTTTTTGACCAGAGTGTCCGCGACGCTCAGAAGTTCGTCGGATTCCTCCGTCTCCATCCACGAGAGCTTTTCCTTCAGAAGTTCAACCCTGTCGCGCTGGTCGTGAATCTCCCTTTCGTTATTCTGAGAAGCTTCGATTATCTGTTTCGCGAAATCCTTGCCTATCTCGCCCGACAGTTTATTCAGAAGCTCGACGGCAAACTCGCGGTGCTTGTCGAGCGTCAGCCTGTATCCCAGACCGAACTCAGCCGCGTCCTCGAAAAGAGAGTTGTTCCAGGCCGGGCCGCGCCCGTCCTCGTTGATGGTCCACGGAGTGGTCGGCAGGTTGCCGCCGTATATAGAACTGCAACCGGTGGCGTTGGCGATGAGCGTTCTGTCCCCAAAGAGGCTTGAAAGCAGTTTGAGATACGGCGTCTCGCCGCAGCCGCCGCACGCGCCGGAGAACTCGAACAGGGGATGCAGCAGCTGTACGTCCTTCACGGACGCGTGGTTAAGCTCGTTGCGGTTGACGTCGGGAATGCTCAGGAAAAATTCCCAGTTATCGCGTTCGTCGGCGCGCAGCGGAAGCTGTTCGTGCATGTTGATCGCCTTTTTCGACGCGTCCGCCTTGTTTTTGGCCGGGCAGTTGTAGACGCAGAGCCCGCAGCCTATGCAATCTTCCGGAGCGATCTGAACCGTGTATTTCATTCCGGCGAAGTTTTTCCAGTTCGCGTCCTTCGATTTAAGCGCGGCGGGGGC
>JAITRO010000134.1 GCA_031288335.1 Synergistaceae bacterium | reverse complement strand
GGGGCATCCACTCTTAGAGGAGAAGATGTAAGACCGGCTCCGGCCGGCAATCTTTGTCGATCCTAGAATCCCCTCGCTTTAGCGAGGGGAGTATGTCAAATTCGCTTTTATCCCACCCGTTATGTGGAGCAGTTCGTCCGGCGAAATCGGGAAGAAGTCGTGGTCAGTGCCGGCGGCGGGCCATACCGTGTCGTATTTGAACAAGTCTTCGTCCAGAACCGTTTTAGGCTGTTTTTCGTAGCCGACCGGAGGGACGCCGCCGGGCTCGAAGCCCGAAAACGCCTTTATAGCTTCGGCCGCCGCCATATGAATTTTACGCGCCGAGCCCAACGCGCGTCTCAGTTTTTTGTCGTGAACCCTGTTCGAACCGCTCATCAGCGCGAGCGCCCACTCTCCGTCGTCCCTGACGAACAGCAGACTTTTCAGTATGCGCTCGGGCGGCACGCCCACGACGCGCGACGCGTCTTCGACGGTGAAAATCGTCTCATCCGTGTGAACTATCTTCGAATCGCATCGCGCCGATGACAGAAACGCCCGCACTTTTTGTACCGAGTCATTTTCCCGAGTCATTTTGTGTCCGCTCCTTTTTTCTCTCCTTTGGGGTAGAGCGTTTTATACGCCTCGATGTTGCGCGTGACGGCCTTGACGTAGCCTCGCGTCTCCCTGAAAGGTATGTCCTCTATCCATTCCGCCATGTCGGTTATCGGATTCTGCGTCCACTTGTTGACGCGCCCGCCGCCCGCGTTGTACGCGGCGAACGCCAGGGGAGCTTCCTTGTAACGCGCGAACAGACCGGCAAGATGGTTCGCGCCGAGCATTATGTTGTCGGCGGGGTTCAGGTACGCGTCGTCGGATACGGCCATTTTTTTTGCCTCGCCCTTCGCGGTGCCCGGCATGAGCTGCATCAGGCCATAAGCTCCGACGCGGCTCGTCGCGTCGGGTTGATACAGGCTCTCCTGACGCATCACGCCCCATATTATCTCGGGGGCAACGCCGGTCTTTTCAGACGCCGCGAGTACCGTATTCTCGAATGCGCGCGGGTAAGCGAGCTTCAATAATTCTGACGCGGCGAACTCGCTCCGCGGCATCGTTCGTTGCATCGTCCCGAACATCCTGACTGTCGGGGTGAATTCTCCATCCCAGAGTGAGATGCGCGCGGAGCGGTAGAGCGTCGGGACATCGGCGCTCGTCGCGTCAGCCGGCGGAATGTTCGTTCCCTCAAGCTTAGCGTAAGAGACGAAGCCCCATTCCGCCAGATCGCTCGATACGACGAATTTTTCGGGAACGGTTTCCTGCTTTATGCCTCCGTCAGGACTCACTAGAAACGCGTAATATTCTCCCGGCCAGTTGGACAACAGTTCATTTCTGACGCGTTCAGCCGCCTTTGGGCTGTTGAGCTTTTCGAGCGCGCGCGATTGCCAGTAGAGGAGGCGAGAGGCCAGCTCCGCGTTCGGAATGCAGGCCGAGTAGCCAGACGACCACTGGTCGTAGGCGGCCCTGTATTTTTTGTTCTTCCACGACGCCCATCCGCGTTCCCAGCGTATCGTCGCGGCCTGAGCACTTGACGTGTGGGACGAGAAGAGCGTCTCTTCCGCCGCTTTAGCCTCTTTCGTGCTGCCAATCTTCATTATGGAGGCAAGCGCGTCGATCGCCACGTCAGGATAATTCTCGGCGCGCCGTGAGGCGACTTCCCCGAAGAGTTTGATGACGTCATTTTTTTTCGAGCGGCGCGACAGGGTTTCGAGAGCTTTTACGGAGCGCTGCGGATAATCGAAGCCGGACAATGCGATATTTTTCCAGATGTTATAGGCATCGTCGTCTTTTTTGAGATAATATGCCGAGTATGCTTCGTGGTAGCGTGCGGCCTCGCCATACTCCACGTCGGCCGACGCGGCGTCAAAATATTTTATCGCGTCTTCGTATTTTTTATTCGTGTAAGCTATGTAACCAAGGGCGTAAGATATCAAGCCGCTCGCCCGTTCCGGCCCGGCGGCCAATATGGCGAAGGCGCGCGCGTCGGCGGGGGAGTGGAGCAGCATCGCCGCCGCATCGTCGGCGTTGGCGCCCCCGATGTTCATTATTTCGGCGAGCGCCGCTGCCGCCCGTTTTTTGTCGGGGGCCAGCTCGTACATGCGTCTGAACCAGACCACCGATTCGTCTTTGTATTCAAGGTCGCGGGAGAGGCGGGCCATTGCGTAGGCGAGATAATACTTTACGGTATCGGGCGGCCCGGAATTCCAAAGGGCCAGGCCGCGCTCGAAAGCGTCTTGTTTTCTGTCGGTTCGTTCGGCACCGAGAATGAATAGCATGTAGGCGTAAGCACGTAGGTATTCGGGGAAATTTTGTTGTATGCTTTCTAAAATGGAAACGCTCTCGGAATAGCGCCCTTGAAGCCAAAGGCCGTTGGCGTACACGGATTTTTCGCGGGGGGAGAGCGCCGACGTTTCGGAGGACATGTCGTCGGAGACGGACGCCGAGTATATCGCATCAGCCGTTTCCCAATCGCGAGCCCAGAAGGCATCGTCGATCGCGGACGAATCCGCGCGGGACAAAATTACGAAAAAGACGGCTGAAAGGGTTATTATAGTGATACTTGTTTTGCGAAGGAGATTTTTCATGGGTTTCGTTCCGCCTTCCTGCGAAAATGATTTGCGGATGGATTCCGAATCGCCGGAATATACGCGATACGCCGCGTTCTTCGGTTCCATGGCGGCGCTGGCATCATTCGAGGAACTGGCGCTCTCCCCAAAGCCGGGGCTCGTATGCCTCGATTCCCCTGGCAGTCACACGGACATGGACTGGGTTACGTTCGCCCTCGGAGCTTCCGCTCTCGCGCCTTATTGGCACGTTCAAGCCTCAGACGGATTCCGCATGGGACATTATAAACCATTGAGGGGCATTGCGGAGAAACTGCGCGCGACTGGGCTCGAAATGGAGCGTGCGATGTATGAGGCGACGGGAGGAGTGAATACTCACAAGGGATTGATATTCGCGCTGTCACTGATAACGGGTTCTTCGGGAGTCTGCGCGCGGCGAAATGAATTCGCCCGCGATGCCATATTGCGCGTGTCTGGTGATATAATCTCTCCGCTTGTTTCGATGGATTTGGAATGCATCGAAAAACGGGCGCGAAGAAGTGAAAAACTCACTCACGGCGAGAGTATCTATCTCGCCCACGGTTTGGGGGGGATAAGGACAGAAGCTGCCAAAGGCTTTCCCTCCGTCAGGGTGGGACTGACCGCGCTCACTGAAGCGTTGTCCGCCGGGGCTTCGCTCAGGGGCGCGGCGATAGCGGCTTTGCTGAAATTGATGACGATTTGCGAGGATACTAACGTGATTCATAGGGGAGGGATGAGTTTTTGGGAAGATGAGTATCGTGATAGGGTTCGCGAGACAGCGCGAAAATTCGACCCGTTGGAACCTGATTTGGACGGGTCGGTTAGGGAATTCGGCGAACTGCTCGTGTCGTTGGGTATAAGTCCAGGCGGCGCCGCCGATCTTTTAGCCTGTACACTTTTTTTATATCGTAGTAAGATAACAGATAACAGGCTTACGAAGAGGGAGGAATAAAAATGAGTCTTGGGTTGAGACTGCGTACTCTTAGGAAAAACGCTTCACTGACGCAGCAGAAACTGGCGGATAATGTAGGGGTGAGCCGTATTTATATACAGGCGCTCGAGAGCAACAGGCGGGTGCCTTCGATAAAACTGCTCTACCGTCTTGCTGAAGCATTGTCCGCTACAGTGAACGACATAGTCGACGAATATTCCTCCAAGGGCGGAAGGCTGCAGCTCGAAGAACTGTTGTCGAGCGGGGAAGTGGACGTCTGGTTCCGAAAGAAGAAACTTTCCGATACGGACCTCCGCAGGGTGGAACGGGTGATGGATGCCCTGCTCACCGAATGGGACGAGGAGGAAAACGCCGCGCCGCGCCGCGGCAGGAGGGCAAAGGATTCTGCCTCGTAACGTCGAAGACTGTGACGAGGACTGCGGTGGGGCATTTGAATTTTCGGCCCCACCGCACCGGATTTCTGGATGGGCCGGCGGCGAATAGCGTTTTTCGTGCCGCACATGGGATGCGGACGAAAGTGCATTTACTGTGACCAGAATGCGATAACCCGCGGCGCCGGTGGGCATGTCACGCCCGAAACGGTGGCGGATGTGGTGTCGGCGCAAAGATCGCCCGTCGAGTTATGTTTCTTCGGGGGTAGTTTCGCCCGCATCGGAACGCCGCGCATGAGGGCTTTTTTGGATGTTGTCTGCCGTGCGCCTGAGGGGAGCGCCGTTACGTTTTCCTCGTATCCTGGGGACTTCGACGGGGACACCGGGCTTGAGACGATACGCGTCCTGAAAAATTATCCGATAGCGACGATAGAGTTGGGAATACCGACGCTCGACCCGGTTGTCCTCAAAATCTGCCGGAGGGACGATGATCCTGCGGCCATAATGCGGGCCATTGAGCGCATACGCGGCAACGGCTTTCATCTTGGCGTTCAGATGATGGCTGGCCTGCCGCGTCAGACTGCGGAGAGCGTGACGCGCGACGTGAAGACGCTCGGTTCGATGATGCCGGATGATGTTGCGTGGCATTTCAGGCTCTACCCTTGTCTTGTGCTCCGCGGCACTGAGTTGGAGCGAATGTACAGGCGTGAGGAGTACGAGCCGCTGAGCCTTGAAGAAGGGATAAGGGCCGGCGGCGCGGCGATATTGGAGGCCGAGCGGGTTGGTTTTGCCGTTATAAGAGTCGGCCTGACCGAGTCGGAGAGCTTAAAAAAATCGGTCGTGGCCGGTCCTTATCATCCGGCGTTCGGCGAACTCGCCATGTCGGAGAAGCGCGCGCTGTCCCTCCGCTCTGAAAATCCTGACGGTCCATGGACAATCGAACGCCGGGTGCTGTCGCAACTGACGGGTCACGGCGGGAGAGGCATCCGAAGACTCGCCGAAATGTCAGGAATCTCCGAGCGCGAAGCGAGGGACAGGCTCGTTGTGACTGCCGGTTTCCCGTCACGGTAAATTTTTAAAACGGTGTAAAAACCTAAAGCAGGCTATTATGAAACCATTTCGGGGCCTCTCCGTCATACCAGTTTTGTTCCGTTTGGTGATGATTTGCCATCGTGGATGGCTGTGCTATCTCTCTCAGATTTTAAGTTCAGGTCAGTCATCTTTAGTTATCTTTTCCCATTTTTCGCCGAAAACCGAAATTTTCACGATATTTTCACAGTTCATATAGTCGCCATCCAGCGTGAAAGGCTCGTGAAAATATGCTCTGCATAGATCATAGTCGAAATTATCCAGTTTCATTTTAGTATCCCGATAATTATTGAAATGCTCATCCCCGCGGAAAAGTACCTGCGATTGCAGACCGATTCTGTGTATGATACCGACTACATCGACGGCTGTATAAAATACCCCGTAATGATTGACGTGCAATCCGCTTTCCTTGGCGTTGTTTATTGTCATCAAGATTTCTTTTTTCCCATCGAGAGATTTGCGGAAAATCAAATCCAATGCGCTTATCGATTGATCGTCACGCCGTTTCGCGTAATACGCCCAATTTCCGAAGATGTTCATCAGGCCGGAAGAACAGATAGAGCGAATCCATTCCCCGTGCTGAGGCATTATTAAAAGGTGTCCGGAAAGTTGTTCCAATCTGCTCAGAAAGACGAAATAACCGCGGTACGCGATCATTAGGTATATCTCGTGAGATTTGCCGCATAGCTTTTCGTCCGGATATTCATCGTCGCGAAATATATATGGCTTGGTCCTGAAAATACCGTCACGCGCCGCAAAATACAGGTATTTTCCGCCAAGGCAGAAAGCCTGTACATGCCTGTCATCTCTGATTCTTTCGTATCCATCGCCATTTTTGACCTTTATGCGTAATTTGTCGCTGAACCCTCTCCTATTGTCCGGCAAGTGGCATGTTCCGTCATCCGAAACCAATTCGGCGGAATATTGCCCCATATGCCTCACGTCAGGGTAATCCGAACGCAAGAGATTCGACAATACCACGCCGTGAGCGTCTTGTTCCACGCAATCGCCGCAGTCGAAATCTTCGAAATCGAAATTTTCCCCGCAGTTACGACACGTAATTTTTTGCGCCTCATTACGCACATATTGAGATTCATAACACTCGGGGCAAAAAATCACAGCGTATCCTGAATTCTCACTCATAGCCCGTTCACCTCCACCTCTCTGATTACGAAGGACAATCCATCGCCTGGGCTTATACACAACGCATCGCCGCAGATGAATATCGCGTTTTTATAAGAAACCGTCGAACTGTACGGCGCTTCTTTTTTGGGCAGCTTCCAAAGAGTTCTGTCTTTTTTGATGAACATAAGACCGTCTCCACAGGCCACGACATCTGACACATCTTCGTTCAATATCCGCTCGAAGCGCAGTTCTCCGCTTTCAAAACCACATTTCGGCGAAGCCTGCCAAAGCTTTCCCGACTTCGTGACAGCATAGATTTCATTGTCGTTGCCTATCGCCACGCTTACGCAGTTTTCGAATATCATTCGCGGCACTGTTTGAACCTTGTCTTTTCGGCGGCGATATCCAGCTTTCCAATCAAAGTCTCCCCAAAACCATACGCACGCGTCGCGGCTCAAAACCACTATAAGTCCTCCGTGCGTACAAACCGTTTCAATGTCCGGCATCAGCTTGACGTACCCCTCAGCGCTGTCACCTTTGCCGCACAAACCGCAAAATTCGTCGCTCCCTTTTCCGGACAGCGTTCCATCCGAAGCAATGACATATATGCACTCGAAATTACAAGCGGCAAACTTCACTCCATCGGCTAGACGCTCTATTGACGGCAGTGTGCTTTGTTCGTCCTCAAATGGTCCTATAAAATACGACTTGTCCGAAGTGTCTGTAAAAAACCACGTTTTCGAGGATATAGCGTTGATAAATGAGATTTTTCCATCAGTGTCAATCTTAGTGGGTAAATCGCAAATGCCGTTTCGCCAATACCATAAGCCTCCATCCGCATCGAGAGCGAGACTGCCATTATGGCATGAAGATATTTCGGTCATATTATTCATGATCGGCACAAGCGCTTCTTTGCTGAATGGCGATCCTGCGATCGATTTTATCTGTTTTCCAATTTCGCCGATCCCGTATAACATTTTTATCTTTTTCTTGCGCGGCGGACGTGTAATCGGGTACGGGAACAGCCGTTCCTCTCGGTCACCTGTTCCAAGCGCTCCAAAGTCGTTATTTCCCCATGAATAAATATTGCCATCCTCCGAGAGGGCCAGAAAATTATCGTCTCCACGTATTTTACGAATTCCGCTCATGATTTTCAAAGAGAACTCACTCTTGGGGCATCTCGTCCCATCTCCGACGAACCCAGCGAATGAATGATTTCCATATCCAGAATACTCGTATTTTCCGGACTTGAAGAACAAATCTCCGTTCCGAACCTCATATGCCGGACTTTGCAGGTATGCGGGCGGTACGAAAATTTTATGGGGAATATCCCCTTCTTTTGACAGGAACTCTATTGACCCCCCGGCATGACGCACATTCGCGATATCGGTTTCGCAACGCACAAGTGTTGCCATATCCGCGCCCATTTCGATAGCTGCGCTATCAAACACCAGCCACCTGTACAATGTTCCCGATTCGAGAAGAACGAAACAACACAGATTGTCTTCGTCATTGCCGCTCGCAACCAAATCGTCATAACCGCAAAAAATATCTATGGCTCGATCCTCGAACGGCTTTATGCGGCTCCGCGTTCCGGAAAATTTGTTGACGACAGATCCATATTCTTTAACGCTTCCATCCCAGAATAGAATCAATGTGTAAAAACTGATGCAGACTATCTTTTTTACGCCCCATTCAATCGGTATTGGAGATAACGACGACGCCGGTTCTCCGATCGAGAAGATATCGTCGAAATTGACTCCCCATCCCCATAAGGTGCCGTCTTCCGCAAGAGCGAGCGCCGCCTGCCCTTTGGGGAAGATATCTTTGAATTTAACGCCCCACGCTCTTTTCGCCCGCTCCGCAGGAACAGGGTTCACGTCTTCCGGTTCCCACATCAAATCGGGTTGTACAAATGGATAATATCCGTAGCCGATCTTCGGGAAAAGCGTCCAAATACTCCCGTCATCCTTTTTATAACATTCGAAATTTCCGTGGCGGTCGCATAAAATATTATCTTTTATGTCGCTGAAAGAAGGCACGTCATGGGCAGGAAACATTCCTTTGAGAAACGGAGTTTTGGTAATATGAAAAAAACCGAATTCTATTAAATGGTATCCGAAATAGCCTAAGTCTATCTCAAAAAGTTCTCCTGTCGTCTTTTTTATTATCAAATATTCACTTTTCGAATACCAAATTGACGCATCCTCTTCAATCACGAGATGATTGTCCTCTATATGCGCTCCGTTTTCCCGAAGAGCTTGCACCCATGCTTTATCCAAAGACTCTCTTTCGCTTTCCGGTAAACACAGCGCAACGCAAAGGACGGTTCGCCCGTCTTTGAATTTCAATTCTTTTTCGATGATTGTTTCATTTTCGGAACTAACGTCCTCGGACGTTGATTTTTCCCGGTCTTCAAAATCGCTCATAGAACTGCCTGTTTTCTTCAAAGAGGGTTCACGCCAACTGTGCCAAAGGTCGTCGACATAATAAACTTCTCCATCGCCATAATCGAGCCGCGCTTTATTCACAGAACACCTTAAGTCCATTAAACCGCCCGGCACTTCGAAAGGTTGCCCGTTCATCCAAACGTTATAATGTATTTTAGAGAAATACCTCGTAAATCCTTCCCCTATCAGAACATTCTTTCCTTCAGCCAAATTGAGATAAAAAATCTTGTCGTAATCCCAAAAAGATCCTTTGCTCCTGATGAATTTCGCCACGCCCGTGTACAGCAATCTCGGAGAGGACGAAATGCAGCCTTTTTCAACATCGAAGAGTTCCTGCGGCAGCAAGCCCCACGCCCAAAGATTTCCCTCTTTATCGAGAGCGTAAGAAGTATTATCGCCTGAATCGATCTGTATAACGCCGCCCAATCCTTCGACGGGAAGCGGAACGTTGCCGGATCGCGCGTGTTCCCTGCCCAATTGTCCGTACATATTGTCTCCCCACGAGAAAACTTTTCCGTCACGGAGGGCCAAGGCGTGGTTTTTGCCGAAGATGATTTCGTCGCAGCCATCCATTATCTTGACGGACTCGCCCCAACGCTCGCCGCCATCCGCGAAATATCGAAGCGCGTCTTCACCCCTCACAAAAACTTTGCCGGTTTCGTCAATGAGAATGGATGCAGAATCCGAGCACGCAATAAAAGAAATGCCCGATGCGACATCAGGGAAAACAGCAATACCTTCTTTACCCAGGCTGTCATGATTTCTGTGCCATATGTTGTGTTTTGCTCTTCCGTCGTACAACAAGCCACGGAAGTTATTTCCCAAAGCGGTTACCTTTCCGCCTTTTAAAATAGCCAGCGCGCCGAAACTGCAAGAGACTACCTGGGAAACTCCTTCCAAAACAAATTCTTTTTCCTCCAGTGATTTTCTTAAATCTTCATCTGAAAACTCATATTTTTCATTGGGGATATTCGCGAAATATAATGTACCGTCCGATTGCAGCACGAAAACGCCGCTCAAACTTGCCGCAGCTTCAATGATGTCACCGCCAACCCGCGCACGCCTGCCAGAAACGAACAAATTTTTGCCGGAAATGAACGCCATGCTTTTTCTTGAAGCGCCGACGCTCGTGACATCTTCGGCCAGAAGCATCGGGAAAGGTACCGCTGACCGAGGAGTTTTCGAAGTAAATGAGAAAAGCCTTGCGTTCTCAAACGACCTGCGGAACAACATCCCGCCTCCTTCATTCTCTCCCCAGCCCCAAAGTTCTCCGTTTTCCAAAAGCGCAAGGCTGTAGTTCGCGCTCGCGTATACGTTTTTTGCCGGCGCGCAGAGTTTGACTTTGACGGGAATGCCGCTTGCCTCGAAGTTGCCGTTTCCCAGTTGACCCGTGCCATTATCGCCCCAACAGAGTACCGTTCCGTCGGATAACAACGCAAGAGTATGATAATCCCCCACTGCGACATCTTTAACGTCATACAGCATCATCGTCGGAGTTTTCACAATGGGTTTGCGAATGTCGTCTCTCCACTCGCCGAGTTGTTTGCGGACATTCGCCCCCCAACCGTAAAGCATCCCGTTTCGCAGCAAGACGCAATAATGCCGCGTGCCGGCGGCAGCTTTATATCCTCCTTTAGAAAAGACGCAGATGCCGTTCATATTGTATTCGGCGTGGTTCATGTTATTTATAGAACCACAAATGGGACAATATTTTACCGACACATCCGCATCCACCGAAAAAACAACCGAACAATCGAGGCATTTACAAAACTTCCCTGGGTTTGTCATCTCACTTCGGTCTCCTTCAATGTCGTCCGTTTATTTTGCAACTCGCCATCACATTAACACTACAACGAACATAAAATTTTTAGCCCTGTATTTACGTGGGTTCCAAAAAATTATACAGGATTATGGAACCCTGATCTTATGGTTCTACAGATTCTTATGTTCGTTGTAGTGTTAAATTGACAGCAGTGGAGTATTAATGACAGAGGCTTCAGGGGTAGGAATGCTGAAGAGATTCGCAAAAACGCTCATGAGGCACAAAGATGCCGAAAATATTGGCTTCAAAAGATATAATGTCCGGAAATAAAGGCAACCGTACAGTGTTTGTCAGGCCGCGGATTTCGCCAGCAGCGTGGCGGCTATGTACAGTACGAATATATGGGCCGGGTAGAATACGTAGAAGAACCACTTCATTCCGCGCCCTTTTTCGCCGTTATACATGAGCATGGGAATTGCGGCCAGCCCCATCAGCCACTGCAGGTTCTCGCTGCCCATGATAAAAATCATGGCCGATACCGACAGCAGAACGGCGATTTGGGCCCAACGCCATTTTCGCAAAACATAAAACGCGAATCCGAGCGCGGCCAAGATGGCCCCGCCTTCGGTGGTCAGTATATTCGGGATTAACATCGACAGATAAACAATCACTTGCAAAGTGCCGAAAGACAGTTGTTCCGTAAAACTGCTCAGGACGATTAACGTTGGGATCGCGGAGATAATTGGGACGAGGCACAGCAGGACTGAGGAAACCATTTTCCATGTGTTCTTCTCTTTGACGCCGTCGAAAAACCTATCCCAGAACAGCATGTAAAGCCCGGCGATGAAAAATGTGGTGAACGCGTTGTTCACCAACACCACCGTCTCGTTGGGCAGGGCATCCTGCAGTGCCGACGACATTACCGTCATCGCCAAGCTTCCCAAAAGAAGCCGCCATAGATATTTTTTCCTGTCACGGGTGTAAAAAAAGCTGTCCGCCGCCGTGAACAAAAATAACGGGAATACGAGCCGCCCGATATAAGTGAGCCACATCGGCGCGCCGAAGTCCATGAACATCTGGTGCACATGATCGGCGACCATAAGCACAATAGCTATGACTTTGATTGTAGTTGCGTTTAAACATTTTAATTTTGTCATTTTTCACACCTCAATGCACAACAATATTACGCAATATCCTTATTATAGCAGGCGAATTTAAAAAATTCTTAAATTCCCCGAACTCCTTTCGGTTTATTTCAAAATTTTGTCCATGGCCGCCTCGGTCAGTTTACAGTTCCTCGCGATTTCGGCGAGCGCTCTCTCCATTCTCTCTCCGGCCTGGGCGGTGAATGCTTCGTCCTTTATGCCGGACAGGTTGATTCGCACGTTGTAGGCGGCGGCTTTCCCGGCGGCTTCCGCGAAGACGGCGGCGCTGCCGGCGTCGGTGGCGGTATTTGGGTTTCCGTATTCTGCGGCATGGAGCGCCAGTTCGGCGGTTTTGGCGCAAAGCTCCAGCATCGAAAGCGGAGCTTCGGCGGCACGTTTAGCGGTTTTTTCAAGCTCAGACGCACGCGCGGATTTTTGGGCGTCCGTCTCTTTGGGCATCTTGAGGGCAGCCATGTACGCGTTGAACGACTCGACATCCTCGTCCATCAGCGCGAGCGATTTCATCCTCAACTGTTCGCTCATCTCGACGACAGACGCCATTTTTTCCCAGTTAGCGCGGTATTTTTCCCTGCCTACCGTGAGATTGGCTACCATTGAGATGAGGGCGCATGCGAGCGACGTTCCAAGCGCGGCGACACTGCCGCCTCCGGGGGCCGGCAGATCGCTTGCCAGGTCGTCCAGAAATTTGTTCAGCGTTTCGTTACCAAGGGACATTCTTATTCCTCCTATTGTGATGTTTTTACAGATAAGACTTGGGGCTCCTCCCCAAATTCTTAAAAAAGCCCTGATACGCGCCCGTCGTCGTCAATGTCAATACTGCAGGCGGCCGGGCGTTTGGGCAGGCCGGGCATGGTCATGATGCCGCCGGTTATTGGGATGATGAAGCCCGCGCCGGCCGAAAGCCTGACCTCTCTCACTGTAAGAGTGAAACCCTCGGGGCGTCCCTTGGCGTTGGAGTCGTCGGAGAGAGACGATTGCGTTTTGGCCATACATATCAGGAAATCATCGCATCCCAAGTCGTGAATCTGCCGCAGGTCTTTTTGGGCTTTCTCCGTGAAACTGACGGCGGCAGCCCCGTATATCTTCTTCGCTATGGCGTTTATTTTTTCGGTCGGCGAAGCGCCGGGCCTATAGAGGAAATGAAAATTATTCGGTTTGCCGCACGCCTCAACTACGGCATCAGCTAGGTCTATACCGCCTTCGCCTCCCCTGGCCCAGACATCCGACCGTACGACCGGCGCACCCAATTTCGCGCATTTTTCGGCGACGGTGCGCAACTCGTTCTCGGTGTCCGTGGGGAAGACGTTCAGCGCAACGACCACCGGCAAACCGTAGGACTGCATGTTTTCGACGTGTTTTTCGAGGTTGGGTATTCCGGCTTCGAGCTCGGCCGGATTTTCTTCCGCCAGGCGTTCCTTGGGGACGCCGCCGTGCATCTTGAGAGCGCGGACGGTCGCCACGACCACCACGGCGTTTGGTTTGAGCCCGGCGAGACGGCACTTGATGTCGAAGAATTTTTCCGCGCCAAGGTCGGCGGCAAAACCCGCTTCGGTGACGAAATAGTCTGCCAGTTTGAGCCCATATTTCGTGGCCATGATGCTGTTGCAGCCGTGGGCGATATTCGCGAACGGGCCGCCGTGCACGAAGGCGGGCACGTGCTCGATTGTCTGCACGAGGTTCGGCTTTATCGCGTCTTTCAGCAGCATCGCCATTGCTCCCTGTGCTTCGAGATCGCGCGCGCGGACGGGATGCCCATCATAATTATAGGCGACTATTATCTCGGACAGCCTGCGTTTGAGATCGCCGATGCCGGACGACAGGCACAGGATCGCCATTACCTCGGAGGCCGCGGTTATGTCGAACCCATCCTCGCGTGGCACTCCCTCGCTTCCGCCGCCCAGGCCTATGACTATCTTGCGGAGTGCGCGGTCGTTCATGTCGAGAACGCGGCGATATACTATCCTCCTGGGATCGATGGAGAGCGGGTTTCCCTGTTGAACGGAGTTGTCGAGCATGGCGGCGAGCAGATTGTGCGCCGACGTGACCGCGTGGAAATCGCCGGTGAAATGGACGTTTATGTCCTCCATCGGCACGACTTGGCTGTAGCCGCCTCCGGCCGCCCCGCCCTTTATGCCGAACACGGGCCCCAACGAGGGTTCACGGAGGGCGAGCGTCACTTTTTTCCCGATCAGCGCCAATGCCTGGGCGAGGCCGACCGACATTGTGGTCTTCCCCTCTCCCGCAGGGGTGGGAGTGATCGCGGTGACGAGTATCAATTTTCCGTTAGGACGGTCTTTAATGCGTTCCCACAGCTTTCGCGTGACTTTGGCTTTGTATTTTCCGTAGAGTTCCAATTCGTCAGCTTTTACGCCCAGTTTGGAGGCCACTTTGACGATTGGCTCCATCTCAGTTTCCCGGGCTGTCTCGATATCCGGTTTGTAATTCATTTATGTACCTCCTAAAAAGATCGTACAAATAGGGTCAAAATCTCGGGCTCTGCCCGAACCCTACAGGGAGCAAGCTCTCTGTACCCTCTTCATCAAAAAGGCTCCGCCTTGCGGCGAAGCCTTTTAATACATTATGTGCGGACTGGGCTACATCTCCGGTCTGATCTTGGTGAGGAAGACGGCTTTGCCGTCCTTGGCTTCCAGGATGACTCCGTCCTTGCCCGTCGGGTTGTGGAACTCGTCCATGGTTATCGTGGCGTGGGTGAGCCTGAGCCCGTTGGTGGCCTCGAGCGCTTCCTTTATCTTTTCAGGGTTGTCGCTGCCGGCACGTTCTATGGCATCCTTGAGCCAGTACACGCTGTCGTAAGCCAGAACGGCGTTCATGAATTCCTGACATTCAGTGCCGGTCGCCTGCTCATATTTCCTGAAGAAATCGGCGAGAGCGGGATCGGCCTTATCGACGTGGCTGACCCAGTACGTGTTCTTCATGGTTTCCTGCCCGGCGATCTCCCACATGAAATCGCCGTATCCGTCGCCGCCGATTATCGGGACGGTGATCCCTATCT
The DNA here is from genome assembly GCA_031288335.1 of Synergistaceae bacterium. Taxonomy (GTDB): domain Bacteria; phylum Synergistota; class Synergistia; order Synergistales; family Synergistaceae; genus JAIRKI01. The sequence goes on along the minus strand of JAITRO010000134.1, from coordinate 4,658 downwards.
CTCGCGCCTGTTTCACGGCAAGCGGCAGGGATTTGCCCATTGTCGGGAGCACCAGCACATCAGGATTTGTGTCCTTTATCTTGGTGAGCTGGGCGCGGAAGTCGACGTCGTCGGAACGGTGCCCTTCATCGGCGGTTATCTTGCCGCCGGACGCCTCGAAATCTTTCACGAAGAATTCGCGGAGCCCCTGTGAGTAGTCGCTCGCCACGTCGTAGAGGACGGCGGCCGTTTTGACATTGAGATTCCGCGTAGCGAACACCGCCAGGATTCTTCCCTGATAAGGATCGAGGAAGCATATCCTGAAGTTGTACGGCTTCACTTTGCCGGCTTCATCGACTGTGACGAGAGGGTTGGTGGGCAGGGTTCCGATGTGCGGCACGCGCGCATCGGTGAACACGGGGGAGGCCGCTATGCAAAGCCCTGAACCGCTGGGTCCTATCACAGCGCTGACCTTATCCTGCTGAACGAGTCTGCGCGCCGCGTTGACCATGTCCTCGTTGCGCGTGCGGCAGTCGTACATGATAAGTTCTACCGGGCGTCCCAGGATGCCGCCGGCCTCGTTGATTTCCTTGACAGCTATCTTTACGCTCTCTTCCTCGGCTACCCCATAGGCAGCAAAGTCACCGGTTATGGTGGCTATCTCGCCGATTTTGATGGGAGACAGTGCGGAAGTCTCGGGCTGAGAGGACTCCGTTACGGGTTCTGAAACCGCCGGCACGTTAGGTGACGTCTCGGGAACGTCAGATGAGACCTCAGAAGCCGGTTCGGGAGCCGGCTCCGCTGCCGGGACAGGGAGCTCGGCCGAAGGCGCGCCGACCTTCGTGATGTACTTCTCTGGTATTTCGACCTGCGCCGCGCCCATGTACCCCTTGCCGAACACGTAGGTGTCCTGATAGACCAGCACGAGGTTTCTCATCGTAGCGCCGGTGTTTATGTCGGTGTAGGTGGAGCCGTTCCACTTCGCACCGGGAGTGTAGACGTCATAGGCGGCCCAGAGATCGTCGAGATTGCCCAGTTTAGCCGTGCCTTCGACTATATTCTTGCCGTATTCGGCGAGCGCGCAGGTGGTGCTCCATCCGTATGAATAAGCCCATGTGCCCATGCGTCCGGCGCCGCCCGCGCCGCCGACGACCGTTTCGACTTTTTTGAGGATCGCAGGCCAGTCTCCGGCCTCATCCTTTAGGTCTATGCCGAACGCCCCGGGATATCCCATGAGCGGGGATGGGAGGTCGGGTTCAACGAAAATGGCGCCGTATTTAGCAACCTGGACGAGCAGAGGCTCGGTCTGGGCGTCATTGGTGCAGAAGAACGCGGTATCTTTTCCGTATTTTTCCACCCAGTTCGGAACCTGTTCGAGGATGTACTGCTGGGCTCCGGTTATGCCGACCTCGCTTGTCGGGTCGGGGGCCGTCTCGAAGTAGAAGTTGAGTCCCAGTTCCCTGCAGGCCTCTTCCATGATGGCCCTTCTGCGAGCGAGAAGCTCGTAGCCCATGTGACGCGGGAAGGAGATGTGCACGAAATTCTTAGCGCCTAGCTGCTTGGCGGTGTTGATGATGAGGTAGCCGCGAGCTATGTTGTCCACGTATATCGCCATATCGGCGACCGGGCCGATGACGCCGGGGTCCTCCTGCGGTTCGCCGGCGAGGCATATGATGTCGGGCCTCTTTTCCTTGACGCGGCGAAACGCCTCTGTGGTGCCTGGAATGGCGTCGTCGACCACTATGACCTTCACCAGCGGATCGTCGGAGAGGCCCACTATCTGCGAGATGGTGGTCTCCATCTCGGACATGAAGCTGTCGGGCATGGTGACGTGCCTTATCATGCCGCCCTCCGACGCGTTGCCGTATTTCCCGATGAGGAATTCGGCCCCTCGGTATGTATCCTCAGCCTGCGAGACGGTCAGTGTCGCCACGCCTATATGGAATTTTGGCGCTTCCGCTGCCGCTGTCGCGGTGTCGGCCGATGCCTCGGGCTCGGCTGGAGTTCCCTCCGTTGCGGTGTCGGCGGAAACGGGCGCGGAGACAGCCTCGTTCGGAACGTCCGTCGAGACAGTTTCCCGCGGCGATTCCTCCGAAGCCGCGGTCGGCTCTGCCGAGGTGGCCTCGCTCCGTGCCTGCGGCGTGGTTTCCGCCGGCTGCTGGACCACTGGCGCAGGCTTGTTCTGCGCCATGACAAAGCCGATTATTATGATGAGTATCGCTAAGCCAATCCAAACGCCATTTTTGTTTTTCACAATACACACAACCCCTTTACAGTTATGATTTTGGTACAAGCAAGGCCACTTACATAAAAATTATCGCATCTAGGCAAAGCTTGTCAAGTAAGCGCCGGATATGTCGGTGCAATGGAAATATAACCGTTCTCTTGCCCTGCTTGGAAAATTTGCTAAATAATAATTAAAGTATAATGGCTATATTACATTCTTTTTATGATATACTTCGTCCGATATAGCGCAGCTATATTTTAGGCTAAAAATGGATTATAAAGCAAAAATTTGTTATATATTATCATTTTAGTCTAAAATTTTGACACTAAAGTATAGTTGGTGATTATTTTTATATAGTACATATATTTATATTTTTATGCGTATATCCACTAAAACAATGTTTATGAAAGAAGGTGAACTGGTGAAAAACACCAGAAGGGCAGGAGCCCGAAACAAAATTGTCAATGATGGACAAATATCAGCGCGAACGTCAAAGGGAATGATCATCCTGACGCTCGCTGCCGTTTGCGTAATATTTTCCGTACAGCCTAAAGTCAGCCACGCTGCGGCGGAGAGCGGATCGGTTTGGGTAGAAGGCGGAGGAGGAGGCGGCGGCGGCGGCGGAGCTGGCGGCAGCGGCGGATATTATCTGGATTCCACTAACGGCTACCGTTATGAAGGTTCTGACGGCGATGGTGGTAAAGGCGGAATCGGCGGCGGCGCGAACTACAGTCCCAATGAGAGCGGCTGGTACGGCGCGGACGGCAAACCCGGCGGCGGCGGAACAGAGGGATTGGGCGGCGGCGGCGGCAACGCCAATACCGACAATCACGTTTTTTCAAGCAGCGGCACAGCCTCCGATTCGTCGGGAAAATCAGATGGAGGCGACGGGATCGGCGATACCGTCAAGAACAATCTCTTCCCGGAATATCTCGGTATTACGATCGACGCCGGAGACGGCGGAAATGGGGGAATGGGCGGCGCCGGCGGTAACAGCGCAAGCCATCCAAATCCCGATGTCAAGTGGCAGCAGATAGCGCCGGGGAAGGGCGGTAAAGGCGGCAACGGCGGACGCGGCGGCAATGCCGTGTTCACCGTCGACGCAGCGGATATAAAACTGGATGGGCATATCTATATCCACGGCGGCGACGGCGGACATGGAGGCTCAGGCAATGTCAAGAACGGCGCGTCGGTCGGCGGCGGCGGCGGGCGCGGCGGCAACGGCGGCGATGCGGAGTTCATAATGGGGCCCGATGTGAACCTCACAGTCGATTCCGCCAATGAGGTCAAATTGAGCCTCATCGGCGGAACGGAAGGCAACGCAGGCGATGCGCGCCAAAGCTTAGGAGGCGCCGGCGGCCGCGGCGGGTCTGCCGCTTTTCATCTGGACGGAAGAATGATGGTTGAAAGCCCGTTGACGATCGAGATAGAAAAGACGAAAGCCAAATTGCACATGTGGATCGAGGAAATGGAAATTTCCGGGGGCGAACGCGTCAATATGAATATGAAGACGGCGGCCGGCGGATATGGTTACGGGAACGCGGACGCCGACGGAAACCTCGACGGACGCTCCGACAGCGTGGGAATCGGCACGCTGTTCCTGAGAAGGGACGCGAAGTTCAGCACCAACGGCTCCATCGACCCCGCGAGAACCGGCGCCGGGGAAAACCGGTACACGGTCGGCAATTTCGACATGATGACGGAGGCGTCCTGGCAGACAAATGGCGTCTACAAACCCGACAATGTCGATCATAGTGACTATATGCGTTTCGACATGGAAGATATCTCGCCGAACGCCCTGATGACCAAAATGAAAACACCGGATTCCGACGGCAAGGCAGACCTATCCGTTTTCAACGCCGCGGCACAGCATGAAAGATTCGCCCTGCAACTTATCGAAAAGGGCGTGAAGATGGACGACCCCGAGTACGACGCCTTGCGCCGCAATCGAGACGACGGCGCTCCAAAACCGCTCATCACCTCTCCCTACCAGACCAAGCGCCTGCATCTGGGCGATGTGACCCTGCTCGAAAGCACTGCCGGAACCGGTTTGAAAAACGCCAAATCGTCGGACGGGCCGCTCGCCGACAATATATATGCCGGAAGTGACGGCAATTATCACTACTCCAGCAAAAACGTCGCCGGAGAGGACGACGCCGAAAAAGTTCACGATGATTTCGCGTATACGGCGGGCCTGAGGCGCTATTACTGGGATGCCTACGAAGATTCCTCCGCCGGGAGGCTCGCCGCGAACAACTATTTCACCGCTGACGCCTCACGCATCCTGCTTCAGGGGGCGCTTGGCGGAATGACCAACGTGGATAACGTTTTCGTCAACGCCTCGATCCACGCGGCGGATAATCTCGCCGACCGCCTCGGCAACGGAGAGTGGGGATTCGGCGGAGAGGTCGGTTACGGCAGTGTGAGGCACAAAACGGGGAGTTGGCTGGAC
>JAITRO010000133.1 GCA_031288335.1 Synergistaceae bacterium | reverse complement strand
AACTGCTTCAAGGCCCTCACCGAAGACGGCATTCTGGTGAACCAGCACGAGAACCCGTACTATGGATATTACTCGCACGCCATGCAGAGGGCTCACGCGCGGATAAAGGAATTCTTCCCCGTCTGCCGCGTGTATCAGGCCCACATTCCGACATATCCGTCGGGACACTGGCTCTTCGGCTTCGCGTCCAAGAAAGCCGACCCCGTCGAGAACCTGGACTCCGCCGCGTGGACCGTCCTCGGCATCGATACGCGCTATTACAACACCGATTTGCACGCCGGCGCTTTCATGCTGCCGAATTACGTCAAGAAACAGCTCGAAAACCCGTCGTGACATGAAGCCGAACATCCAGACCTTCATAGGCTGCGATTCTTCTTACGAGAAAGCCAAATTTGCGCTTTTCGGCGCGCCGTTCGACTCTACCGCCTCGTTCCGTCCCGGCGCGAGATTCGCACCGCAGGCCATGCGCGCGGAATCGACTGGCATCGAAACGTTCAGCCCGTATCGAGACCGGAGCATCGAGGACACCGACGTGTTCGACGCTGGCGACCTGGAACTGCCCTTCGGGAACGCCTCCAGGGCGCTCGGCGAAATAGAGCACTTCTGCTCGCGCGTCCTCGCCGACGGCAAAATTCCAGCGATGATCGGCGGCGAACATCTTGTGACGCTTGCCGCCGTCAGGGCCGCGGCGAAAAAATACCGCGACCTCGCCGTGATACACTTCGACGCGCACGCCGACCTGCGCGACGACTACGTCGGAGAGAAACTCTCCCACGCCACAGTCATCCGCCGCGTCTGGGAACTCGTCGGAGACGGTTCTGTCTTTCAATTCGGCATAAGGTCGGGGTGCAAAGAGGAATTCGAATGGGGCCGCGAACATGTGTCGACAGAGCGTTTCGGCGCTGCCAGTCTGCGCGGCAGGGCTGAAACGCTGAAAGACAGGCCGGCCTATGTGACGATCGACCTCGACGTGCTCGACCCCTCGGAGTTTCCGGGCACCGGAACGCCCGAAGCCGGCGGTTTTTCGTTCGCGGAACTGCTGGCCTGCGTCGAAGCGTGCGCCGGGCTCGATATAATAGGTTTCGACCTGTGCGAACTCTCCCCTCACTACGACGCGTCCGGCATCTCGACCGCCATAGCCTGCAAGGTGCTCAGAGAAGCGCTGATAGCGTTCGGGAGCGGAGAGAAAAGACGCTGAACGAGAGCGTGTTCCATTTATTTCACTCACTCGGTTTATGATAAGATAAGTGTTTGAATATGGTCTCCTCTTCCAGCGACGTGGTTTTCTGCGCGATTGCTTTCACCAAATTCATGGCCACGGTCATCGACGAGCTGATGTCGTTCACGGTTTCCGTCATGGCGGAGGTTGCGCGGGCCGACTCGGCCGACGTATTCTGCGCGGCCTTCACGGTCTCTTTGCATTGAAGCGCCAGATTGTGTATTTCATTCGCGACTACAGTGAAACTTTTGCCGGCGTTTCCGGCGCGCGCAGCCTCTATCTTGGCGTTCAGCGCTATGATGGTGATGTGGTTCGCTATGAGATCGATCGAGTTCGCCATTGCGCCGTACTGCCTGATTGCCTGGTTCACCGAATCGAACTGCTGTGAAATGCGCTCGACGCAGTTATGAAATATGTCGAAGCGCTCCACGATTTTTTGCGTGTTTTCCGACACTTCCGTGTTGATCTGTTTGGCCGCCAAAAACTCGCTGTGCAGATTGCGGCGCATCTGCTGAACGCAATTCGACGGGAGGCTGATCCCAAGGGCGATTTTACGGGCCATATCGACGCATGTGTTGGAGCCGCACGCGCCGCAGTCGTATTGCCGTTCCCACTTTTCCGTCTTGTGCATCGCGGCGAATACGTCCTCGATCTCGCGCTCACTGACATTGCGGACGGCGATGCGCTCCGGCTTGTATCGGCGCAGGAAGTCGTCCAGTTTGAGCGTTTTATCGAAATTGTCATATAGTTCCGTCACATAAGCGCGGTCGCGTCCGCCGGGCGATTCAAGCCTCTGCGCCTCCATGACGGTGTTGACCTCAAATACATCGCGTCCGGGACGGCAGCCCGTGCCGAGGTTGCAACCCTCCTGACAGTTCAGCACGTCAAACACAGCGGGCAGGTTTTTCTCCGGATGTCTGCCGTATTCCTCCAAGTCGTTGTATACGCGGCTCGGCCCCTCCGATTTGTCAATGCGCATGGTTTTGCCAAGATAGAACTCCACATTGTCTCTCAATCCGCCGGGCATCGGGAAGATGCGTCCCATCGCGCTTGGCTGATATTCGAAATCGGCGGTCTCGTCCGGCAGTTTCAATTTATTCGATTCGATATACTCCCAAAGTTTTCTGAACGTTATGTTGTACGAAATGATTCCTGTGAGCTCAAACTCGTTCGTCTTGGCTATACAGGGCGACAGCGCGGCGATCGGCCCCTTTACGCCGCCGTACTTCCGCATATACACTGCCATACACAGCATGGGGCTATGCACGGGCGACAGGTATTTCAGCAGATCGTTGTTGTACTTCAATATATAGTTGACGATCACGGGGCACGGCTGCGTTATGATCGGGCCGGGATGCTTCTTCTCGATGTAACGGATATACGCCCACGTGCAGATATCAGCGCCGAGCGACACGTCATAAAATTTAACCACGCCGAGCCGTTTGAGAAGCGCGTAGAGGCGTCCCAATTCCGGGTTGTTCGTCCTGCTGGCGGGCGCGACCATCAGTGAGATCTGGGCGTCTTTCGACAGATCGGAGAAGAATTTCTCGGTATCGTCCTCGTAGTAGCGAGAGCCGTGACGACACGCGGAGATACAGGCGCCGCACGCGATACATTTGTCGGGATCCATGCGCACCCTGATATCGTCGTTTTCGTTCGCGTAGGCTATATTGGCAACATCAACGGGACACACGCCCGTGCAGCGATTGCACCCCACACATTTTTCCACATTGGAATGCACCAAGTTTCTCACCTGATAACACCTCCCCAAATTACGCATCATATAAACTTCGCATTGCAGAATTTCTTTGTCGCTCAAATGACAATAATATTTCCGCAATCATTATATCCTGAAATATACTTCCCGGCGCTGGCTTCCAATTCCAATATTCGTCAATAAAAACTGTCCTGATAAAAGGAACGATGTGAAATGGCCGAAGCTTTGGTATAATATTTCACATCAAAAAAGGGATGATGCCGCGTGACGAGTGAACAGGACGAACATGAACACCGGATTGATCATAATTGGAAAGTATAGGGAATGGGCCGGCCTAACGCTTGAAGAACTCAGCGAACTTCGGCGGCTGAAACGATATGATCGAATCGTTGGAGAAGTTGAATGGCTGATGGAATCGCTTTAAGTGACACATGGGCGGAAGAAGCGGCGAAAGTTTACGAATATGAAGCGTTGGTGGGAGCGCTCAGCGATCAGCTGGCGAGGGTCGAGGAGGAATATCAATCGCTCGGGCTGGAGTTGAATCAGTTCAAGGCATTCTACCTCGATCGCCTGGAACCGCTGTTTCACTTCAACGACATGCTCGAAGCCGCGATAAAGGCGGAGGAATTGCGCAGACGCCCGGACAAGCACAGCATGTCCGGCGAACGGGAACCCTACGACCGCGCGAACGAAAGCTGGAGCGAACAGTACGAAAAGGTTTTCATCGCGTCCGAGGCCGTCATCACACCCGATGTGCGCGCGGCATATCGCGAAGCGATGAAGATAATCCATCCCGACCTGGCGGACAGCGACGAGAATCGCGGATACAGAACGGAAATGGCCGCGCGCATCAACGAAGCCTATATCAAGGGCGACGCGGAGCTGATTAAAAGCCTCGTCGAGGATTTCAAACTCTCCGAACGACCCTGCGATCTCACCGCAAAACGCCTGGCGCTGCTCATCAAACAGGAGTTCGCGCTCAAAAAAAGGATCGAGCAGCGCAAAATTGATCTCGACGTGCTGAGGAACAGCGAAATATCGGCGTTACGTAACGCCTTCGAGGCAAAATTCGGCAGCGATGAGGAATCTTTCACCGCACTCGCCGACACGATTCTCAACACAATAGCGAGCAACGCCAGAAGGGCTGCCGTCATGGGCCTGGTTCCCGACGGCTTTAAACGGATGAAAGCATAACGCCCGCGGCATGTGGCTTGACTCTTGAACAGGTGACCGACATGACAGAGACAGAACGTCCTTTATCGGGGAAAAAACTGGCGCGCCTCATAGGGCGCGCCGTCGGCGATTTTTCGATGATACGGGACGGCGACAAAATAACCGTTGGCCTGTCGGGCGGAAAAGACAGCGCTTTTTTGCTTCATTCGCTCTGCGGTTTGAGAGACCGAAGCCCGATATCGTTCACGGTGCGGGCGCTCACAGTCGATCCGACCGACGGCGCTCGCGACGCGTCCCCGCTTGAAGAACTGACGCGCTCGTACGGGATTGCTCACAGGATAGTGCGGTATCCCATCTTCGAGATTCTGGAAAAATCGGCCGCATCTTCCCCTTGCAGCCTGTGCGCGAACCTGCGGCGCGGAATACTCGCCACCACCGCCGCCGGGGAAGGATGCACGACGCTCGCGCTCGGACATCACCGGGACGATGTGGTCGAGACCGCGTTCCTCAACCTGATGTACGAGGGCCGGTTTCGGTGCTTTTCTCCGAATATGTTCATGACGCGCTCGAAGGTGAGGGTCATTCGTCCCCTCGTCTATGTGCCCGAGTCGGCGATAAAGGAACAGGCGGAGAAACTGGCGTTCCCGATGGTGAACTTCTGCTGCGGTTACGAGTCGTCGTCCATGAGGGCCTATGTGAAGGTCATGCTCCGAAGGATATCGAGAAAGACTCCTTATCTGCACAACAACGTGCTTCACGCGCTGAAAAATCCCGACACGGATTGCGGTTGGCGCGATTCGCGCCGACCAAATAAAGTCAGCACAGAGGAAGTGGAACCTTGAAATCCGCGCGCAAACTCGCTGCGTTCGCGGCGCTGTTTTTTTCCATTTTTTCCATTTTGTCCGTTCCGGCATTTTCCCAAGCGTCAGGGGAGACGATAAAGGCGCGGGCGGTATTCGTCGGAGACATCATGGCGCACGCCGAACAACTAAAGGCGGCGAGATACGAGGCGTCGTGGGATTTCAAGCCTCAGTTCCGGAGGGTAAAACCGCTTATCTGGAAAGCGCTCGCGGTTGGCAATCTCGAGACCGTGTTCGCCGGAGACGCGTATGAATTCGGAGGATACCCCGTATTCAACACGCCGGATGAACTGGCCTCCGCGCTCGATGATTTGGGGATGGACATCGTGACGATCGCCAACAACCACATACTGGACTTGGGATATGACGCCGCCAAGCGCACGGCGGACGTCCTGGACAGAGCCGGCATATTCTGGACCGGCCTCTCGGCCCAGGAAGACCCGGACGAGCCTCTAGTCGTCGAATACGCGGGACTGAGATGGGCTTTCGTCAATTTCAGCTGCGGCAGCGACAATAAAGCCTCGCCTGCCCCCGGCGATCTGCGGCTCAACCTGATATCCGAGGAAGCCGTCGTCTCGGCGCTGAAACGGGCCTCGTCGTACGAACCGGACGTGACGGTCGCATATCTGCACTGGGGCTTAGAGTATCAATATTCGCCCGCCCAAAGCCAGAGGAAAATCGCGGCGCTCTGCGTTCAAAACGGCGCCGACATCGTAGTCGGCTCCCATCCCCATGTTCTTCAGCCTTTGGAGATAACCAGCAATGATAAAGGATACGCGGCCATTGCGTATTCGCTCGGGAATTTCATCTCGTCTATCAGGTCGGCGTCGTGCGAAAGAAGCGTCGTCCTGGCGGTGGAAATCGAAAAGAACGAGAGGGAACGCGCGCGTATATCGCGTGTCTCGATCGCGCCGACGTGGGTATCAGCGCGCGAGGCGAACGGCAGGCAGATAATCGAGGTCGTGTACGCCGGAACCGGAGGCTCATTTAACCACAATGCCCTGCCGGAAACGGAACTCGCCACGGCGCGGCGCGCCGGAAAGCAGATTCTCGAATTTCTGGGCGCGTCGGGCCAAGCCGACAAGTACGGCTTTTACACTCTGTGGGACGCCGTCTCGCCGGATAAAACGCCGCACCCCGCGCGAGAAGCTCCGGAATAAGTTTCGCTGTACAGCGCGATGTCCGCACGCCTGAAACTTCGCCGATAAAACAATTCCCCAAATCCACAGGCTGGGCACTCTAGAATGGCATTGAATCCGGTGATAATGCCTATTCAAGCAAAACCGAACTTTTATCCAATGGGTGAAAAGGCTGAATTTTGTAAATCCAGGAGTATATAACATCCATAGAAATTTAAATTCGTCAACCTGCGGATTTGGATGAGCTTTGCTCGGTATACGCTACAGCAGAAGCTCCGCCTTGTCGGGCGTGAATATGACCTGTTTCCCTTCGGCCTTGGCCGTCCCGGCGAGGCGATAGCCTTTAGGTCCGCCGTCCAGCGTCGCGGCCACGACCCACACCTTATTGTCGGAGGTGAGGTTTTTCTGAGTCGTTTCCATCTTGTAGATGCCGAAGACGACATTGTTCCCGGACACCTCGGCCTTCCCGGTGATGATCGGATGAGGAGTCCCGTCCGGGTTTACCGTCACAAGCGATAGAAACGCGGTTCCCTCAATTACATGCTTTACGTCGTCATTAATAACCATCTTCAAACCTCCTTATTTTTTGTGAGACAGATGTTAACTTTGTAATCACTATCTGGTAAGATATTATGACTGGAGATAAATGAAATTCAAGTACGCAGAATTTAATTAGCAGGTGCTGAAAAAATGACCACATCTAACGCTGCAGACTGTGCGGGACAACCGCGCGGACAAAAGTGTCCGTGCATGAGTCATTGCCCGCTTGGAAACGTCATGAGACTGATAGGCGGAAAGTGGAAGGTATCTATTCTATGCGCGCTGTACTCCGACGGCGCGACGAGATACAACGAACTTCGGCGCAAGATAATGGGCATAACCAACACGATGCTTGCAAGTTCGCTGAAGGAACTGGAGGCGGATGGTCTTGTGCTCAGGACTCAGTATATGGAGATGCCGGTGCGCGTCGAGTACTCACTGACCGACTCGTGCGACGGACTCATGCCCATTTTGCTGCAGTTGGCGCAATGGGGTGTATCAGGAATCAAAACGAGGTAACAGGTATATTGACAACCGCCCTTTTCGAATATATTATCCAAATTGAGACTGAATCTCAATAACAAATGAAGGCGGCGTAAAATGACATACGACAAAGGCGCGGCGGCTGAAAAACAGAAGCGTGCGTGCAGAAACACGAAGCAGAAAAAACTTATTCTCGATTGTCTCGTATCCGACAGTGGGCATCATTTTACGGCGGATGAGATTGTGGATATTCTGAAATCCCGTCGCACTCCAGTCGCCAAATCCACCGTGTACCGGGCGCTCGCCATGCTGGAGGAAAGCGGCGAGGTCAGAAAATATTTTCTGTCGGAATTTAACTCCGCCTGCTATCAATTCGTCGCCGACCCTAAGGCGTGCGCGGAACATTATCATCTCATGTGCGTGGCATGCGGCAAAGTGGTTCATTTCGAGAGTGCGGAGCTGAGGCGCGCCTTTCAGGCGATTAGGTCCGCCCAAAAACCGGGAGGCTTTTTCGTCGACGGGCTCAGGACGGTATTTTACGGCCGGTGCGGCGAATGTTCGGCGAAATGAAAAAAATCGGCTCGCGCTCTCTTTTTTGCCTGTATTTTTGGGAGGTAACAGGTATATTGACAACCGCTCTTTTCGAATATATTATTCAAATTGAGACCGAATCTCAATAATATATGAAGGCGGCGCAAAATGATGGACAGTGAAAGCGCGATTGCTGAAAAACAGGCGTTTTTCGAAGAAAGGGGTTTGATCATGAAAAAAAATTTTGGCGGCCGCGGCACTTTTTGATGCCGGCAAACGCGGAAAATCTGCGAAAGGCGCTCAGGTGAATGTATCTAGTTTCATGCGTCGGCGTCGCGCTGGGCTATAATGGCGTTCCCGTGCTGCGAGGCGTGGATTTCAGCGTCGGCGCGGGAGATTACGTGTGCGTCACCGGCGAGAACGGCTCGGGAAAGAGCACGCTTATTTTGGGGATATTGCGCCTGCTGCGCCCCATCGAGGGACGGATCGAATATGGCATCGCGCCCGAGAGCGTCGGCTACCTGCCGCAGAGAAGCGCGGGCGGGGTCAACTTTCCCGCCGGGGTTTTCGAGGTAGTGCTCTCGGGACGCCTCGCCTCAAGAGGACTGCGCCCCTTCTATTCGAGGCGCGACAGGGCGCTTGCCGCGGATAACATGAGGCGTCTCGGGGTGTACGAATTGCGCGACAGGAATTTCGGCGAACTGTCGGGCGGACAGCGGCAGAGGGTTTTACTTGCGCGCGCCCTCTGTTCGGAGGGGCGTCTTTTGATATTGGACGAACCGGTCGCCGGTCTCGACCCAATGGCGACGATCGAATTTTATGACGCGCTCTCCGAAATCCGGTCGACGGGAGATATCGCGGTGATCATGGTGTCGCACGACGTGAGAAGGGCCGTTTCCGAGGCTTCACACGTGCTTCACGTACAGGGAGGCAGGGCCTTTTTTGCGGACAGGGAAGATTACCTTGCCAGCGATACGGGAAAAAAATTCATCGGAGGTCTCGAAAATGACTGATGTGTTAGGCGTCGTGCGCGAAATGTTCTCGTACACGTTTCTCGTGAGGGCCTTCATCGTCGGCGCGCTGGTATCGCTTTGCGCGTCGCTCCTTGGGGTGAGCCTCGTGTTGAAGCGTTACTCGATGATAGGAGACGGTCTCTCACACGTGGGTTTTGGCGCGCTGGCCGTGGCCATGGCGATCGGCGCGGCGCCTCTCGCGGTGTCGATTCCGGCCGTCATGCTCGCCGCGTTCGGCCTGCTTAGGATAAGCGAGAACAGCAAGATAAGGGGAGACTCCGCGATAGCGCTGATATCGACGGCGTCTTTAGCGATAGGCGTCATGGTGATATCTCTCACCACAGGCATGAATATCGACGTCTGCAACTATATGTTCGGCAGCATATTGTCGATGAAGCGCTCGGACGTCTACATCAGCGTGGCATTGTCGGCCTGCGTGCTGGTGATGTTCGTCCTGTTTTACAACAAGATTTTCGCCGTGACCTTCGACGAGACGTTCGCCCGCGCGACCGGGGTGAGAGCTGGGATGTACAACGCCCTCATCGCAGTGCTCTCGGCCGTCACCATAGTGCTGGGCATGAGGATGATGGGCGCGCTTCTCATATCGAGCCTGATTATTTTCCCCGCTTTATCCTCCATGCGCATCTTCGCGAAATTCAGAACGGTGGCCATTTCATCGGCTGTGATATCGCTCTCTTGCTTCCTGGTAGGAGTGGTGGTATCGTATGTATACGCTACTCCTACAGGAGCGAGCGTGGTATCGGCCAATATTTTGGTGTTTCTCGCCTGTTGCGCGGTCAAATTGCTGAAGGAACGCGCGATGGGGGCTATATCGTAAGAGGAGGTCCGATAATTGAAAAAACCGCTCTTTCCGGTCGTTATTGTATGTTTGTTGTGTTGCGCTGGCGCGTCATTCGCGGGTGATGTCGTCGAAATAAAGGAAAAGATGTTCGTCGCGCAGACCAACGACGTCTACATCAACCCCGACGAATACCTCGGGCGCACCATTAAACTGGAGGGCATGTTCGGGCTCGATCCGGAGATGTCGCCGCCGCTCTATTATGTGTTCCGCTACGGCCCGGGGTGTTGCGGCTACGACGCTAACGCCGGATTTGAGGTCGTGTGGAAGGACAAAACAGCCGTGTACCCGAACGAAAACGACTGGGTTGAGGCGATGGGAGTCCTCGAAAGTTACGAGGACGACGACGAGCCGTATCTGCGCCTCGCACTGACGTCACTCGCTGTAAAAACAGAACGCGGGCTCGAACAGGTGGAACAGTAATAGCGTAAACGGAACGAATTGTTGTTTTGTCGCACCATCATAAAAAGGGGCCCGGGGAACCGCGTTCCCCGGGAATTTTGTTTTTAGTTAGGCATGTAACGCGGCTCTCGTTATTGTGCGCGAGTTCGAAGCCTCGTCAGTATCCGAAAGAGTGAACGAACTCAGCATGGCCTCCATATCGCTCGCGAGCCTCGCGAGATCTTCCGCGCCATGAGTCATCTGCTCGGCGGATGCGGCAGCGTCGCCGACGTCGTCGTGAATACTGTCGTTCGTAGCGGCGACGCTTGTCACCCTCTCGACTATATTTTGCACAGCCACCGCTATCTCCTCGCTCGACGCCGCCTGTTCCTCCGAAACCGCCGCGAGGTCTTGCGTGCCGCTAGCGATGTCCTTGAGATATTTCATCATATTGTTAATCAGTTCCTCGGTTTTCACCGACAGATTCTTTGCTTCCTCGGATCCCTTCGCGTTGCTTTGTGAGACGGTGACGACCTTTCCGAGATCTCCCGTGATAGTTTCGGCAAGCGTAGCGATATTTTTGGCGGCCGCGTTGCTGTCCTCGGCAAGCTTTCGAACTTCCTCCGCCACCACCGCGAAACCGCGTCCCGCACTCCCGGCGCGCGCGGCCTCTATAGCGGCGTTCAAGGCGAGGAGATTCGTCTGATCCGCGATACCCCCTATCTGAGCGACGAAACTTTGAATCTGGCGCGCCCTGGAACCCAGCTCCTGGACGCTCTGTACCACTTCGGAGGCATCCTTCGTCACCGCCTCTATGTCTTTAACTACGTGCCGCACAGCGTTCATGCCGTCCTCTCCGGCTTTCATCGCCGAATTGACCTGGTTCGCCATGTTCGTGCCCTTTTCAGCCATGACCTGCGCTCCGCCCGAGACCTCTTCGACAGCCGCGTTTACTTCCTCTCCGCTGGCTAAAAGCGCATGGAGGTTTGTTTCCATATCTTCGATATTTGTGTGGAAATTCTCAACCATATCCTTTGTCTGCTGCGCGAGAGACGAGAATCGTTTCGAGGTCTCGACAATTTTATTGTTTGTGCCGGCCGAATGCGCGTAAATGGAGCCCATATTTTCGACCATCTGATTGAGATGTCCTTCGAGCGTGCCAAACTCGTCAAACTCGGTTATCTCTATCTTCTTCGAGAAGTCGCCTTCAGCCGCGAGAGTGGCGAAACTTATTATTTTTTTCGCGATTCTGCGCAGATAGCTTGCGACCATGAGAAGCAGCGCAGTGGCTATCAAAAGCCCTATGATCGGCGCGACCACACTGTTGATGACGAGTTTCAGTATAGTGCCCGCAATTTCGCTGTTGTCGAGCATTATGACCAAAATCCAGCCGGTTTCCAGCAGCGTTTTATAGAAGACACGTTTCGAACCCTCGGCCGTCTTTACAGTCGCCATTCCCTCGTCGCTATTCACCGCCGTTTTTCCGAAATCGGCCATATTTCGATCGCGTTCGTTGGTGATCAAGTCATCGATTGTCCTCGTGTCATCGTAAAACGTTATGTACTCTCCCCTTCTGCCGAGGATGAAGGCCCTGCCCGTCTCTCCGAGGGAAATCCCGCTCATTATTTCCCTGATATCTGCCAGCGTCATATCCACGGTGCAGACGCCGGCCATCTTTCCCTCATCGCTGAAAAATGGCGTCGAGACGGTGATCAGCACGTCTTTCACCAGAGGTTCAGCGTACGCGTCCGTCCAGACCGCCTCTCCCCTTGATTTCTTTCCTATGAGATAATAGTTCTCGTTCCGGTAATCGACTTCATTGACGTAATTGGCCTCGAACACGATATCGCTCCGGCTCGCGTCCCAGTGCGTGTAGATGCCGAATTTTTCTCTGCCGCGGTAGATGTTGGGTTCCAGGAATATTCCGTAGGCAAACGTATTGCGATATGTTTTATTTAAATTTATCGAAAAATCGATTATCTCATTTTGGTTTATCGAGCCTTTATCGACGACGGTCTTGGCATAAGCAGCCAGGCTGTACGAGAGCGACTCGTTTCTTCTGAACTCGTTTTTGATGGATAATTCGGTCTTTTGCAGCAGTTCACTCATATTTTTGTTCATCTGAGTGTTTATCTGCTTCCACATCAAATTGCTTATGATCGCCGCGAAAAGGATTATCGAGACGGTGATGACCGGAACTACAGAGATTATGATGCGTGACATGATTCCCTTGAATTTCATATCGTCACCTCATTATAAATATGTTATAATTTTAAAAATCCAATTGCGGCTTTTTTTCGTTTTCAGTTGAAACGATATTGTTGCCGCGATTTTGGTGTACTTATTTAGTTTATCACAAAAATTCCAAAATACTGAAAAATGCTGATGACATATTGCTCAAAACTAGAGACAAAATCTCGGGGCTCTGCCCCGAACCCCGACAGGGAGCTTGCTCCCCGCATCCTCTTTAATAAAAAATTAAAAAGAGGTACGGGAACTGATTCCCCTGCGAAACCTCAAGGTTTGAGCATTGCAATGCTTATTTTTCATGGTATAATACGCATATTACTTATAGTAATAAACATTAAGAGAAAGGAGTATTTCAATCCGCGATTCACTAATCCAAATTTCCGCGCTTTAAGGATTTACCCCAGCGTTTAGAGAAACTCCCGTACACAGCTCAGGAATTTACTCTCTGCGTTATTAGTTTTAAGGAGAGAACAGCAACATGAATTGCTTAAAAAAATTAGCGGCGTTTTTGGTGCTGGCGTCAATGACGCTTAATGTCCCATTGACAGCGCTTGCTGCCGATAAAGATTTTAGCGTGACAGCGCCGCTGAAAAATGAAGTGACCACTGATGATATCGACGACAAGAATGACGAAGCGCTTCGCAAACCTAACGTGTTGTTTCTGATAGAATCCACGGCCGCAATGGCATCGACGACAAAGGGCGTGCTGCCCCAGGTATGGAGGGACAACAGATGGGACGACTCCTACTGGGAGAGCGGCGATTGGGAGCTGACCCGCGGTAAGTTCGGGTACACGATTTACGACATCAACAGGATGATGAAGGATTTCACCTTCGGCATGGGCGCGCTGCCGACCGCCTGGAGAGGATACGATCTTCGCCCGGAGCGCAACCTGTAC
>JAITRO010000105.1 GCA_031288335.1 Synergistaceae bacterium | reverse complement strand
CGAGTCCTTCCATTTTGCGGTAAATTCTGAATTCCCCCGCGCATTGTTATACGCGCCGGACAGAAGCATCTTCGAGCGGTCGTCGGTCGCCAGATGAAAGATCCCGACATC
Organism: Synergistaceae bacterium; assembly: GCA_031288335.1. Lineage (GTDB taxonomy): Bacteria > Synergistota > Synergistia > Synergistales > Synergistaceae > JAIRKI01. The sequence goes on along the minus strand of JAITRO010000105.1, from coordinate 17,016 downwards.
GAGCCCGTTCATTTCTTCCGCATACCGCGCTGCGGCAATCTCGAACAGCTTTGCGGCTTTCGCTATTTTTACGTCGTCGCCCGGCTCGAACACCGCATCGCCGATGACGTACTCTTCCGCGCGCTCCTCCGACGCGTCAATATCGTCGGCATTTTTCGGTGCGGTAATGATGCTGATATTTCCCCGTCCCGTGAACGTCGCCTCGAATTCCGCTTCCGGCGTCCTGCTTTCGAGGTCAGCCGACACGGACACAACGCCGTCCTTGATTGTGATCCTATGGTCGTTTAATATGCCTAAATTCGCGCGGTAGTTGGTGTCACCGATTGTTATATCTCTATACATGCAAATCACTCCTATTTCGACATTCTTTTAAGCGAGAATTTTTTCAGAAACTCCCGCCGCACATCCGTCCTAGCTCGACTATCAGCTTGCTCCAGAATTCACATGGAACACCCCAAAAATTTCAGAAAAACCTTTCAAAACCACAACCATCAAGGGCCAAAAAATCAGTAACTCAGGGCATCAGGAATCAGTTACACCAAAAGAAAAGCTGGTCGGTGGCCGAGGATAGTAGTCACCGACCAGCCACAGGTGCGCGGGAAGAACCGCAGCGCACCCAACCCCGGCGAGGACGCGCGCTCAGACCACGCATACCAGGAGCCGCCGAAAAGAGGGTACACTTCGCCGTAGTTTTGCACCCAAATGGCGCCCTTAAGTGCGTTATCTGTTTCGTAACTACCACCTACAAGCGTCACAGGAGCAAGTCCGGCTTGCACGATAACTGCGGGAATGCTGTAGTCCGATTTTTTTGTTAAGCTCCGAAATCCCGCTGCGCCGATAATGCCCGCATTTACGCCACCTGATGCGCCTCCGGGCACACCAGTATATTTCGTGATCTCATCCGAGATCACCGGGGTTCCGCCATTCGTAACATTCGCGCCGTCCGATGTGCCGCCGGTGGAATCATACCTCGCGCCGGTATCCGGCCAGTCAGCTTCGGGAAGGTCTATATCATTGTCGGGCGGCATCATGATCTTGCCGTCCATCAGCTTCATCAGCGTGCCCCATTCCCAAATATTACCCACCAAGTCGGCAACGCCTGACTCCGTACCGTCGTGATTCCACGATGCTGGCCCGGTTCCGGCTTTCGTGATGCCAGGATCTATGTTAATAATGGCGGACCTGCCATCTGCACGTATCCCTCGTTCCAGTGGGTTCTCGTCATTCATGCCATAATTAGAATTACCTCTCGGCTGGAACTTCTGCCGCAAACAGAGCGCCTGCAAGAAACCCCAGATGTGCGCTGTGCCCATTATCCATCCTGCTCCCTTATTTTTGCACGCAAGCAGCGCGGTATTGTAGGCAGTAACATTCCACGGATTCGCGCCGGGAATCGAACAGGCACGGTTGTTGATATTGCTGGCCAGATACTGCCCGACCAGTAATTCCTTGATCATCTTTCCATTCTTCAGGAACGCGGGATGAGCTTGACCCTCGATCGCCTTGAAAACGCTCGCGTTCCATGCGGCGTCACTGGCGAAATAATGCCGGTACAGTTCCTTATTTGTCACCGGCGAAAATCGCCTCATGTATGACGGGTTGCCTTGGTCGTCGAAAAGAACTGTTACCTTGCCGCCGCTCGCGGCCTCTACGGCGGCGCGGAGGGAATTCCTGTACAGAATCGTCGTCGTCACCGGCGTCATCGCTTTCGCCGCGTCCGTGCCAGATGTCGCCTCGGCTTCCGTCGCGAGCGACACGAGCCCGCGATTGGTCGTAGATGCCGGCGCACCCAGCACTGCATCGATCATGCTGATCGACTGCGCGATGCGCGGCACATCATCCTCCTGGTAATTTGCAAGATTTGGTTTCAGAAAATTATAATTTGGTGTTTTGTCGTCAATCATCGAGTACCACCGCCCTTAGCGATCTCGCCCTCGGTCTTCCCGAGGGACTGCCAGTGAGGATTATCTTTATCCTCGTCTCCGATAAACTGCAATCACACGTGAACACACGCTCTCTCCACCCGTCCCCCATTTCGGTCACTCCCGTCTGTGTCGCCTCCGTCCACGCGTTCGAGTTCGCGGCGTTCGCCCCTGTCTGCACGTAAACTTGGACGGTCGACGAGCCCGGCCGCATGGTCTCCATCGTGACGAGTATCCGTTTGTTCGCGCCGCAGATGAACGCGCGCGAAACGTAGTCCGCCGTATGCCTCAGTTTGCCCTGCACAAGCTGCACTCCGCTGTACAGCACGGGAGACAGGTTTGTTTCTCCCGTCAGCTCGACCAGTAGCGTGTACGTGCCGCTGAGTTTCGCAGTCATGGATATCGTCCGCCCAGGCTGAATTCTCGCCACTTCCGTGCTGCCCTGTTTGAGCACGAACGTCGCTTCCGACGCAGCCGACGCATACTCTATCTCCGCCAGCGGCAGCAAATCCGTCACGTCGGACAGCGTCACCGTCCCAAGGGTTACGGTCTTGACCGACGACACGAACTTCGCGCCCAGAAGCCTGAAACATAAATCCATCGTCTGGTGATCCGCCCACGTATGCGCGTTCGAACTGGAAAGCAAGACTCCGAGCTGATACGCTTGCCGCGTCAACCACGAACCTGACGCGATATCCCACTTGCCCAATTCCGCCACCGCCACCTCGTGGTTGCTCATATCCGTGAGAACTACCAGCGCATAATCCGTTCCCGCCAGCAGAAGCGCCGGCTGCTCGAACGTCACTCGGTTGTACATCCCTTCTTTTATCGCAGAGGCGGCGATCCTCCCCTCGGCGAATACAGACCGTCCGGGGAGTCCAAACTGGACATCGCGTATCTGGGCCCGTATCTCGGATGTTCCTTTCTTGGTCACGAAGATTTCAGCGCCCGAAACGTGCCGCGTGGCGTTCAACATGAAGGTTTGCGCCAGCGGATCAACGTGCGTCGTGACCGTGACGATATTGCGCTGCGCCGTAGTCGTGACCGTTCCCGTGCCGATATAGACGGTATCGCCGCGAGACCCGCCTGAGCCTGTCACCACTACCTGTTTTGTCCCGGCGGGGAGCCCCGATGGAATCGTGAACGTCGCATCAATTACGCCGTTTGAGTTCGCCGTTCCGGTTTTAACCGTCACCCCGTCGAACGTCACGGTGTAGCCTTCGTTCGCGCCAAACCCTTCCACATGGATTCCGACGCTCCTGACGCGGAGATTAACGTCGGCAGCCGACGAAGCGCCCAGGGTCTCCACAACCTGGCCCGTTGTCGTGTACGTGACGAAGTACCCTCCGCTGACTTGCGTTATCGCCCTGGTGATATCGGACGTCCACTGTGTCTCCTCGATATTCCACCGGTCGATGGCGGGATCGAGCGTCACTCGTGCGGGAAGCGGGTCTTGCGCGTTGTACGGGTTGACTTTCATGCTGCCCGTCCGCGCGGGCTGATCAAATATGGTCTCGACCGTGTAATTCAGCGTGTTTATTATGTTTCCCACTATCTGCGCTACGGCGGCGTCCAGAGGCAACATCAGTTCCCCGGCCACGATCGCCGCGCCCTGCGCAATTCCCTGGTCTCTCATATTGTCGTTGGTGAGCGGATCGACAAACAATCCGCGCACTGATGCCGGAGCGTTGATTATCGCGTTCGATGCCATTTTGTTCTGCGCCGTGAGATCATACAGGTCGATGATGCTTTTTCGCATCAACTCAATTTCTCTCATGGACGTGACGCGCACCGAATCGTTTACTACTTCCGGCAGTCCCTCCCACCTCTGGATGATGGTCGCTATCCTCAGCGTTTCCGGCGGCGCGGATGGAGGTGTTGGGGAATTGCTGTGCGGTACGCCCATAACCAGCTGCGCGTCGCCGTTTTTGTCGATGACCAGGATATCGACACGGGGAAGCCTGTAGCTGTATCTCACCTGCACAAGCTGCCCTGTCACAGAATTGGAAACCGTGAATCCGTGGGTATCCGGGCTCTCGGGCTGAACGATGAGGCGGTATTGATACGTGACCGTATACGTGCTGCCCGGCGAGGGCTCGTCCCCCAATGGAGCCCAGTTGATCCCGTCGTTTTGCAGCGTGTAATCCGTTCCTTGAACATACGTCTTCCCGCTCTGCGCGACACTGACGATGATGACAACGGATTCGTCCGGCAAGGGATCCATTGCGCCGGAAAAAGCGCCGTGAGTGATTGTGACCGTGCGCTGCCGCGTGAGCTTGATCATGCTTATCATCTCGATAGGCACGTGACGAACATCTATTCTCATTTTGCCGCTTCCGTTCGGAGAGAAGATATGCTGTTCGTCCTCGACTTCGCGGATGCTCGCGTTCTCATCTACAACCAGGCGCTGCGCATACGAGCGAAACGCCTCGTAGCCCATTACGTGAGCACCCCCCTCGGAGATGCTGAATACTTGCTTGTTGGCCGGAGCCCCTGCCAATACGCGGACGGTAAATCCCTCAATCACAAAGGAACCGTTGGAGTCTCGGTCGTAACGGGCCAGCGCTTCGGAAACCTGCGAAATTATCGGTTCCGGCTGTTTTTCTCTGGCGACTTCTCTGTTTACTATGGAGTAGAGCCCGTAAAATTGACCGTCGGGACGAGATTCGTTCGACAACCCCCAGAACGTGGCTATCTGGAGACGGGCCGCCCCCGGCTGCTGGTAGTTTGCCGTTCCGACGGCGGGATCGCGTAGCGTCCCGTCCTCGATCTCCGTTACGATCCGCTCCGTGTACCAAATTCCGGCGGCGAACGTGCCGTTGGCGGGAACCGGGAAATTTGCCGCGGCGACGGAGTGAACCTCCGCGTTGATATATACCTTGCCCGCTCCTGCTGTGATGAGCCCGGTCGCCGCATTGACGGCTATCTCACAGCCCTCCACCCGGTCACCGTCGCTGTGCATCGTATCCGCAACGCTTTTCAGCCTCAGATGGGCGGTGTCCTGTACTTCATTGTGCTCAGCCGCCTGTATGCCTTTTGCCGAGCGGAACAGATGCTTTGCGTATCGTTTAGACGGGTCGGTTCGATTCTGATAATCCAGTAAATTGTTCATCAGATGGAAATAACCCACGCGAACGTCGTGCGCCGGTTCACCTCGCGGATGTAGGGCCGTTTATGCTCAATCTCGAACAGTAGACCCTCGTCGGAAAAATCGCTTTTTTTAAAGTACATCTGTCCCGAGGGTAATCCCGACTTGAGAATCGAGCCCACGTAAACGCCGATTTCGCGTATGGTCTCGTCGGCGGCGTCGACGTAATCAAGCGCGAATTCGAGGTAGATGTGGCGCGTTGGCACGCTTGACGCTGTATACCTTTCGCTTTCTACATTGTAATTACCCTGCGCGTCCTGGGCGACGCTGACAGGCACCTCGATCTCGCCATCTGAATCAGGCGTGACGTAGAGACTCCTCGTCAGCGCCCGGCGTCCGATTTCGTCCAGCAATGCCGTCGCCTCGATGCTTTCCAGCGGCGGAACACCGTTCCCCCACGCTGATTTGCCGCGCCCCAGCGCCAAAAATATAGGCTGCTCTTTTATGGCTTTCGCCATTGCGGCACGACCTATTTCGGTGATTGTTCCCATTGTCATGCCTCCTCGTCAATACTCGTCAATAATTAAAATCGGGTCTATGAGCCTTCCCTCGACCACCCACAGTCCCCTCCAAATACCGTCCCAACCCCTGCGCACCCATCCCTCACAAGAAAGAAACTTGTCCCGTCCCGTCAAAGGCGCGTCGCAAGCGTCGCTCTTCCGTTCCGCGCGGAGCAAAGATTCATCCTGTCCTGCCCAGGGTTTGTTCCATCCCTCGCCTTCCGCTCTCCCGACCAGGGAAAACTCGTCTTCTCCTTTCCAATAACTCTCCCAGTCGTCGCGCTCGTAAACACCTCTGCTAAAGAAGCCTTCCGTCTCGATATGCAGGCCTATCCAGTCCGTATACTCATAAACAATGCCGGCAAGAGATTCGTCCCGAATACTTTCAGAACAAGGAATTTCGTCAATAGTCCACGGCCCCTTCCAAGGGCCAACCCAGCTTTTATGTTCGTAGAGGACGCGGGATAAGGTCTTTTCTTGGCTGTTTTCCAGAGAGGGCAGTTCTCCAACCGTCCATGAACCGCCCCAAGAACCGTTCCAAACTTTGCGCTCGTAAATACACTTGCCGGGAAAAAGTTCCGTTTCGATATCGGGCGCCGGAATCTTTGCGAATCCCCATCGGCCGACCCAGAGACCGCTCCAGGGTGTGTTTTTGTAGGCGTCGCGGGCGAAAGTTTCATCCCAGCCATTTTCCGAACAGAGCATTTCGCCAACAGACCAGAGGCCTCCCCATGCGCCTCCCCAACCCTTGTTCTCGCGCATGGCGCGGGCATAAAGGCCCTCCGCTTCGAGGTAACGGGACGGAAATTCGACGAATCCCCATCTCCCGCTCCACAACCCTCCCCAAGCCTTCTTCGCGTACCTATCACAGGCAAGCTCAAGATCCTCGCCGATATCGGGATACTCCGACTCGACGAACCCCCACTTATCCCTCCACGGTCCACCCCACGCCTTAAGGTCATAGTGGCCGCCGGCAAGGGTAAAATCTTCGCCAATAGCGACATAGCCCGGCTCGGCGAGATTCCAATAACCACCCCAAGGGCCGCTCCAAGGTTTTTTCGCGTAATGTTCGACAACAAGGGTCAAGTCTTTCCCCACATCGGGATATTCCAGATCAATAATCCCCCAGTGACCCTCCCACACTCCACACCAAGGCGTGCTCGCATACCTATCACAGGCAAGCTCAAGATCCTCGCCGATATCGGGATACTCCGACTCGACGAACCCCCACTTGCCCCTCCACGGTCCACCCCACGCCTTAGGCCCGTAACTGTCGCGCGTATAAAATCCGTCCATCTCGATATCTGAGCAGGGGAATGCCACAAGTCCCCATTTGCCGCCCCATAAACCGCCCCATCCCAGGCGCTCATACTTTGTTCGCGCGAAAAGCTCAGTCTCCCCGAAACCCGAAGCCGTGAAATCCGTGGCAACAAACATATAAAATCTTTCGTCGTAGTACCTGTCGATCGGCACGCAGTAGGGCGCGGGATATATGTCGTCGTGACGCGCATCGTCGTATGCGGGCGGGTTTGGGTAAATCCAGTATCCCGGCGCATACGCGCAGTTGAGCGAGCCCATAGGCTCTCCGTCGTCATAGACGCCTTGAGAAAACGCGAACGACCAAAACTTGCACAGAGGCGACGGCTCCCAGTACAGTTCCCTATCTGTCCATTTGCGGCGAACCCATCGCCCACGCCAGTCGCGATATCGGGCAAACCGGCGGTCGATGAATCCGATGTCCGTCTCTCTCCCCATGCCGAGAAGCCTGAAATACAGCGGCCCGTCGTAAAAAAACGCGCCGTATGCCGGAGCTAGGGAATACGCGATGCCGGACAAGCTGAAATCCCGCAAGGCACCTATGACAAACGGTTCAGGTAGGGTTGTGCCGCCGTCTATGAGACATGGAATCGGCAGCGGCCACCAGCTGCACGAATGGAGGCACTTGTCGTAAAAACATAGATTGTATCCGTGCTCAAGCACGATATCCGGAGGGTCGGGAAGCAACGCCATATACAACATGTGCGCCCTGGCGGGCTTCGTCACTTCGACTGCCAGCTTGATGAGCTTTTCCGTGTCTCCCCCCAGATAGGTAAGCAGATTTGACGGGTCGCCTTTGCGCACGGCCTCGATAGCGAAGGTATACGGCTCCGCCCCGTTTATTTCGAACCACTCCCTGACGGTCGGCTCCAGGCCCAAATCCCGGAGAATCTGTTTCACAGCCCACAGGGTTCCCTTCTTACTGTGCCGGGGAATGGAGTTTTTTACAAGGCTGCGCTTCATTTCAACCGGCAAAAGCTCCGGTTCATAGAAGTCGACGTGCCACTGCCATGCCAGCAGGTCGATGACGTTCTCCGGCAGTTCGTCGATGCGGGAATAAATGAGCGCCTCCCTCGTCTCGGAGGAGACGCCCTGAAGTTCCGGGTCAAGCGCGTCTATCATCGCCTGAATCTGCGGGTCACCGGCTATCGATGAAGGGATTACGTCACGCAAAGAGAGCCCGTATATATCCTTAGCCATCCTCGATGCCTCCGTAAGTCACGGATTCGCTCGCCGCGACCGCGACTTCGTCGAATTCGAGGACGCGGAAATCGGGCGATTCCACTACGACGCGTTTAGCGCCGGCCTGAACCATCTGAGAGATAAGTTCTGACGGATTGATGTCACGCCCGAGTTTCGACCGCTGCCATACAAGCCAATTTTGAACGGCAAAATTCACCTTGCTGGTTATATCTATCACTTTCGTCGCGCTTGACCGTTCGAGATGCCACGTCACATTCAGGTTGAATTTCACTTTCCGTGGCGGCAAAACCTGCACGAGGTCGGTCAATGGTCTGACGGTATCCGCGTTACACGCGGCTAAAACTGCGTCAAGTATCTCCTGGCCGGGAATCTCGCCGTCCGCCAGCAGCGGGAATATATTCACCACACCCGGTTTCGGACTGTAGACCCCGATATCCGCGATGAGCTGAGAAGCGCCGCGCGCCCAGAATATATACGCGCCTGTCGAGCCTGCGTTGCTGAAACCCTCCGGCGCGAGACGGGTGCGCTCGCGGAGGTTTTCGTCGTCCTCGATATCCGCGCCGCCCTCGGACGTGGTGGTGTTCGTCACGTTCTGGATGTAGGGCAATGGGTCTACGAGGCGGTTTATCTGCCCGGCTATGAAACCGTTGGATTGTTCCCCTGTTTCCATCGCCGTAGCGTGAACATCGCCTGTCATTTCGCCGGCCGGAATCTCAAGATTCCCGTCGGTAGAGAAATAGATATTGCCGCCGCTGGGTGTCACCCTGGTGCCGGCTGGGATTATCATCGTTCCCGGCTGCGGCGCGGAGAGCGTGAAGCGAATTGTCACTCCCGCGCGCTGTGCGGGAAGGCGCGTCACACTCATATACAGGCCAAGATGTTCCAGGGGTTCGCCGTTGGCGAACGCGAGCATGTTCTGTTTGGTGACATAGTCGATCAGGTTGCGTTGCAGAACAATGACGTCGGCTATAGTGGAAAGAAACAGTCGCCGCGGGTCGCTGGGGTACAGCGTCAACCTTTCTCCTGTAGCGTCGAAAAACGCCGTCTCGAATTTAGTTATGATATCGCGTTTTATTTCCGCCGCGTCTTTATTAGCGAAAGTAATGTCGGGCAACCCGAAAAGATTAGGCATTGACCTTAATCACCACTTTCGAAACAAACCTGCCGTCGGCAGGGTCTCCGTCAAAATCCACCCCGACCGCTTTTGCGCGCGGCTCGAATTCCCTTATCGCCTGGAATATCTCTGCCCTTATGCCTGCCAGCGCTTCTGGATACGGCATATCCAACGAGGAGAACGCGAGACCCACGTCCCGATCTAGCGGCACAGAGCATTTCTTGGTGCAGAGTAAGGTTTGGACATTTTGCAGCACTTCCTTGATGCCGGTGGCTCCAAAATCTATCCTGTCGAGTGTGCCTAGGTCGCTTGTAACCGAATATTCCATTTTTATGAGCATTCCTTTCTGCGAAAGACACAAAACAGAATGAAACCTACGGCTAGTTTCAAACTTTCTACTCCATCGTCGGCAAATATTCCTTGAGTGTCAGCGAGCACTTTATCGCTATAGGGCGGCCGCGGTTATCGAAATAGGAGTGTTCTTCGCTGATGCTTTCTATCACCCAAAAACCCTCGCCCTGCGGCACGCCGTCAAGAATAAAAAACACCGCTTCGCCCGTATCTCGCATTGTGCGAAGCGTTGTAACTTCTTTCGTAGGATTCACTCTCTCGTAAGCCGATAACCGTATTTCCAGCGATATTGATTCGGCGGATGGGCCGAGGAATTCAGGCAATTCTTTCCCGCCTTGGCGGTTGTGATAAGCGAAACGAGCGGTACCGCTGCGTTTCAATCCATCGAATGTGCGCACTTTTTCTGCCGAAACTTCGAAAACCACTAATCCCAGTGAACCTATCGCCATATATCATCCTCCCGCGAAAACGTCCGGCGAACCGGACACATGACTGCCGTTTTGTCCGCAGAGGACGCATTGTGTCGCGTCGCCTATCCGCGTCAACGGTTGACCGTTGACTATGACGTTCGAGCTGCCGGTAACAGACTCGAACGTCCCGCCATGCAGGCAATTCGTAGGCCCCGTATCGTTCAACCGATGTGCCGGTTTGCCGTTGATAAAGACATTCGGGCTCCCGGTGCTGTTTGTCCCGCTCCTGGCGTGCGGGCAATCAGGCAGGCCCAAATCGCAAACCCCCGTAGTGGAATCGTCTACGCGCGTGCAAGCGGGCATATAATCACTTCCGTTCATTCGTTAAGGTAAAGACGCGCAGCCGATTTAATGTAAATATCTCCATCGGCAAACCTGATATAGCTTCCGAAGCTGTCCTTTATTTCCACGATATGGCCTCTTCGGTTGACCAAAAATGTCGTTCCGTCCTCGAACACCGTCGTCCTTACGTCCGAATCGCCGGCGTTCGGTTTGTTTTTTGTGTCATAGATGGCGGAAAGGATAACGCCCTCGCTCAACCCGTTGCCGTAAAACGCGCACACGACATGCTCGCCAGGATCGAGGAATGATTCGTCTTTGTTTTTCAGGGTATTTATCTGGCTGATCGCAAGCTCCTTTGAGACGAGCCCGTCGCGGTCGGGAAATTGTACGGTAGCCGTCCCGCGTTCAGGGTAGACCGCCGATATTTTCCCGACTCTTATGACGTCGTTTACAGTTGGTTCCTGTCTGCTCATCTGTACGCTCCTGTCCCTTCCTTATTGATCCATTCATATTTACTCACATCAGCCCACGGGACGCTTTTCGCTTTCTTTCCGCCTTCAGCGCTAACGCCCGGCGTCCGACGTATCTGAATGCTCACGCCGTATTTATTCCCTATGGAATGTGTGGCCGTATCTATGACGTATTTGCCGTCGAATTTACCGAATCCCTGCATCTGCACGTTTACCCCGGCAACCAGCCGAATATCCCCTATGCACGAAAAAGAGCCCGTCACCTCGGATTTGTTGTTTTCCCGAAGGCTATTTTTAGCGAGGGCCTCGGCCTCGGCTTGGCTTTTTACCCGCTTGTTCAATACTAATACGCGGTCGTTCTCATCTTTGCCGCTCAGATTCGCGAGATCAGCGCCGATTTCGAAGTTGAAATCTTCGTCCGCTTCCGGGTCGTGGTATCCGATTTTGGCGGCCTTATAGACCTTGTTCGACTTGCTCGAAAAGCTCCAATTATCGACCATTTTCGGCGTCACAATCAAAACAGCGTCTTCGGCTTCTCTCTTGCCCTGGTCGAAAATCACTATTTTGTCGTGCGAAACCTTTAGAGTGGCTCCGGCGTCAGAACAAAGACCTTGCAAAAAACCGAGATCAGTTTCTTCGACTTGATCCTCGCGTTGATACACCGGGTCGTTTCCTAGTTCCAAATAGAGCGCGAGCCCGGCATTTTTCGTGATCTCAGCGGCTATGAGAGATAGTTTCATATCGTGCCACGCCTTTGTTTTTTTATTGCCTCTGGCTTTGGATGTAATCGGCACGGACAATCCTTTGATCGTGACTTTCGAGCCTCCGGTACCGCCAGAGATGTCGATCTGATCTATTTCGAACGTACCGCATGGCAATATCGCCATGTCCCCTTTGCCGTCCCAATTTTGAATCTCGATTGAAGCGGTAAGTTTAGCACCTTTCGAGGGGAACCATTCATTCGACCATTTGCCGTGCGTGTTATGCAGATTGACGCTGATATCGTTGGCCTCACTGCCCGATTTGTCCGTCCATGTAGCAGTGTTGAGGTCAGCCGAAATATCCTTCGAAATATTGACACCGTTATACAGCAGTATCAGTTTCGCTCTGCGTACAAACATGCGGTCACTTCATCCACGGAGGCAATGGAGCGGCGCGCGCCTCTGGAGATGGAGGTATGGTCAGCTCCACTCCGGCACTGAAAATTACGGTCTCTCGATGTTGCAAATTAGCCTCCAACAAAAAATGAACGAGCAGGTCGCCGTGTCGGATATTGTTGTAAACTTTTCTCGCTATGCCGTCCCATTCGTCACCCAACTCTGTTATGTATTTATCCTGTGGCATACGAGAGCCTCTCTATCTGTGCGGCCCATTCGGGCAGCATTTTCGCGCCGTAATCCCGCAATACTTCGAGCATAACATTGCGAATCTCGTTAGGATCGCCCCCGTTGACCGATACCTGTATCACCGGGTTTGATTCTATTGTTATCGTACTGCCGCCGCGCATACCTCCGACGCCAAGAGCGCGCGCTGCGATATCCAGATTCGCCAGGCCGAGGCCGCGGTCGGCCATGCCGACAGGCACGGCGACTTCCGGGCCGCGTTCGGCGAAGGTGGATATCATCGGATGGGTTATAAGGCCGCCGCGAGCCCTTCCGCCTGTGCCCTTGGGCATTTGGGCCGCGGCCGCTTTGTCTTCATCGCTGGCTTCGAAACTGAAAGCGCCTTTAATGGACTTGAAAGCCCCCTTGAGCGAATCAACCTTTTCAGTTATGAACGTGAACGCTTCCTTAAATGGCGCTGTGATTATATCCTTCAATCCGGCAAGAGCGTTCTTTATAGAATCCGGTATATCGACAAAGAATTTCTTTATTCCTTCGACTTTCTCCGAAATCAATTTTTGGGCTCCCCAAAACGGTTCCATGATAATATCCTTCAATCCCGCCAGCGCATTTTTTATTTTGTCGGGAATTGAGGCAACAGCCGATATGAATTTTGTTTTCAATTCCTCAGCTTTTTCGACTATGGAATTTTTCAGATTGGCGAAATTTTCCCTGGCGTCGGCAAATTTTTGTACGAGCGTGTTAAATCCCGTTTTCATAGTGTCGATGATTCCGAGTGCTTTATCCTTCAGGCTTAGGATTACATTGCCTATCGGTTCAAGTAAAGGCCCGAATTTTTCCTTCAGCCAGTCCCAATTTTTGTAGATCAGATACGCGCCACCGGCAATCAACGCTATTATGGCTATGGCAGGATGCGCCACGAGCAAGCCGAGGATTTTTGAGAATCCACTCACCAAGCCGTTCACAAGACCCAGAGATTTCCCTATGTCGAAAATAGTCTTACCCATACTTACCATTGTCAAGAGCGGTTTCAAAAGCGGCAAAGCCGCTATTATCATTCCAAGGTTCTCGAACCCTCCGACGAGATCGACGATTTTCCCTCCGATGTCGATGACCTTGCCGATGAAATCTTTCGCTCCCGCCACAAGATCTTTTATCACAGGCAAGGCTTCCTTGAATCCATCGCCGAGTTTCTGGGCAAATTCCCTGACGGTCGGCTGATTGTCCACGAAAAACTGCGTTATCTCATCGAACAGCTCAGTGAAACTCGGCATCAACTCGGCTCCGATGATGTTTTTCAGGCCATCGAAAGCGCCTGTCATCTTGTCGCGTGCTTCGTTGAATGCCGCTGCTTGTTTGGTCACTTCTTCGGGTATGACGATGCCGAGTTTCTTTGCTTCATCGCATAACTCTTTTATTCCGTCCGAGCCCTCGCTTAAAAATGCGCCCATTTCCGCGCCGCTTTCACCGAACAAGTCGAGTTCCGCCCGCGCGCGAGCAGCCGGGTCTTTTATCTTGTTCAAACTATCCGCGATAAGCAGCAGGGCATTTTCCGGTTTCAGTTTCGCGAGCTGTTCAGCGTTCATGCCGTATTCAGCCAGCTTCGCGGCACCCTCGTCATTCTTCGCGAACTCGGCAAGGCTGGTGTTCAGTTTGACCATTATTCCCTCGAAGTCCTGGACGCCCGACATTTTTGCGGCGTAGTTCAATTGTTGAAAAGCGTCGCTGCTCATTTTAAGCTTTTCCGCAGTCCCATCGACAGCGTCCCCGGCATCAGCCAGCGAGCTGCTGAGTGCGTACAGTGTACCGAAGGCAACTCCGCCCATCATCGCCCAGGTCTTTCCAACCCCGGCTAAATCGGAACCGAGCTGCTTGAATTGGCCTCTGAGTTTTTGTATGCCGTATTTAACCTCGGTCAGGCGCTGGAGGGAACGTTCGAGTTCCTCACTCCGCCTCGTAGTGCCTTCCATCTTCTCGGCCAGTTTCCGCTGTTCTTCGGAGAGATCTTCTGTGTCGACGCCGGCGTCTTTCAGCTTCCCGTCAAGTACGTCGAGCGTTTTTTTCTCCTTGTTGTACGCTTTTTCGGCCTCGATGATCTCTTTCCGGGCGCGTTTCAGCTTATTTGTGTATCCAGGAATATTTGTGTCTTCTTGCTGATTTTCGAGCGCCTCTAACGCTTCCTTGGCTTCGTCGTACTTCTTGGCGGCGCTTTCCGTCGCCTCACGTTGTGCTTTGAATCCGTCGATGAGCCTGGTATTGTGGTTCAGTTCCTCGATTTCTCGCGCGGCTTTTGCGGATTCCGCGCTCAGTTTCACGAACGCACTCGTTATTGGGTCGGTCTTGATTTTGCTGTCGGCAATAGCATTCACACTGTCATCGAGCTTTTTGATGTACCCTTGGACAGCATCTATTGAATCGCCCAAATTGGCGTCTATTTTGCCCTGGATCTGGATGGCGAGCGAGTGCAATGTTTCGGCCATGAAATCAGCCTCCTAAAAAAAGGAGAGGCCTCTTTCACTGAGGCCTCTCCTCGTTGATCTTTGTTACGACTTCAACGTTTTTCCACAGTTCTGCCAGCGTCATATCCATGAACCATGATATCGGCGTAAACGTGGCCCGCGCCAGTATGACACATGCGTATCTTATGCTGTCGGGGCCGGCACGGAAGGCAGTAAAAAATTTTGGACGCGCATCGTGAGATAACTGAAATCCTTTATGGATAATTCCAGAACCGTTTCATATGGAATTTGGGCCACTTTGGATATGATATAAGCGTGAAATCCCTTGTTCAGCTCGAGCATGCTGGTAGTAATGGAACCTGTCAGCGTCTCAAATTCGCTCTGCGCGGCCACTATGTCGCCGCCCTTTAGCTTTTGCAGCGGGAAATTTATCTCCCTGATGTCTCCCACCGGCTCCCTCAAGACGTATTTTTCGTCCATCAGAACTACCTCCCCAGGATTTTATTGACTTCCTCAAGTACATCTACGCCGCCGATTATCGCCTTGAAATTCAGCTTGTCGATCTCGTGAATGACAACACCGTCATACGTAAACTTGTAATAGAGGCATTCCACCTCGGTCGTCGTTCCCATTGCGGCCGCAGGGTCGAACTTGCCGAGCTGGAGATCGGACGCGCAAGCCCGAACCGTCACTTTAATCGGCGATTGTTTGAATTTGAACGTGCTTGAGTCGATACCCTGAGCGGCGGCCCTAAGTTCGAGCATCATCCCGTCGGGACGAGCGAGAAGCGCCGCTTGCATCGTTGCCATCCGCCATGTCATTTGAAGCTTCATGCTTGAGAACTGCCCGACCGCGCTCGTTTCATATTCTCCCGCTATTCCCGCGCCTTTGTTCGTCTCCTTGAGCGGCGTAATATTCGGCAATGTCGCGTCGACGACGCCCAAAAGAGTGACGCCATCGGCGTAGACAGCGAAGTTATTGAGTTTGTCGGGATGTACCAAAGCGTCACAAGGGCGCGTGTTCCCCGGCAAAACGAGAGAAAACGCCACCAAAAGCACGAGTAAAATTACAATTATCCCAGCGAAATACATACGGTCACCCCCTACAGGAACAAGGCGAGCAGATTTTCGGCCTTGTATTCAAGATAGTTTTCGAACACGCGCATGGGCGGCGGGACGGTGAGAACCGTATGCGCCTTTATAACTCCGTCGATTAAATCGGTGAGCGGATTGTCATTGACGCGGAACTCAATTTTGTTCTCCGTCCCGACGAGCACGCCCATCGCCACGTAAGCGTTAATTTGGATGTTCTCGGTGTCCTCGATGGTTTCCAGCAGTCGGCGATTCATCGGGGCATCGATCTTTTGGAACCACGTCAGGATGAACTTGACGGCCCACCAGTTATAAAAACGCCGAATATTGACGAACCGGTCTTTCGGATCGGTGTTCGACGGGAAGCATCCGCACTCGTTGCCCCATAACATCCAACCCGACTCCCAGTTAAAGAGTGTGCAGATACCGTTTTCGTTCAGCAGGTTTACCTGATTGAGGTCGAGCAGCAGTTCCTTGCCCGATTTCGTCACCGCTCCGGTCATTTTCGACAGGTGATTCGACGGAGAGGCATACGGGATACCGGCATAATCGTTGTCGGTCGACGCGATGACACCCGCCGCAACAGTCGAAAGATGATAACGCTTGTTCCCGAGGATGCCCATCGGCCAGAAATCGACCTGATGAGTGTCGGTGTAGCTGTTCATGCGCTTCCATTCGCTTACCTCCGTATAGTCTTCGAGCCCATTTGCCGTGTCGCTCGGTATATCCGTGAGCGCGAGAGACGGGAAAATGCCGGAGATACCCTCGGTTTTAGCGGTCATGACGGCGGCCACCTCGGGATTTTCGGACCAACCAGGCGCGCATATCAGGCCCGGAACCTTGCCGAATGTCATAAATGCGTCGTTGATAAGCTCCAGCCCCTCGCGGTGTTTCGAAAAGGCGTTATAACCGCCCACGATATCCGCTATCGTGACCAGGCTCGGATCGATTTTGTCGAACGCGACGTAGACCTGCGTCAACGAAGCTGACTTGACGTTCAGTGTGGCTTTCGCGCCGCGATTCCATCCGAGCGTGTAATCGATTCCGAGAACCAGCGGGGTGCCGCCTTCGGTTCCCCTGACGATCACGCTGTCAAGAATGACGTCGTCGCCCAGGATAGCCTGTTTATCGGTTATCGGATACGCCGCCTGCGCGACGGCCGTCTTGTGATACGTGGGATCGAGGACATTGACGAATATCACCGGCGCGACGTTGAATACCTGGAAGTACGCGTACATGAACTCGCACAGGCTGTATTTGTCCCAATCGTCCGAATATCCGAGTTTCGTGACCGCTTCCTCGTAATTCGATGCGAGTATGGTGTAATTCACCTGTTTCGACGTGTC
>JAITRO010000094.1 GCA_031288335.1 Synergistaceae bacterium | reverse complement strand
AAATGCGGGTTTTTCGTCATCGCCGCCTGCGCAGGCGCCTTGCCGGCAATCCGTCTGTCCCGAGGCTGTCGGTGTTTCGCAGCCTGAAACATATATATGCGCAGGTGATAGACGACGAGGCCGGCAATACGCTGGCTTCAGCCTCTACTCTCGACAAGTCGCTGGCAGGCTCGCTCAAAAACGGAGCGGATCAGGAGGCGGCGAAAATTGTGGGACGCCTCGTCGCCGAACGCGCAATGGCGAAAGGCATCACGACGGTTGTGTTCGACAGGGGCGGCCATATCTTTCAGGGTCGCGTGAAGGCGCTCGCCGACGCTGCGCGCGAAGCAGGCCTTAAATTTTAAGGAGGGAAGAATTTGGCAGCTCAGAAAGAACCTCAGAATAAAAATTACAGCGCCCGGGGCATGGAACTCTCGGAGCGCGTGGTATCCATCAACAGAGTCAGCAAGGTCGTCAAGGGCGGGAAACGCTTCCGTTTTTCGGTTCTCGTAGTGGTTGGCGACGGCATGGATCAGGTCGGCATCGGAATGGGGAAAGCCCGTGAAATATCCGATGCGGTACGCAAGGGCATCGACCACGCCAAGAAAAATATGGTAGATCTCAAAAAGACCGGCAACACCATTCCCCACCCCATTCAGGGCAAGTTCGGGGCGGCCGAGGTGCTTATCCGGCCTGCCGCGCCTGGAACCGGCGTCATCGCCGGGGCGGTCGTGAGGGCCATCATGGAGTTGGGGGGCGTGAAGGACGTTCTGACGAAGGTGATCGGACGCACGTCGAATCCCATAAACGTCGCGTACGCCACTTTTGAGGCCGTTCGCGGGCTCAGAACCGCCGATGAGGTGCGCAGGCTCCGCGGGCGCGATCCGCTCGTGTCTGCTTAAGGAGAATCCTTTATGTCTAAATTGAGGGTTACCTGGAAAAAGAGCGCGATCGGCCGTCCCGACATTCAGGCCCGGACGATAAAAGCCCTCGGTCTCCACCGCCTGGGCGAGACCGTCGTGCACGACGACACGCCGCAGGTACGCGGCATGATAAGGAGCGTCATTCATCTGGTCGAGTGGACGCAGAGCGAGTAGGAAGGTGAATGGACTTGAAACTTCATGAATTGTCCCCGACCCCGGGTTCGAATCGCAAGAGCAAGCGCCTGGGGATTGGCGTGGGCAACGGAACCGGCAAAACGGCCGGAAAGGGCCATAAAGGACAAAAAGCGAGAGCCGGAAGAAGCGTGTCGCCATATTTCGAGGGAGGGCAGATGTCCCTTTTGAGACGAATTCCCAAGAGGGGTTTCAGCAATTTCCGCTTCGCGCGCAATTTCGATACCGTGAACGTGAAGGAACTCGAGAGAAAATTCGACTCCGGAATGACCATAACCGCCGAAGAGTTGAAAGATCACGGGCTCGTCTCCGGGAAATCCCCGGTGAAGATACTCGGGGACGGGGAACTGACCAAGAGTTTTACCGTTATAGCGCACGCTTTCAGCGCTTCCGCGGTGCGCAAGATAGAGGCGGCTGGCGGAAAGCGAGAGGTGATCTAGCGTGATTGAAGGGTTCCGCGACGCGTTTCGTCTTCCCGACCTGAAAAGGCGAATACTGTTTGTGATCGGCGCCCTATTCATATTCAGGCTGGGAGCGTATATACCGACGCCTGGCATAGACGCGGACGCCATGAGCAGATTTTTTGCCGACCGCGAGGAGGGGATGCTGGGTTTCCTGAACCTCCTGACGGGCGGCGCTCTGAGCCGTTTTGGGATATTCGCGCTGGGGGTCGGGCCTTACATCAACTCGAGCATCGTGATGCAGCTCCTCACCGGAGCATTCCCCGCGCTCGCGAAAATGCAGAAGGACGATAAGGGCGAGGGACGCAAGAAAATCACTCAGTATACCCGCATAGCGACGATATTTTTCGCGCTCGTCCAGGCGATAGGTCTGATCGCGTGGCTTCGGAACCTCGGCGTTTTCGCGGGCGGATATTTCGAGTGGCTCATGGCCGTATCTACGGTCACTACCGGCGCTATCGTGGTCATGTGGCTCGGCGAGGTCATGTCCGACCACGGCATAGGCAACGGAACTTCCATGCTGATATACGCCGGCATAGTCGCCCGTCTGCCCAGGACGGTCATCGACACGGCCGGGCGCGTCATCAGCGTGCAGTTCAACATCGTCGCCGTCATAGCCGCGATCGCCGTCGTGATCGCGGTCGTAGTGGGCTGTATCTATCTTCAGGAGGGCAAACGCAGGCTGCCCGTGCAATATGCGAAACGTCAGGTGGGAAACAAAGTGTACGAAGGCCGAAGCACGTTCATACCTCTTCCGATTAACCCGGGCGGGGTCATCCCCATAATTTTCGCGACGTCGGTTCTCCTGTTTCCTTATACCATCGCCAGTTTTTTCGAGGGTTCGGCGGCAGAGGGTTTCCGAAAGATATTTTCCCCCGATCACGCTGTGTACATGATCGTGGAGGTCCTCCTGATAATCGCTTTCTCGTATTTCTACAAGGAAATCGCGATAAATCCCGCTGAATGGGCCGGCAATATGAAAGACCATGGGGGCGCTGTGTCGGGGTATCGGCCCGGACGTCAGACGGCCGATTACATCGTCAAGGTGATGAACAGGATTACGCTCTGCGGTGCGTTGGCGCTTTCGGTGATTCAGCTCATCCCGAACCTCATCTCACAGGTTATAAAGGTCGAGACGCTCGCTTTCGGCGGAACAGCGATAATTATTGTCGTGGGGGTCGCGCTCGACACGATTCAGCAAATCGAAAGCCAGCTCCTGGCGCGGCACTTCGAAGGCATCGTCAAGCGTCAGCGCAAGAGCGGAAGGCTGTTGTGACAGAAGGAAAAATGAGATAAAAAAATGAAAATAATCCTGATAGGTCCTCCGGGCGCCGGCAAAGGGACTCAGGCGGCCGCTGTGAAGTCGAGGTTTCCCGTCGATCATATTTCGACGGGCGATATATTGAGGGAAAACGTTCGCGCAGGCACGCCTCTCGGCGTCGAGGCGAAGAAGTTCATGGATTCGGGTTCGCTCGTGCCCGACGCCCTGATAATCGAAATGATGCGCGAACGGCTGGCGGAGAATCCAGCCGGAGGCTTTATGCTCGACGGGTTTCCCAGAACTGTGGCGCAGGCCGAGGCTTTGGACGAACTGATGAAGGAAATGTCCATGTCTCTCGACGCCGCGATACTGCTTGAGACGTCCGACGAGACGGTGGTTAAACGTCTGGGCGGACGCAGGGTCTGTTCTTCATGCGGCGCGATATTTCATATCACTGAAAACCCAACCAGTGTCGATGGAGTTTGCGACGTTTGCGCCGGGCCGGTGATCCGGCGCGGCGACGACAGGGAAGAAGTCATAAGGCGCAGGCTGTCGGCATATCATAAGGACACCGCGCCTCTCGTCGAATATTATGAGAAATCCGGGCTGTTGCGCAGAGTCGACGCGAACGGTCCTTTCGACGCTGTGAAATCGCACCTCGAATCGGCAGGATTCTAATGGTCACGTTCAAGAAACCTGAGGAAGTGGCCAAGATGAGGCGCGCCGGCAAGGTCGTCGCGGATGTCCACTATGCCGTGAGGGAGCGTATTCGCGCAGGAGTTAACACTCTATCTTTGGGCGAGGAGGCGGACAGAATTCTCGAACTCTCGTCGGCGGGAGCGTCGTTCAGAGGCCAAAGGCTGCGGGGGGTAAGGACGCCTTTTCCCAGCTCGATTTGCGTCTCGATAAACGAGGAGGTCGTGCACGGCATTCCCAGCCGCGACAGAGTTCTCCAAGAGGGAGATATCGTGAGCGTAGACGCGGGGGCCATAATTGACGGGTATCACGGAGACGCGGCATGTACGTATCCTGTGGGGGAAATATCTCCGAAAAGGGCGGAGCTTCTGAGGGTCACGCGAGAGGCTCTGTATATAGGCATAAGGGAAGCGGTCGCCGGCCGCACCATAGGGGATATAGGATACGCCATCGAAAAATGGGTTTTGGGCAACGGACATGGGCTGGTGCGGGAATACTCCGGCCACGGCATAGGACGCAAGCTTCACGAGGCGCCGCAGGTTCCCAATTACGGCCATCCTCGTTCCGGCATGACGATCAAGCCTGGCATGACGTTCTGCATTGAACCGATGGTGATGAACGGCGGCGAAAAGATCGAGTCCGCCGAAAACGGATGGACTGTAGTCACAAGCGACAAATCGGACGCGGCCCACTTTGAGCATACTTTGCTGATAACGGAAGCTGGCGCTGAAATACTGACTCCATGGGAATGAGCCGTGAAGAGCGCGATTTCCCCCTGGGCAGTTTGGTCATCGTAAAACGAGGTCATCATGCGGGTTCGATTTTCGCCGTCCTCGGGATTCAGAGCGAGCAAAATCGTGATAGAATCCTGATTGCTGATGGAATACGGATTTCCGCGGGTAATCCGAAAAAGAAGAATCCACGGCACGTAACGGCGGCGGGAATCGTTTCTTCCGATGTAGCGGAACGACTCGCAGGGGGGCGCAAAATCGACGACGGGTGGCTTGCGGAAGCCATTTCCCGTCTTGAAAATTGAGAATATCACGTCTTGGTACCTTTA
>JAITRO010000077.1 GCA_031288335.1 Synergistaceae bacterium | reverse complement strand
TAAAAGTTATTTTCCAGAATCGCAATAATATCATCGGTGCTCAAAGAAAATTTTTAATGTGTCTTGACGATAATTCAATAAACAAAAAAGAACAAAAATCAACTGCCGAATGTGGGATTGAAGATAGTTTTTTTTAATATTGGCAATTCTGATCTTGAGCGAGTTTAATCCTGTGTAATTTCAACGCCAGCAGCAGTTGCTGTTCGAAGGAGGGATCATTCTCCGCAAACCCGAGCGCGCTCTTTATTTTCTTCAGCCTGTAACGTATGGTGTTGTCGTGGATTTTATGCCGGCGCGCGATTTCCCTGTTATTCCCATAGCACATTTCATAAGTCATGGCAAAATCAAGGATATTTCCTCGCCTGGAGGTGTCGTGTTCAATCAACGGCAAGACGATAGCCGCGTAAAAATCGCTCAGCCATTCGTCGTCCGCGTGAGGTATGAGAAACTGATAGATTCCCAGATCGCGGAACGCTCTGCGTCCGTCTCCCGTAATCTTGCAATACTCCGCCGCGTAGATGCTTTGAAGAAGCGCCTTCCTGAAGTCGCTTAGATGAAATTGAATATTGCTTATGCCGATATAATATTCGCCCTCTCGAACGGCCAACGTCTTGCAAAGCGATGCGACCGACTCTTCCGGTGCCAGTTTTTTTACGTTGATCTCCGAGACGAGATAAAAAAATCCGTCTTTGTATTTTACTATTGAAACGCCCGATATATCGCGAACTCGCGATGCTGCCGCTGTGATCGTGGTGCCGAGACGGTTTTGTCTTTCGGGGTCGCGGCATCGGAAATACGCGCAAAAAAAGATATCCGTAAATGAATAATTTATCTCTCTCGCCAATTTTTTCACTTGATTTTTGTCGTGTTCTCCAAAGCGAATGACGTTGATTTTCTGTTCCGCCACGTTTATATCAGATATCTGGGAGACCATATTATTGACGCAGATTATTATGTCGTCGAAGAATAGGCTGTTGTCCGTAAAGATGAAAAATGGGAAATTGTTGTTGTTCGCGAACCGAATAACTTCGGCTGGAATATCCAGAGAAAAAACATTTTTCACCGCGATGCCGCTGACTCCGTAGGATTTGAGCTTTTTCACCGCGTCGATCAATAATTCGCTGTTTTCCTTCGCGTAAAGGAATGTCGTAATAACAAAATCGAATGGCATCCACTGCGTCTCCACATTATGCGGCGCGCCTTTTTTGGTGAATTCGTAGTCCAGCATTCCAACCTTTTCGACACGATTATCAAGCCCTTTGCCGCCCGCAATCAGCTTGAGGCTTTTCAGCTTGTCGATATTTATAATGTCTCTTATCGTCGCGTACATGTTTGCCACCTTTGATGATCCAGAATTTCTGATATAATATATAATATTGTACTATAAATAACGTGAAAGAGGAACGATTGATTTTATTATTTTTTTAAAAGTATCCGCATATTTTGTGTTATTCACAAAAATATTCTTATGTAGATTGCGTCTTGGAATGATAGAATAATTTATAATTCTAATTCGTCACAAATTAAAATGGAGGTGCGTTATGTTGAAAAATGTCAAGCTTTTTATAGTATGTTCCATATGCGCATTGCTTTTTGGCGGCAAAACGGCGTGGGCGGGTACAGATCAGCTTCCTAAAGCGGACGGCAATATCTTAACAATTGCGGTAGCGTGGAAACAAACTGCTGCGGAGTATCGCGCGCTTTACCATCAAGGCTTCAACCTGGCAACACAAAAAGTCAAAGATGCCCTGCGAAACGGCAAGAGCGGCGGTAAACCTCTGGCGGTACTGACTGATTTGGATGACACGCTCCTGCTGCCTCTCAATTATTGGGGCGCGCTCATTGAGAGTGGTAAGGATTTCTTCGACGATGCCCTATGGGATAGTTGGATCGCGAAATATGAGATGATACCGTCCCCCGGCGCTCTGGAATTTCTGAATTACTGCAAAGATAACGGGGTGGAGATCTACTACGTTACCAACCGCGACCAGGGCGAGGATACGTACAATTTAGCGTTGGAGTCTCTGAAGCGCCTTGGCTTCCCTTACGCTGACGAAGACCATCTCACGGTCTTGATTGAAACCTCGAACAAAGAGGACGCTCAAAAATCCGTCGCCGAGAAATTTGACGTTGTGTGCTGCCTTGGGGACAGTTTGAACGACTTCAAGAGGGCCTACTACGTCAAGGATATTGACGAAAGGATAGCGTTGATGGAAAACGACAAGGCCCTATTTGGGGATAAGTTTATCATCTTTCCCAATCCGACGGATGGCCATTGGATAAGAGCGGTTTTTGGCGAGTCAGAACCGCCGGCGAACGATGAAAACAGACAAAAGTTCAAGGAAGCGGCGATGAAGAACAAGTCGAAACCTTGATTAACCTGAGTCTGGATAAAAACGCGAGGGGGAGAGACCGTGTATATTCGTCCTTTTAAAGTGGAACAGTGGATGAACGAATGGGAGACAAAGGCGGTATATAACCTGGGAGAAACCTGCGTCGATTCCCTTCGTATCGACGAATTGCTCAAGCTGTGCGGCGAGGATCCGGCGGAATATTTGCGAAAACTGGGCGGCGTCCGCCTGACTTACGGGCACATCGAGGGCTCGCCGGAGCTGCGGCGGGGCATTGCTTCATTGTACGGCGGCATTCCCTCCGACAACGTGATTCCGACCCATGGCGCCATAGGCGCGAACTATCAGGTCATCATGACGCTTGTCGGACGGGGCGATAACGTGGTATGCGTGAAGCCGACCTACCAACAGCATTATTCGATCCCCGAATCCATCGGGGCCGAGGTGCGTCCGCTGCAATTGAAGTATGAGGAAAAATTCCTGCCGAACCTGGACGAATTGAACCGTTTGGCGGATAAAAATACCAAACTGATAACCATCAACAACCCGAACAACCCCACCGGCTCGTGGATTCCCGACGAAACGACAAGGGCCATAGTGAAAATCGCCGAAAGGGTCGGCGCGTATGTTTTGTCCGACGAAGTCTACCGCGGCATCTCCGAGGGCGGGGAATACATGACGTCGATCGTGGACTTGTACGACAAAGGCATCTCGGTCGGAAGCATGTCGAAAGTTTTTTCCCTCGCCGGTCTGCGTCTGGGATGGATTGCGGCGAAGGATATGAGCGTCAGGGAAGCCTGCCTCGCGAGGCGTGATTACGATACCATAAGCTGCGGGGTTTTGGACGACATGCTGTCCGCGCTGGCGCTCGGGCACAAGGAAAGTATCTTCGAGCGCAACAGAACCATTATCGCCAAAAATCGCGCCATTTTGGACGAATGGGTCGAAAAAACGCCGTGCGTGGAATATGTCCGTCCCACAGCGGGAACCACTGCGCTTGTGTACTGCCGCAAAAACATCGCCTCGCGCGAACTCTCCATTAGGCTGTTAAAGGAAAAAGGTGTTTTGACGACCCCCGGCGAGTGTTTCGATTTGGAGGGCTGCGTTCGCATCGGTTACGCCTATGATTCAAAACAATTGCAAATTGGCCTGGATAAAATCGCCGAGATGCTGGGAGAAATTTAGCGGAAGGCGGACGTATCGTCGTCGTCATGGCTTTTAAGTATAATGGCGCTTAACATCGAAGAGATGTTGTGATACCGTGAACGGCACTACGTACAAATATTTCATGGGGAGTGATTGCGGTGACTGAAAGACAGAATGTGGACTCCGGCAGAAAACCCAACATCTTCGAAGCTCTTTTCATCATCATTATCGCGGTGCTGCTGATCTTATCGGCGGTAAAAGTATTCGAGACCGACGTTCACGTGCCGCTGGCCTTCTCGGCGTGTGTTGCGGCTATTGTCTCGATGTTTGTGTTGAAGGTCAAATGGTCCGTCGTGGAGGAAGGCATTCTCAATTCCATACTGATGGGGATGCAGGCGATGCTGATCCTCTACACTGTCGGCATGTTGATCGGGGTTTGGATACGAAGCGGGGTCGTTCCGACCATGATTTATTACGGGCTCGACCTTCTGAGCCCATCCATGTATCTCATCGCGACGCTGTTGATATGCAGCGTGGTCTCGCTCGCGACCGGCACCTCGTGGGGCACCAGCGGAACGGTCGGCATCGCGCTGATGGGCATCGGCGCGGGTTTGGGTATACCTGCTCCGGTATCGGCCGGTTTTGTGATATCCGGCGCTTATTTCGGGGACAAGATGTCGCCGCTTTCCGACACAACCAACCTCGCTCCGGCGATGGCGGGAACCGATATATTTCAGCACATAAGGGCCATGGTCTGGACAACCGGGCCGACTTACGTAATAGTGATGATCACAGCGTGGGTCATGGGAATGAGGTATGCCGGCGGGGCGCTCGAAACCGAAAAAATAGCGGCCATACAGACTCTTCTCTCCGCCGAGTTCAACATCTCCCCGCTGGGTTTCCTGCCGCCTGCCATAGTGATAACCCTCGCGGCGTGCAAAAAGCCGGCCCTGCCGTCGATTTTCGCGGGCGTGCTCGCGGGTGCGGTATTGGCGATGGTGGGAGGGGTGAACTTCGGGGGATTGCTCGATGCCCTTCAGAATGGCTATGTTCCCGCTTTGTCGGGAGAACTGGCCTCGGCCGGGGAAGACCTTGCGGCAGTCGCCGCCGTTCTTTCCGAGAATGCTGTGACCTCGGTCACTCCTGAAGCGGCCGCCGGCGCCAGCGGCGTTCTGACGGAGCTGCTGGAACGGGGCGGGCTTCAGTCGATGAACTGGACGGTATCGCTTATTCTGTGCGCTTTGACGTTTGGCGGCATCCTCGACAGGGTT
Organism: Synergistaceae bacterium; assembly: GCA_031288335.1. Lineage (GTDB taxonomy): Bacteria > Synergistota > Synergistia > Synergistales > Synergistaceae > JAIRKI01. The sequence goes on along the minus strand of JAITRO010000077.1, from coordinate 77 downwards.
GGCTACCTCGAAGTCATACTCGACACCTGCCTGAAACGGGTAAAGTCTCCCGGCAGTCTTTGCGCGTCTGTGGTGGT
>JAITRO010000204.1 GCA_031288335.1 Synergistaceae bacterium | reverse complement strand
CCAGGATCCCATGACCTCCCTGAACCCGCTGATGCCCATAGGCAGGCAGATAGAGGAGATGATCGCCGAACACAGACGGGACATGTCCGCCTTCGCGGTGAAGGCCGAGGCGCTGCGCTTCCTTAAACTGGTGAGCATTCCGGAGCCGGACGCGAGATACAACTCGTATCCCCACGAGTTCTCCGGCGGCATGAGGCAGAGAGTGACGATCGCCATGGCCATAGCCGGTGAGCCGGACATACTGATAGCCGACGAGCCGACGACGGCCCTCGACGTGACCATACAGGAACAGATATTGATCCTGCTCGGCGGCCTGCGGGACCGGCTCGACATGTCCGTGATGTTCATCACCCACGACCTCGGCGTAGTGGCGGAGCTGTGCACGCGCGTCATCGTGATGTATGGGGGTATGATAATGGAGGAGGGGTCGACGGCCGACATCTTCGAACATCCCATGCATCCCTACACGGCCGGTCTGCTGGCCTCCGTGCCGAACCTGGCGTCAGACAAGGGCCAAAAACTCTCGTCCATCCCAGGCTCTCCGCCCGATATGACGCATCCGCCGACCGGATGTCCGTATTCGCCCCGCTGCGGACACGCGAGAAACTTGTGCGGCGCGTATATTCCGCCCATGTTCTACGCGGGCGGCGAGCATAAATCGTCGTGCTGGCTCTTGGCCCCGGACGCGCCATTCGAGGACAACCCGTTCAAAAAGGGCGGCCGAGATGTCTGAGGATACAATGCTGGAAGTCTCGAATCTCGTGAAGCATTTTCCGGCGGCGAGAGAGAGGGGTTCCGTCGTTCACGCGGTGGACGGGGTCAGTTTCGCAGTCCGGCGCGGCAGTGTGTTTGGGCTGGTGGGCGAGAGCGGATGCGGCAAATCGACGTGTGCGAGGACGATAATAAGGATATACGAACCGACGTCGGGGCGCATAGTCGTCGACAGCGTCGACTGTACCCGCATGAATGAGCGCGAACTGCGTCCGCTCCGCAGAAAGATGCAGATGATATTCCAGGACCCGTACTCGTCGCTCAACGCGAGGATGACGGTGCGCGACATAATAGCGGAACCTCTCCGCGCGCATAAACTCGCCGGAAGCCGAAAAGAGCTGGACGACGCGGTTCGTGAGGCACTGGAGGGAGTGGGGCTGAACAGCGGCCACGCAAACCGTTACGCGCACGAGTTTTCGGGAGGACAGAGGCAGCGGGTGGGCATAGCTAGGGCTCTAGTCATGAAACCGGAGATCATCATATGCGACGAGCCGATATCGGCGCTTGACGTGTCCATACAGGCGCAGGTGGTGAACATGCTGAAGGATTTTCAGGAACGCCTCGGCCTGACGTATCTCTTTATCGCTCACGACCTCTCGATGGTGAGGTACATCTCCGACATTGTCGGGGTCATGTACCTGGGCAGGCTGGTCGAGGTATGTCCAGCGGCGGAGATATACGCTTCCCCCCTGCATCCCTACACCAGAGGACTGCTCCAGGCGATACCGATCCCATCCGTCAGGAAAACGCCCAGGACGGAGCGCGCGATAGAAGGCGATATCCCGAGTTCCATACATCCTCCCGGCGGCTGCCGTTTTCACACGAGGTGCGGACACAGGATGCCGGTCTGCGGGGAAATATTCCCTGAACTCAAATCCATGGGCGGGGAACACGATGTTGCATGTCATCTTTATTGAGTGCGCACAAAAACAAAATATAAAGGAGCGATTCAATTGAAGAAGCGGAATTATTTCATCACAGCGATCCTTTTGGCGCTGGCGGCCCTGTTACCGACCACAGGCATGGCATCGGCGGCCGGTCAGCATATCACGTTCGCGCTGCATAGCATACCGGACAGCGTAGACCCGGGCATCACGCCCGAGACCTACTCGGCGGTCATATTGTACAACCTGTTCGAGGGGCTTCTGACTTACGACGCCCAGAACAACATCATACCGGGCCAGGCCGAAAAATGGGAGCTGAGCGACGACGGGCTCGTGTACACGTTCCATCTGCGCGACGGGCTCAAATGGTCGGACGGCACCCCGCTCACCGCGGAGGACTTCCGATATTCGTGGCTGAGAGTCATTACCCCCGCAACCGGTTCTCTCTACACCGACCAACTTCTCCCATACGTCGTGGGGGCGCAGGAGTTCTTCGACGGGAAAATCGGCGAGGAAGGGGTTGGCATAAAGGCCGTCGACAAAAACACTTTGACTGTCACGTTGAAGAGCCCCACGCCGTTTTTCCTGGGCCTCCTGTCGACAAACACATTCTTTCCTGTGCAGAAGGCCACAGTGGAAGCAAACAAGGACAAGTGGACTCTGTCGGCCGAGACTTACGTCTCGAACGGGCCGTTCAAGACGGCCAAGATCAAGTTCAACGAGAGTTACGAATTCGTGAGAAACGAGCATTACTGGAACGCGAAAAACGTCAAGCTCGACCGTCTGACGTTCATCTACATCCTCGACACGTCGACGGCGCTGACGGCTTTTCGCGCCCGCGAGATAGACGGATTTTGGGAGGCGCCGGCGAGCGATCTCCCCACCCTGCGCGCCGAGAGCGACGAGCTGATCACGGTAAAGGCCTTCGGCACCACGTTCCACCTGATGAACAACAGCGTGCCCCCGTTCGACAACGTGCTCGTGAGGAAGGCCTTCAACCTCGCCATCGATAGAAGGGCGCTCATCGAGGATGTGTTGGGCACAAACGACTCGCCGGCGTATTCGTTGGTTGCGCCTGGGTATGTGGTGAACGGAGTGGATGTCACGGAATGGCGTTCGTCGTATGGGATGTCGCCCGAAGCGCGGCCTGAGGCCGCGAAAGCCGCGCTGGCCGAGGCTGGTTACCCGGATGGAGAAGGCTTCCCGGAGATAGTGTACTACTACAGTACGAACGACACGTATAAAAAGACCGTGGAAGCGCTTTCGGCGATGCTCAAAGCGAACCTCAACATCGGCATCACCCTCAAGACGGTCGATTGGGCCGTGTTCTACGCCGACATCCAGGCCGGAAAGTATCAGATAGGCCAGTACGGATGGGGCGGCGACTACCTGCACCCGATGACGTTCCTTCCTCTGATGATCACAAATGGCGTCAATAATTTCAGCAACTACAGCAACCCGGAATACGACGCGCTTGTGGCGGAAATACAGCGCGCCACCGATCAGAAACGCGCGGCTGAATTGGTACGCAAGGCGGAGGACACGATGATGAAGGACTATCCCATCCTGCCTCTGTTCCACCGTTCATACTCCTACATGATGCGCAAGGGAACAGCCGGATACTTCCGTACCCCGCTGAACAATCTGTACTTCCGCGACGCATATGTGACGGATTGATCGATGGAGCGGCAGATTTGACATTTTGACCATAGGAAACGGGGGGAGTATGCTATATTTGGCTCGTGATGTTCTTCAACTTGCCTTCCGCAAATGAGCGCGGAGTATTTCCTCAATGGTGCGGCGGGTGGTTTCGGCTTCTTCGTTGACCGCCCGCCTTGTTTTTTTCTGTGACATCTTGGAATACTGTGGATCGACAGATTTTTACTGTATAAGCTACGGTTCAGGTATCATGACTATCACATTACGAGACCGGTTGTTTTTTGTATTCCAAAATCTCGATTTCGATACCTCCAGGGCCGGAAAAGAATGAAAACACAACCGCGGGGTTCGGAGAGATAGGACCCTTGATACGGAGATAACCCTTACCTTCCAGGAGGGCGGTCGTCTCTTTCAGTGATGGAACGTCAAAGCCTATTGAGAAACCGGTATATGTCATGTCTTTGCCGCGGGGAGAAGCCACGAGTTCGATCATAGGCTCGCCGGCGCTGCCAAGGAAGACTATCTCGCCGTCATCTATCTTGTAGCGTTCGGCGATAGGCATCTTCATGATCCCATGGAAAAAATCCACGAAAGGATCGGGATTCAGAACTTGTAGTGTAACCAGTGAATATTTCATCTCTTTTTGGCTCCTTCCTGAAAAAACCGATTCGAATGGATCAGCATATCAACTATTTTGACATATTTCCCCCCGTTGAAGCAAGGTTGCTTGTTGTTCTCCAATTCGAGCATTCGGACAGCACGGCGCCGATAAAATTTTCCGCGGCGAGCCCGGCGACGCTTTCGTCCTTGCAGATCTCCTCGACAACAGGATCCGCTGTGGCGACATCACGCTTATCTCTATTTTTTTTGCCAAGCCCTCAGAACAATCTTCGCCAGTCATCCAGCTTACCTCTTTTGATATTGTTAGTGAACCCAGTATAACATAAAAAATGATTCCGAAATAGGTATCGTTGCTACAGTACCAGGGCAAACGCATCAGAATTGCTGAACCGTTGATATTACTCAATTGATAAATTGCACGTTCAATTCAAACACTTGAGTGATTGCAAGGCTTTACGGTGTCTGATGCGTTTGCCCTGAATGCTTAACCTCTTGACATTGCTTTTTAGCTTTCATTATGATTTTGTTGAAATGACGTACAAAATCTTACATTTTGAGTTTTCAAACACGCCTACACAATATCGCTATCAATTATGCTATTTATTCGCGGCGGCCGTAACCTATAAAAATCCAGGTCATCCTTTGTGATTTCAACCGCATAAACATTTCTGACGGTAGGGTCAACATTCGGAGGTATTATTTCGTTGGGATCAGATCGTAAAACCGTTCTGGTTCTTTCTTCCGCAGTAATTTGAATATTGATGTTGATATTTATAGACAATCTGTTGTTTAGTTGTGCCTGAGAGAGCGTCGCCATCAGCGCTTCATCCACTTCCGTGATCCGCGTTTTCGAAAGTATGTCGTGGGACATGTCTGACCTCGGTTCGGGATATCCGTATTCTTCCGCAAATTTGTTCATTACAGCGCCCTTGTTATATTCAACAGGATCTCTGGAGAGCGTATTCAAAAACATGAAAAGTCCCGAATAAACCGAATCCATAGCCTTAGTAAAACCATTCCCATCAGTATCCGATATTTGTGAATTTACCACACCATTCCGTTTGACAAACCCAACAAGGCTATCCCTCTGCTTCGCGAGTTTTTCCATATCTTTCTCCAATTCAGCCACGCTCACGCCGGCTGCTTCGGAGTCCATAACGCTTCTTCCTTTTGCTTTGAGAATGTCATCAACGGTCGGTGCGTCCGGGTTATCCGAGATTTCCCAACCATATCCAGTAATAAATACGTTATCGATATTTATACCAAGTTCATACCAGTTCTCCGGGACATTCCCATAAGGAGTAAGCTCTTCGGCTACGTTCCATTTTTCGCCGTTTGCAAGACGTTCGACGGCTCTTTCAAGCATTTTATACGCGTCAGTGTCTTCATAATTTTGTTCATGAAGTACAACCCTTGCCTTACCGAAACGATACTTGCTGTACAATTTCTCTGTTTCGCAATCCAGTTCATGCTGCAATTTGCCCATATTTATCTGGAGGGCAAGGCGGCCAGAGTCGGAAAGGGTTTCGTCCAACGCGAATTTAGCAATCTCCTTCATTTGTTCAAGGATGTTTCCTGCTTTTGCTATATGCTTGTCAAGCAACTTCAATTTTGGGTCAGCCCGTGAATTTTTTATCTGATCTTCCCAAGATACCACAGATTTGTCAGCAACGTCCTTATCTTTTATATGGAGGTGCATTATCTTTGTCTGATACGACAATTGGAAAGTATCGGATTTGAGCATGGAAGGCCTCAATCCAAACGCAGTTCCGAACTGGGTCAAAGAGTTGTTATCTTTTGAGATAGCTATAGCTGAGCCAAATGCAACCGCAGCTCGTCCTAACGCTATTTTGCTGCCGTCAATCATAAAACCCAAAGCATATCATCCTCCCCACATCCATGTGTAATTTTACTTATATTATTGAGTACAACGCAACTTCACGGGCAAAATTGAGGTTTTGCCCGTGAAGTTGCGAATAAATTTATTCTCTTGAAAATGAGTTGCTATAGTTCTCCATATAACCATTATTGATGTCCTGAATAGTCTAACGTGTCTGTGTAATTGCTATTCGATGGCATTGAAAGAGCAGTGCTTGGGGTAGTGTTGTTATTGGACGCCGATCTAGTACCAACTCTTGATGTATTAGACGGCAATAAGGATTCTGGGGAAATATAAATACTTTTCTCGTTCAAATCATGCAACGCTGCATCCTCTGAAATAACTCAGTGGAATTGTTGGAAATGGTATAGCTTCATCATCCGATACCGTTACGTGAGTTTCGTCACCATCGAAATAGCCTATGCCCCCCACAAAATCCTCATCGCTTGCATAAGCACTAGAACCAAAGAGCAACATACTAACCACTAACGCGAAGAAAATGTTTCGTTTCATTATCTTGTCTCCCTTCTGGTATTTCTATTACCATACCATACCATACCATACCATACCATACCATACCATACCATACCATACCATACCATACCATACCCAGGAAATCAAGTACCCCTAAATCCGCAGGCAGGGCAAACGTATCAGACACCGTAAAGCCTTGCAATCATTCAAGTGTTTGAATTGAACGTGCAATTTATCAATTGAGTAATATCAACGGTTCAGCAATTCTGATGCGTTTGCCCTGAATTCGCAGGTTGAGCACTTTATAATGGCGAATAATATCCGCCCCTACTGTACTGTAATTTGATGGCAAATAATTGGCAAATTTTAAAAATTTTTTACCATTGACAAATCATAGACATATTATTATCATATCTAATTAATATGAATTATCAGATATAAAAATATGCTGCTTAATTATCCATAGGAAAGGGGCGCGGCATTGATGATCGAACTAAAAAATATCAATAAAACCTATCAGACATCTGCCGGAACCTTGAAAGCCCTGGACAACGTCTCTGTGAATATAGGCGCCGGAAAAGCTTTCGGTTTTATAGGTTTGAGCGGCGCTGGAAAGTCGACGCTGCTGCGCTGCGTAAATTTATTGGAGCGCCCCGACAGTGGAAAGGTGTTGGTGGATGGAGAAGATATGATGTCTCTGCCTCATGCGGCGCTTTTAAGACGCCGGCGGAAAATAGGGATGATATTTCAACACTATAACCTGCTTGCAAATTGCACCGTTTTCGACAACGTGGCTTTTCCCTTGTCAGTTTCTCACACCCCAAAGGCCAGGATCAAAGAGCGGGTGGAGCAGAGCCTGGACATCGTCAGTCTGTCGGAGAGGGCGGGGGATTATCCGGCGAAGCTCAGCGGAGGTCAGAAACAACGCGTTGCCATCGCTCGCGCGATATCGATGGATCCTAAAATACTTCTTTGTGACGAGCCGACGTCAGCGCTTGATCCTCACACGACAACCGTTATTCTGCAATACATCAAGCGGGTGAACAGCGAACTCGGCATAACTGTCGTCCTTGTCACACATGAGATGGAAGCCGCGCGCGCGATTTGCGATGTCGTATCCGTGATGGAACACGGCAAACTTGTGGAGACGATCGATATGTCCGATAAGTCTTTTCTCCCACAGTCGGATATCGCCAGGCATCTGTTTTGCAATGGCGCCGGAATATAATGGCAAGGCTGATCGAACTCGCGCCGCAAATCAACAAGGCGCTCTTCCAAACGTTCTACATGATGTTTTGGACACTCGGCATCGCCGCTCTGGCCGGTATCCCGCTTGGTACCTTTCTCTATTTGATCCGTCCAGGTTCGATCATGGAGAAGAGGCTTGTTTATTTGGTGTTGGATGTGACGGTGAACGTTGTAAGGTCGTTCCCGTTTTTAATTTTGATGGTTGCGATAATGCCGTTCACACGTTTTATCGTAGGCTCTTCGCTCGGAACGGACGCGGTTATAGTGCCGCTTTCCATCAGCGCCACCCCGGATTTCGCGCGCTTAGTCGAACAGGTGCTGCTTGATGTTAACAGAGGGGTCATAGAGATGGCCAAGTCCGTTGGTGCAAATACGCTTCAGATAGTTTTGAAAGTGCTGTACAGGGAGGGGCGATCCGGCATAGTTGGAGCGGCTACCATGATAAGCGTGAGCTTTCTGTCGTATTCCACTGTGGCGGGTCTCGTGGGGGGAGGTGGAATCGGAGACTTCGCGATCCGTTATGGTTATTATCGATATGAACCAATGGTTATGGCGTTTACCGTAGTGCTGATAATCGTACTCGTTCAAATCATCCAGACGCTCGGACGGATTCTTGCCCGCGTATTGGACAAAAGAATCTGAGTGCTTAACGCTTACTTTAGGGAGGGTTATATTGTGAAAGATAAAAAATCAACGCTCAGCCTGTTGAGATTGGCGCTTTTTTTGTTCTTGATACTAAGCGCGGCGGCGGCACATGCGGCAGCAAATACTGACAATAAAGTCATAAAGTTCGCGGCCTGCAATCTCAAAGTATATGAGGATACCGCCAAGGTACTGGCAGGAGAGGTTGAAAAGCTTGGATATAAGCTGGAATATATTTTCCTTGCGGATAACACTCAGATCAATGAGGCTGTAGAGAGCGGGGAATATTTCGCCAACTATCATCAGCATACTCCATATATGGAAGAGTTCAACAGAGGGCATAAGGGTCATTTAGCCGCCGCGTTCAAGGTGTTCACGGACAAGTCGGGGCTTTTCTCAAAAAAGTACAAATCGTTATCCGATCTTCCGATAGGGGCAAAAATCAGCATTCCCGTCGACGTGGGGAATAATTTTCGCACATTCGTAATGCTGGCCGGCGAGGGGCTTATCAAAATTAAAGACGGCGTGGAAGCGACGGCCATCACGCAAAACGACATAGTCGAGAACCCCAAAAAGCTCCAGTTTATCGAGGTGGACTACACCATGCTTTCACGCGCCCTGGAGGAAGCGGACGCCGGCTTCCTTTACGCGACGGTCGCGGCCGAGATCAATCTGGATGTCTCCAAGGACGCGCTCGTCACGGAACCCATAGAGCACCAAGCCGCGGACATCATAGCGGTGCGCTCCGAGAACCTGAACGATAAACGAACGGAGATACTTAGACAGGCGTACTATACCGACGCCATGAAACAGGCGCTCAAGGAGAGCTACGCCGGGCGGGATATCCTCGAACCAGCGTGGTAGGCGGTACCTTTCGACGCCGCTTTTCGAAAATCCTTAATAAGAAGCGAGAAAGTGATATGGACTACAAAGACGAGGTTCTTGCGGATGCGAGTGAATACATAAAAAAACACGGCATAAGGGCTGTGGAAGTCGGCTTTGCGGACATCAACGGCAATATCATCGGAAAGCGGCTCCCATCGGCTTTTCTGCTGGAACACATGAAATCCGGGACGGGGCTTTGCCGTGCGCCTTTGACTTGGGACATCCAATCTGAATACTTCACGACATCTGAATTCGCCGGTTTTGAGTATGGGGCTTCCGATATGATTCTGGCACCGGATTATTCGACGCTCAGGGAAATCCCGTGGAGAAAAGGGGTGGCCCTGGTTTTAAGCGACCTGTATATTGACACTGGGGAGAGGATACAAGTCGCGCCGCGACAGGTGCTCCGCAATGTCCTGGATAGGCTTGGCAAGCTTGGCTGCATCTCGAAGGTGGGTTCCGAGATCGAGTTTTATCTATTGGACGAAGACAAGAACCCGCTCTTCGGAGGGAAGCAGACATATTCGCTCGGCCAGGCCGGCATATACAGCGATATCATCGACCAGATCCAGTATAATCTCGAAGATTTCGGCATCCCGATAGAAGCTTTGCACACCGAATATGGACCTGGACAGATGGAGCTGATTCTGGAGTACAGCGACGCTTTGACCAATGCCGACAACGCTGTTGTCGCGCGCAATGCTATCAAAGAAATAACCAGAAAGAACGGGAAAAACGTGACGTTTATGGCCCAGCCGTGGAGTGAGCATTCGGGCAGCGGCTATCACCTCCATCAAAGCCTATGGAGCAAGGATGGCGAGAATCTTTTCGAGTCGAATAAAACAGTGCTCGGACAATATTCGGCCGGACTGCTCAGCTGCGCAAGCGAGTTCATGGCACTGGCCGCCCCTACGGTGAATTCTTATAAACGCCTTGCCGAAATGTCCTTTGCTCCTACAAAAGTGGGCATCGGATACGATAATCGCACGGTCTCCACGAGACTCATAGGGAACGGGCCCTCTACCAGGCTGGAACACAGAACCGGCTCCGCTGACGCTAACGCTTACCTGCTCATAGCGGCATCTGTCGCGTCAGGTTTGTTCGGCATTGAAAACGAGCTGCCGGCGCCGAATTTTATATCCGGCAACGGGTATTACAACGAAGACTTGGAAAATCTGCCGCGCACACTGGAGAAGGCGGCTCAGTTATTTGACGGCAGTAAAAAGGCGATAGAATATTTCGGCGAGGAATTCGTTCAAATATTCAGCGAACTAATACACTTTGACGTTAACGCTCATCATAAGGCAGTCACAGATTGGGAGCGCGAAAGGTACATGGAAAATTCATGAGTGAGGAGAATGGTTTTGGTTGGCGGGGCCAAGACGTCTAGAGAATTTGTGCTCGACGCGTTTGATCTGAATTTGAGTGGAAATTTGAGAGAAGGAGCTGGCGTGCCTGTTGGCGTATGCCTCGGCGGCAGTTGGCCCTTTTTTGCGGAGGGTGTGACGTTCGAGGAACTGCTCGATGACCCTTTGAGGGCCGCGTCGATTTTTTACAAGGTCAACGAACGCGTCGGCGCGGACTTCATAACAGTCGGCACCGGAGCCACCGCGCTTCTTTTTATGGGATTGGGAGGCAAAATCCAGTTCAGTCCCAAAGGTGCGCCGGTGATAGCGTCCATTCTGGCGGAATCGGAGGACGATATCAGGCGTCTCGACATAGACAGAGCGATCAAGTCGGAAGGGCTTCAATGGCTGAGGGCGGTCGCGGAAGAAACAGTCAGGCTGAACGGCGGCCGCCGCGCCGTCTTTGTGAGCGGAAGGGCTCCTTTTACATTGGCGGGACAGTTAGCCGGTCTCGAATTTTTCACGAAGTCCATCTACAAGGATAGGAGTTTCGTCGATACGCTCCTGAACTTCACGCTGGAACTTTCGTCTTCATATTATGAATTCATGCTGGACGCCGTTGGAGTGGATGGGATATTTGCAGCGGATCCCAGCGCGTCCGGCGACGTTCTTTCCGCAAGACATTTTGAGTCCGTGGTTCTTCCGTGCCTCACTCTGCTTTTAAAGCGGCTTGAGCCTTACGGGAAACCGTCGCTGCTGCATATCTGCGGCAATATAACGGACAGACTTCATTTTCTGCCTCAGACTGGAATAGGAATGATCTCCCTCGACAGCAAGGTAAATTTGAGGCGCGCACGAGAGATACTGGGAGGGAAGATCGCTTTTGCCGGAAACGTACACCCGGTTTTTGTCCTGGAGGAATTGACGCCTCTCGAAGTCGCCGAAAAAACGAGAGAGTGTTTGGAGGAAGCCGCCGCGCGCGAAGGCGGGTTCATGCTGCTGCCTGGATGCGACCTGTCGTCCAGGGTACCGGAGGCGAATGTCACAGAGTTTGTGAAAATGGCTCATGAATGGGCTGGATAAAATTGTCCGATATTTTTTGAGGAGGAATTGCTTTGAGCTGTCTTGAAGCAAATACAGCGCCGCGTCGTGAGGACAGGCTTGGGACTTGTATCGAGTTCGGGGGGTTGGTCGGAGACATAGCGGCACCATTTTGCGAGGGTTGTCTAAAAAACAGACACCGAGCGTTCAGCCAGGGAACTATCTGCCAACTGTTGCCGGCGCTCGCTATTCTGACATCGCTGCGGGATACGGCAGTGATAGTTCATGGAGCGGTTGGGTGCGGGGGCGCCGTCCATTCCCTGGGAGCGAGCGTGCGCCTCGGGCAGTGGCGAAGCGGCGATAAAAATCCAAAGGGAGCGCTGTGGCTCTCCACGAATTTAAACGAGCGGGATGTGACGCAGGGTGGAGAGGAAAAGCTCCGCAAAGCTATATTGGAATCCGACAGGCGATACAGGCCTGCCGCTATCGTGGTGCTTTCCACGTGCGTGCCTGGAATCATAGGAGACGACATCGACGGCGTCGCGAACGGTCTGAGGGATCAGGTATCCGCGGCACTTCTTCCGATCCACTGCGAAGGCTTCAAGACGAAGGTTATGGCAACCGCTTACGACGCGATCTTTCACTCTTTCCTGCGTTACGTGGTCGATGGCAGGGATGAAACCAGGTTCCCTATTTACGATGCCGACGCCGCGATCGCGGTCGAATCCATACGCCGCAAGAGGCTGGTCAATCTGATGAACGTTTCGTCCATGACCGGCCCCGACCAGAATGAACTCATCCGTCTGTTGAACAAGTTGGGATTGGAGGTAAATATGCTCCCTTGCGACGCACATCCCGACGCGTTCCGCCTGGCGCCGTTCGCGTCTCTCTCCGTGGGAGTTTGCCCAACCCATGATGATTACTTCATGGGATATCTCGAGGAAAAATTCGGAGTGCCGTTCGTCGGCAAACAGATGCCGATAGGCATAGAAAACACCGGAACCTGGCTGCGGCACGTGGCGTCCCGGCTTGGGCTTGAAAGTACCGCGGAACGTATAATAGCGGCGGAGGAAAGCGAATTGCGCACCGCGCTTGCGCCGCTTCTCCCGCGTTTGAAGGGTAAAACGGCGATGCTGAGCGCCGGAGAGATCCGCACTCTGTCCACGGCCGTGCTTTTGCAAGAGCTGGGAATGGAGATACTCGCGGTAAGACCGTATCACTATGACGAATTCGGGGCGGCTGAGATTGAGCGTTTGACCGAAATAAACCCTGATATCAGGCTCAACGTCGCCACGGCACAACCTTTTGAGGCGGTTAACATAATAAACAGGGCCAAACCCGACCTTTATATCGGGCATAATTCCGACAACGTGTGGGCGGCCAAATGCGGGGCGGCTATAATGCCGATCTACGGGACAAACGCCATTTACAGCGGTTACTCCGGAGCCTATGACATCGCAAGACGCATTCACAGGCATTTGGCCAATACATCCTTTAATGAAAAGCTCAGCAAGAATGTTCGTCAGCCCTACAGGGAAAGCTGGTACGCGGAGAATCCGTATAAATATATCAAGGGAGGGGAACTATCGGCGTGAGCAACAGTTTCATAGAGCGGCCTCGGACGTTTTGCGCGCTGGGAGGAGCATTGCTCACAACCTCGGCGCTGCCCGGAGTGGTGCCGATCATGCACGCCGCGATGGGATGCGGCGCGAGCATATATTGGAACCAGTATGGCAGCACGGGATATCTGGGCGCGGGATACTGCGGAGGACTTGCCGCTCCGAGTTCGAATATACAGGAGAAGGATGTCGTCTTTGGAGGGCTCGACCGATTGGACGAACAGGTGAGGAGCACCATTGAAATCATTGAAGGCGGCCTTTACGTAATTCTGACCGGTTGTACGCCGGACATCATAGGTGACGACATCAACTCAGTGGTGCGCAAATTTCAGGCGGAAGGCCGGAACGTCATAGGCGCCGAGACCGGCGGCTTTCGAGGCGACGGATACGCCGGCTACGATATAGTGCTGTCCGCGCTTGCAAATGCTTTTGTGACGCCGTCCGCCCATAAAAAAGCGAAAAAAGTAAACCTGCTTGGGGTGGTACCGGGACAGGACGCGTTTTGGAGGGGTAATTTGCTGAAACTCCGCTCGCTGCTCGAACGCCTTGGGTTGGAGGTCAATTCTTTCTTCACGGAATACGATACGCTCGATAGCATTCAAAATTCCGGTAACTCCTCGCTTACCATACTTGTCTCGGAATTTTTCGGCCTGAAGGCGGCAAAGGCGTTTGAGTCAGCTCACGGCATCCCCTACTGCGAAAATCCATTCCCCATAGGGCCGGCCGCCACAGAGATTTTCCTGCGTTGTGTTGCCGACAGGCTCAGGATACCCCGCAAAAAAGTGGATTCTCTCATCATCGAGGAGACGAGGCGGTATTTCAGATATGTCGAGCGAATCGCCGACGCGTACAACGACCTGGACTGGCAGCGATACGCCGTAGTCGTCGGCGACGCTAATTACGCGCCCGCACTCACTAAATTCGCGGCCGATGACCTCGGGTGGCTGCCTGAACTGATGGTGGTTACCACTTCAGTCAGCGAAGAGGACGAACCCAGGATCGAGCGCGTTGTCAACACGCTCACCTCGGGATGCGCAGTGCGGGTCGTCTATGAAACCGACCCTACCGAGATAAAGAGCCATTTTTGGAAATATGCTCCCCGCGGAAGCGACGCGCTGCACCAGGATTCATTCTCGCCGGCTTTTGTGATTGGAAGCCACCTTGAACGCGAGTTCGCCGCCGATATAGGCGCGGAACACCTGACCGTCTCCTTCCCGGTTGGGAACAGGGTCGTTATGAATCGCGGATACGCTTGTTTTGACGGGAGTTTGTCGCTCATCGAGGACCTGCTGTCCGTTATCGCCGCGCAGCGTTGAGAAGATAGGGATATCATGATCATGATAGGAAAGGAAGATATAGCGGAATACGCGAAATCGCTGGGCGCATCCCTCGTTGGCTTTGCCCCTGTGAGCCGGTGGGGCGAGCGTTTGGATTTGCCGCGCGATTTTCATCCAGGATCTATATGGCCCAGTGTCATGACTGTAATATGCGTCAGTATGCCGTCGCTTTTACCGATAGTCGAGACAAAGGTATCCAATCTGTATCGGGCGCAATACGACATTATCAACCGCGGGCTCGATGAAACGACATATCTTCTGGCGCTTTACCTCAATAATTCGGGATGCGCTTCCATTCCCATCTGCCGTGACGGCTACGGTGAACAGAAGATGCTCAGAAAAAATCCAATTGCCGCGTTTTCGCACGTATGGGCGGCATATTACGCCGGACTTGGAACAATCGGCTGGAACCACACGCTTATTACCCGAAAATTTGGTCCCAGGCATCGCTTGGCCTCCGTTTTCACTGTATTGGAGATCGAGGGAGATCCCATGATCAAAGAGGAACTCTGCATCCGCTGCGGAATCTGTGAGAAATCCTGTCCGGAGGGCGTTTATTCGGGGACGCCCGGCGTTAAAAACTCCTATATGAACAAAACGGCCTGTGCTGGGCAAACATTCGATGGACCGTACAATCACTGCGGTTTCTGTATAAAAACGTGTCCTGTGGGCGACGACAGAAAATTATACCTGGGAGCGTCCAACGAGGAGTATTCAAAAGCCCACGCTGATATTTCGCAATGGAACATGGGAGTATTCGCGACGCTCGGATCTATGGAGGCAAAAGGCTGAATGGAGTTACGCGATCGATTTGATTTTATACGGAACAAAGCAAAGCTATTCGGAGCGGAGGGCGTCGGTTTTCTCCCTGCGGAGTCCTTGAACCGGCTTGCCGCCGGAGGAGCCGCAATCGAGTCTGCGTGGCTGCGGGCGCGCACGGTTATTGTACTTGCGATTTGGACATTGGGTAATTCGGAGGAAATAAAAGTTACCGAGGATTCCATTCTGAACTCAATGGCTTATAAACTGGCCGTTTGGCTGAGCGAAAAGCATATTGCTTCCGTTTACATGCCGCGGGGCGACTCGGTAACCCGCCTCTTTCCTCACGACCTGGCCGCAAAGGAAGCGAAATCGGACACGATCCGGGATGACAGATTTAAAACGGTCTCCGTACTCTCCTCCTTTGACTTTGGTTCATGACATGTACCGGCAAATGACCAAGCTGGATATAGCAGATAAAGCGTCCCAATTCGGCATAGGGCTGGTCGGCTTTACCAGCGCCGGGGGCAGCGGATCGGAATGGGCTCGTACCACAGTGATTTTAGCCGCCCAATTAATGCTGCCAATCGTCGAGACTTGCCCTTCAATCTGGGGATTGGAGCACGAGAAGACAGTGAAAATTTTGCTGTCGAAGGCCGTAAACCGTGTATGCGCCATGCTGAACGCAAACGGATATAAAGCAGAGAGGGCCGTTATGAACGCGGACGAACTCGCGGATGCGGCAAGTCGCGCGAAGCTGGGTTCCAGGGGGAAAAACGGGCGTATCCTGACGAAGAAATACGGTCCTCGCGTGTTGATGGATTCGCTGCTTTCCGCCGCTGAGTTCTCATATGACGACCGTGAAGACGAGGAGCTTTGCCTTGGGTGTTCAAATTGTCTGAACGCCTGTCCGGCTGCCGCGGGGAAATATGAAGATTCCACATGTGCCGCGTACGGGGAAACGCTTGCCAAAGATTTTAAAAATCCCTGCGGAAAATGTCTCAGGGTTTGTCCGGTTGGGGAAGACCGGTTTCTTTACGACAGTTTTAATTTCCAAAAGTACTTTGACGAAGATAATTTCCCTGTTCGAAACCCCGGCGCGAAGATTTACGGGCCGTGGGCGCATGTGCGCAATTACGGAAGCTACCCGCACGCCGCGATAAGTCCGGAATTCGAGCGGGAAAAGGAGGGGCGGTTGATATGACGGATATGACAAAGGAAGAATTGCATCGAGGTTTGGCGGATGCCGTGGTCAACATGGACGAGGCGACTTCCGCCCGGCTGTCGGAGGAAGCGGTCGAACGGCGGTACGACGCGTTCGAGGCGATCGACCATGGGCTGGCTAAGGGTATGGAGACGGCGGGACGCTTGTTTGAAGAGGAAGAGTATTTCGTCCCTGAACTTCTGATGTGTGCCGACGCTTTGAACGCTGGGGTCGATATCCTGAAGCCCCACATCAAACGCGGCAAACAGGATATAAGATGCAAAATAGTAATCGGCGTGATCAGCGGAGATACCCACGACATAGGCAAAAATCTCGTCAAACTCATGCTCTCGTCTTCGGGTTTCGAAGTCGTCGACCTGGGACGGGATGTGCCGCCGCAGTCATTTGTCGATCGGGCGGTGGAAGAAGGCGCCGGAATAATAATGATCTCCTCACTCATGACGACAACGATGGAGGGCATGTGGGAGGTTGTGAGGATGCTTGAGGAGAGGGGCCTTCGCGATCGAATCAAAGTGGCTGTCGGAGGAGGTCCCGTCTCACAGGGGTTTGCCGACAAAATCGGAGCGGACGGTTATTCCCCAAACGCCAATCACGCGGTACGCCTGGCCGCTGAACTTGCGGCAACTCTGGCGTGAATGTTCCATGGATATAATTTCACCAAAAGAGCGCCTGCTGAACGTGCTGAGCGGAAAGCCCGCGGATCGTCCCACGGTTATTTGCCCCGGAGGAATGATGAACGCGGCGGTGGTCGACGTGATGAAAAACGGCGCTCACACGCTGCCGGCGGCACACCACGACGCGGGTCTGATGAGCGGGTTGGCGGACGACGTGCAGCGGGAGACAGGTTTTGAAAACTTTGGAATTCCTTTTTGCATGACGGTAGAGGCCGAGTCGCTGGGCAGCAGTGTCGACTATGGCACAATCAAATGCGAGCCGAAGATCGGGAAGGAGTCGTTTCCGTCGGTCAGAGACGTCGAGTTCCGGCCAAAACGTGCGATAGAAAAAAATAAACGGGCCCGGGCTATAGTGGACGCCATTAGCACGCTGTCTCAAAAATATCCGGATATTCCTACTATCGGCGCTATTACAGGCCCGCTCAGCACCTCGGCGTCCATCGTGGATCCTATGACATTCCTGAAAGAGCTTCGCCGCGGAAAAAACGACGCGCACAGGGTGCTGGACTATGTTTGCAATCAGTTAATAGATTACGCCGGTTTAATGATCGAGGGCGGCGCGGATGTGATATCGATAGCGGATCCAACCGCGACAGGAGAGATACTGGGGCCTTTGATGTTTGGCGAGTATGCGGTTCCGTACCTGAATCAGCTTGCGGATGCCATTCACAAACTCGGCATCCCGGTTATCATTCATATCTGCGGAAACGTAAAGACCGTCCGAAAAGGATTAGCCATGCTTCATGGAGACGCGTTGAGCGTTGACGCAATGGTCAGCCTCGGGACGCTGAAAAGTGAAATTTCCGGGCTGACGACCATGGGGAATCTCAGCACCTACATGTTGGAATTCGGAGATGAGGAGAAAGTCCGGAGCGGGGTCAGAAGCCTGTTGGGACAGAATATCGATATCATGGCGCCAGCCTGTGGACTCAGTACCTCGACCCCAATCCGCAACATCAGGGCTTTCACGCTGGCTGTCAAAGAGGGCCTGTGATGCCGCGGGTAAGGTTCAAAAACCAGGGCGTCGATATGACAGTAGAAGAGGGGACGACGATACTTGATGCTGCCCGGAGCGCCGGACTGTCCATCGAAACTCCGTGCAACGCGATTGGTCTGTGCCGCAAATGCCGTATCATGTTATCCAGGCCGGAGCAAATCGCCGGCATCGTCTCATTGGGGCCGCCCTTCACGGAGACCGACGGAACTCATGGAGATGTGCTCGCCTGCCAATCCGCGATATACGGCGACGTCGAATTGCTGCTGGAAAATTACGCTGACAAAAATCGTTCCCTGCGAATCTTATCGAAAGGACATACGTTTTCTTACGACATACGCCCCTTTATCTCAAAGCGTTTTGACGGTACGCACACAAAAATCATCGCCGGAGATGAAATCGTGGGGGAAGAGGATGGCGACACAACCATGCGTCTTTATGGAATTGTGATCGACGTCGGCACCACAACGCTGGTATCGTCGCTGATTGACCTCGTTTCAGGCGCGGAAGTTGCCGCGGAGTCGGCCATAAACCCACAGAGTGCCTACGCGCAGGATGTTCTGGCTCGTATTAATTTCGCATCCAAAAATGACGGTATGTATATTTTGCATAAGGCGTTCATTGATTCATGCCAAGCTATGCTCAGTTCCATGTCAAAAAAAGCCTCAATAGACCTCGAACAGATTTACGAGGTCGTTTTGAGCGGGAACACGACGATGCTTCACCTGGCATGTGGGCTGGATCCTTCGCCCCTGGGGCGATATCCTTATGTCTCGCGATTGAGAGGAGACGAGTATCTGCCGGCTGTGGAATTCGGAGTATCGCCCTTCGGCTTGATCTATCTCCCTCCAGTGATATCAGCGTTTATAGGAGCTGACATAACGTCCGGAGTGTTGGCGTCGCAACTCGCCGGTTTGCCCGGCATTACGTTGTTCATAGATATAGGGACTAATGGGGAAATAGTCCTGGCAAACGACGGCACGCTTTCCGCGACGTCCGCCGCGGCCGGGCCGGCTTTCGAGGGCATGAACATCGTATGCGGCATGAGGGCGTCCAGCGGCGCCATAGAAACGTTCAAAATCGCGGAGAGCGGCGACTCATCATACAGTGTGATCGGCGGAGGAGACGCTGTGGGAATATGCGGCAGCGGCATCCTTGACGTCGCCGGCGAGTTGGTTCGAGTCGGCATAGTGGACAAGAACGGCAGATTTGCCGCAAGCGCTGACCGCGAGCCATTGAAACGGGCGCTGCGGAAGGTGGAAGGGAAACCGGCTTTTTTCATCACCGACGAAGTTTATTTCACCCAACACGACGCGAGGCAGATACAGCTCGCCAAGGGCGCGATCCGGGCCGGCATCGAGGCTCTGCTCTCGAAACTGGGAGTTAATGCCAATTCAACGAACAGAGTGTTGATAGCCGGATCATTCGGCTATCACTTGAGTGAGGAAAGCCTGCTCAACATAGCCCTTTTGCCGCGTCATTTCGCGGGGAAGATCAATTTCATAGGGAACACATCCCAGTCGGGAGGGATCGCGTTTTTGCTCAACGCGGATTTCAGGAAAAGCATGAGGGATATTGTGAAACGGATTGACAAGGTTGAACTGTCGAATGAGCCCGGATTTGAGAAGCTCTTCGTCCAATCCCTGAGGTTTTGAGCGGAATGCGGCAGACACTTGAGGCGACGCGGCGGACTATATTAACCAAATTCGACGGGCATTGCCTTCGGGATGATATTCGTCATTTTTTGGTGATTCCGGATTCTTGTGGAATTGTAGAAGGCTTGTCACTGGGCGCTGATTTAGAGTTGACCAACACAGGATTTCCCGTGACAAAGCCGTTGTTCCGCAGGCCTGAGGATCTTTTGGAGATCCGCGACATTTCAACGCAGCCCGCGGCAAGGGAAATGCTGGGGTTCATCCGTAATTGCCCGGCGGATCGTGATGTCATGTTATGCGTGGAAGCGCCGTATTCCGTCCTGTCGTCCGCGGCCGACCAGACGCTTTTATACACGTGGCTGGTTCGATATCCCGGCTTGATCCATTCGGCGCTCAACGCTATAACGGACGGGTTGGCCGGATATGTCGGAAACGCGCTTTCGAATGGAGCAAGGGTTATTTCCATTGCCGATCCGTATGCGCGTCCTGACGTTATAGGCGCCGCCCGCTATATTGAGTACGCGGCGCGTTATCAGCACAGGCTGCTTAAACTTTTGGCAAACAAGAATTCCGGCATTATTCACCTCTGCCCTCATTGCTCACTCAGGCTTGAGGCATATGGATACGTCACGACACGCAAGAATACCTTCGATATCCGCCCATATTACGAGGCCTTGCTCGAAACGGGCACGGGCGAAGTCGCTTTCGTCGGGCACCAGTGTGTGCACACACCGAAGACGGATTCTATTTACGAGTTGAAATTGTCCGATTATTAGGAGTGATGGGGAATGCTTTCAAAAGATCGAGTTTTTGCGGCGGCACGTTGGAAAAAAGTTGATTATATCCCGGTATTTGCGAATAAATCCCCGATGGGGCCCGCGCTGATAGGCAGGAAATTGAACCGCGATTATTTCTTGAGTCCTGACTCCATGGTGAAAGCAGAACTGGCTCTCTTTGATCTGGTCGACGACGATGTGATATGCCTCAATCTCGCGCCAGCGACCCAGGACGTGCTGGGTGCCCGCTTGTATTGGCCCGAGAACGACCACCCGCAATTTGAGACGCCGGTGATCTTTGACCTCGATGATGTCGATAAACTCGAAGAAAGGCTGGACATCTCCAGAGTTTTAAGCAACGATTTTATTCAGGCTCTTATCGACACAACGCGTTCAGTGAAACGTCATATAGGCGAGCGCGTCGCGCTTGAAGTCAACTCATACGGTGTCTTCAACTTCGCGTCGCGTTTGCTGGGAATCGAAAGGCTGATGAGCGCCACTATCCGCGAGAAGGAACTTGTGCACAGACTCTGCGGCAAGATCGCCGGCTTGCAGGTCGCGCTCGCCGCGCATTTCGCGGACGCCGGGGCCGATATTTTGAGCATTGGCGACGGCATGTCGTCCCCATCGTGCATATCGCCTAAAATATATGGCGAACTGGCGCTCCCGTACCTGACCAAAACCATACAAGGTTTCAAGAAAACCGGGGCGTTGACGTTATACCATCCATGCGGCGGCGAATACCCGATCATCGACCAAGTGGGACAAACCGGAGCGGATATCCTTTACTTCAGCGAGCTGGTGGATCTCGATGTGGCGCAAAAAATCTTCGTCAGGCGCCACGCGGTGGCTGGTGGCGTCGATCCGGCAAACACTCTCTTTTTGGGAGACGTCCAGACAGTGGATCAACGGCTTAAAGAGACCATAGGGAAACTGAAGCACAAAACAGGAGTAATCATCCAGCCTGGGTGCGGCCTCTCTCCAAACATACCTATCGAGAACCTGCGGGCAATGGTCAGAGCGACCCGGAAATACAGCGAAAATATGTGAATCAATCAGACAGCTTTTCAGCCTTGCAACACCTTCTTGTTTTGTTCATGTATAATAAAGATATCGCACTTATCTAAAGAGGGATGCAATGCACAGCTCATCGAGACTGGATTACTTGTTAAAAGCGTTTGAAATTTCAGGCAAGGACATTTCAAGAATGCTAAATATAGACGAAACCACCGTCAGCAAGTGGAGAAACAATCAAAGGAAACTTACATACAAAAGCAAATATACGGCCATGCTCGCGGAGATACTTCTCTCCTGTGAAATCGAGCGGAAAAGACATATTTTGCCGGCTATCCTGAAAAATTACAGGAAAGATATGAACCCACAAAGTCGTCAGCAGCAAATAGACGCTCTTTGCCTTTGGCTGACCGAGGAACCGCTCGATATAGATATAGGCGAGGGACACGGAACCCCATATATTCCCCGCAATGGATATAACGCTTCCGTCAGCGTCTTCGTCGGAGAGAATGGCGTTGACGAAGCGCTTGAATATTCCATGAAGTACGTTTTAAACGCGCCGCCGGGAGGAACCATGTATGTTATCGACTTCAACGGTATTGACTGGACAAGCGGGGACGAGAGCGCCGATCCTCAAAAAAGGATCAACGCCGGCATTGAGCTTTTTAAGGCGTTCATAGAAAACGGGCAAAGATTCGTGATCGTGGACTGCAATACCGACATTTACAGACCTTACAAGGCGATTTTCAGATGGATGAGGCTTTATCTGATGGATGGTGTGGAAGTATGGACGCATCCGCCAATCAGTCAGGATAAAAATTATTTTATCTCCTTCGTTCTTCGAAATGAAATGGCTCTGCATTGTATCTCAAACAGCGATTTTCCGGAGGATCGTCACTGTATTCTCTTCAAAAACAAGGAGTCGGTAAATTCTTTCGCGGCCATTGCCGAATCCACATTGCAGAGAGCTAAAAAGTTGATGGAAACTGTCGAGAATAACAAAATTCTTGAGTTGGTCAAGGTGATGGAGAAACAGCTCAAGCCGGAACGCTCCATATATGTGCTCAACCCCTCGCTTGTGCTGCATAATCCCGATAGAAAGGTTTTGGAAGACATCCTGACCGAAAATAACGTCGATGGCGAAAAAATCAAAACATGCTTCACCATCAGGGACAATTATGCCGCGGCGCAGCAGAAGTGCAGGTATACCGCGATCTTTGACCTCGACATGCTGGAACGGATATTTGCCGCGGATATGACGGTAGATCATACTTTGTCGGCGATATGCCGGAAGGAGGTACGTGTATCGCGAAATCATCGGACAAATTTGCTGCGGTCAATAACGCACGGTGAAGACGATATTGCCGATTCTATGATCTTCGTATCTTTTAGTTACTTGGGAATTATGCCCGTCAACCTGAGCATTTTCGTGCAGGACGACACTTTCGTGAGCGTATGGGACATGGAGAGATACAAAAAGAGCATGTACTGTATAAATTTGGATGTTATTTCCGGCTTTTATAGATATTTAGAGGATATTTGGCGTACGATACCCAAAACATGCAAGGAATATGAATGGAGAAACAAGCAACTGGAACGATTCATTGAGTGTGATTGAACAGCGTATTCAATTCATCCAAACCATTTTAAGACAGCCTCGCGCATAAGAGCATCAAATAGTATCTTACGGACACACTTCACCAATAAAAAAACAAAAATTTGAGTTGCGGGCGCAGCCGCTTTGGTGATATACGGCAAACAAACATTCCTCAAAACGCCCATTATTATTGGCGTAAATTTGGCGTAATTATTTTTATATATCCTATTGACTAAAAATAGACACTGTAATAATATATTAAATCGATAGGATTATAAGTTTATGGCGTGCTCTTTCACTGTTATGGGGGATTGAGGCACGGTCTTTTTGGGAATTGCCGGTTAACGGAGAGTGCTCTATTGAGGTTGGGACCGAAAAAAAATTTCTTTGTCCTCGAAAATATCTCCAAGAGTTACGGGGAAAACCATGTATTAACTGAGATAACCTTGTACGTCAACGAGGGCGAATTTGTGTGCATCCTCGGGAACACTGGCTGCGGGAAATCAACGCTGCTCAAGATAATGGGCGGCATCGAGCTGCCTGATGAAGGGAAGGTCATATTTCAGGGAACTCCCAGGGAAAGAAAAAATACGCCCGCAAGCCAGAGTTGCTTTGGCATGGTATTTCAGAAGGATCAATTGATGGATTGGCGCACTGTATATGAAAATGTCCGGTTTCCGTTGGAAATATTCGGCGTAAATGGCGCGGATGGTCCGTCTCGTGTCGAAGAAATACTGGATGTCGTAGGCCTCAAGAAATTCGGGAACCTCTATCCGCGGGAGTTGTCGGGAGGAATGCGTCAACGGGCGGCCATCGCCCGGTCGTTGGTTCACGATCCAAACGTGCTTTTTCTCGATCAGCCGTTTGACGCGGTTGACGCCATCAGCAGAAAGGCGCTGTCCTTTGAACTTCTGGACATATGGCGCAAAACCAGCAAAACCATCGTAATGATCACCAACAGCATCGATGAAGCTCTATTACTGGGAGGACGGGTCGTTGTCATGTCCGATGCCCCATCCTCGATAGCGGGGACGTTTGAAGTCGGTCTTTTGCATAAAGAAAAAACCGGAGATTTTCGTGAAAGTCAGGCGTTTTGGAGTTTGCGGCGAAAAATCAGGCAAACTCTTGAGTGCCGGCAACTTTGCGAAGAGGCTGTGTAGTTTGAATAGAGGAGGTTATGTATTTTGAATAAAAGGGACGCGTTTGCTCAAAAAGTTCCATCCCTGGGAAACATGGTTGATTTGCCGGTGGAAAATATCATGGCGCCGGTACTGAAAAGGGCATGGATGAAAAAGTTCCTGTATCCTATGATTTTGTCAGGGTGCTTGGTCGCTCTCTGGCAATGGTGCGTGAATTTCTTTCAGCTTCCGGGCACGGTGATGCCTGGACCTCTTTCTGTCGTACGCGCCCTGAGGACGAATTTTGGAAATATTATCCTGCCAGATCTGCTGTTTACTCTTAAAATTATTGCTGCCGGATACGCGATCTCCATTTTGACCGGTTTCCTGCTTGCAGCCCTCTGCTCTCAGTCAAAGTGGCTGTCAAGATCGATTGCCCCCATAGCTGTAATGTTTATGGTCATGCCGACTATCATCCTGATCCCCATCTTCATGGTATTTCTCGGATTCAGTCCGATAGTGCGGGTTATCGTGGTATCTCTGCAGTGCGCTCCGATCATCATGCTGAACACTCTGGCCGGTTTCACCGCGATGGAGCCGTCGCATCTGGAGATGCTGTCGGCGCACGGATGCTCTAAATGGCAAATATTCACGAAATATACCTTTTTCAACGCCATGCCCCGGATATTCACCGGGCTCAAATTGGGATGCATCATATCGATCATAGCGGCGCTGGGCTCGGATTTCGCCATGGGAAAAACGGGGTTGGGCTACAGAATCAAGATAAGTTCCTCAATGGTGGCTTTGGACATGGTGTTCGCGACGATAATCGTCGCGGCATTGCTTGGGATCATCATGTTCGAAGCTGTGTCCTTCATTGAAAAACGTGTCATAGTCTGGAGATAGGAGTTAATTTGACCATGATGGAGCTGATAAATGTCTCCAAGCGATTCATAGCGCGCCGAGAGGATCTGCTGGCCTTGAGCGGCATCAATATGAGGGTCGGGGACGGCGAATTCGTCTGCGTCGTCGGTCCCAGCGGATGCGGCAAGTCCACCATAATACGCATCATAAACGATATCATAAAACCGTCGAGCGGCCGTGTCGTAGTCGATGGATTTACATATGAAAAAAATGCCCCTATACCTCATAAGCTGATTCGAAGAATGGGCTTTATCTTTCAGATACCAAACCTGTACCCGTGGCTCACGGTGCGGGAAAATATCCGGCTCCCGCTCGATATTTTCGGGCTGAGAGGGCAGAAGTGGATGAACCATGCGGATTTTCTCATCGAAAAAGCCGGTTTGTCATCTTGCGCGGATCAGTATCCCGGCAGTTTGTCGCAGGGAATGAGCCAGCGTGCCGGCGTAGTTCGCGCGATGGTGCACAAGCCAGACATATTGCTGATGGACGAACCGTTCGGAGCCCTGGACGAGAGAACCAGAGAAAGAATGGACTTCGAACTGTTGGATATATGGAGGGAGAACGGCATGAGTGTAGTTTTCATCACTCACAACATAGGCGAAGCAGTACTGCTTGCCCAACGCATTTACATAATGGCAACCGCCCCAGGGCGAATAATCGACACTCTCAGAGTAGACCTGAAAAAAAGGGACATGTCGTCCTTCGAGGATGCGCGCTTTGAGGAATATTCGTCACGTATCAACAACGCGATTGGAAATATCCTGCTCGAAAAGGCAGTTTGAATGAGGCTGACGATGGAGAAAACAGCGGACGAAGCTCGAACCAGGCTGTATTTGCGGGACGCGTTTCGGCACATTGCGGCACAAGCGGCGCTGCCTGTGATTGCCCTTGCGCTTTGGCATGTCTCCGTGACGTGGTTTGATGTTCCGGAGTGGCAGATCCCAAGCCCTCCCGCAATCATAAAAGCGATGGGCGCGGATTTTCGCGCGATACTGCCGCATTTGATCACTACTTATGGGAACGTGCTCGTCGGCTTTACTATGGCTGCCGCGATCGGCATTGCGCTCGCCATAGCGATTTATTTCAACGCATCCGTTGGGATAGCTGTGACCCCGTTCATCAACCTGATGTGCATCATGCCGCTGATAACCCTCGTGCCGCTCTTGATGCTCTGGCTGGGGTTTGGAAGCAAGGCGAAACTGGTAGCGGTCGTGATACAGTCATTTCCCATCATCAATC
The DNA here is from genome assembly GCA_031288335.1 of Synergistaceae bacterium. GTDB lineage: Bacteria > Synergistota > Synergistia > Synergistales > Synergistaceae > JAIRKI01. Next base: position 4,661 of record JAITRO010000204.1, on the reverse strand, counting down.
TCAACGCGCTCTCCGCCTTTGCGGGCGTGAACCCATTGCGCCTTGAGCTGATGGAATCGATGAAAGCCACAAAATACCAGAAAATGCGATGTTGTATTTTGCCGGATTCTCTCCCAGGAATATTCACCGGAGTCAAACTTGCCGCCGTGCTTGCCCTGACAGCTGAGGTGACCAGTGAGATAACCGGGGGCAACGCCGGATTGGGGGCACGGATCATTCAGTATACGCAATATATGAAAATGCCCCAGGCTTTTGCCTGCGTCTTTTACATCGCGGCGTTCGGTTTGATTTTCTATCAATCGTTGAGTTTCATCGAGCGCAAGCTCACAAAAAATTATTAAAGAAGGAAGGTAATTTTCATGAAAAAAGGTGTTGTGACGGTTCTTATGATGTTGGTACTTGCGTTTGCGGGCGAAGCGCCCCTCTATGCCGCGGAATCGAGGAATGACGCGGATCTTGAGCACATCGTATTCGCCTCATGCGTTGCTCTGGAGTTCTTCGGGAACTGCAACCTTTACGCCGCGGAGTATCTCGGGTATTTCAAAGAGGAGGGCCTGGACATAAAATTCGAGGAAGCGATAGGCACGGTCGACGCCAAGATGGTCTCGACCGGACACGCGCAATTTGCCTACCCATCTCCTGGGATCATCTTAACCTCGCTGGAGGCTGGTCTGGACATCATCGCCGTCCACGCGAACCAGCCTGTAAACATCTTTGGTTTCGCATATAACAGGGGCAAAATAAAGGATTGGGCGGATTTCAAGGGAAAATCGATAGCGTTGGGCGATGCTTCGTGGAAATCCATAGGCGCTCCGATCATAAAAGCCGCAGGGCTGGATCCCGAAAAGGACGTAACTTGGACGACAGCTGGCGACGCTAGATACCAGGCAACCGCCTCAGGACAAACTGACACACTGCTTACCTGGGACGTCGAATACGGCTACCTGTTGGGTCTGGGATTCGACTTCGACTACCTGGACGCCGATGCGGTGCTGCCTCAACTTTCCAACTCAGTCATCGTAAACACACAATACGCGAAAGAACACCCCGACACCGTGAGGCGTTTCAGCAGAGCACTGGCAAAGGCTCAATACTTCACCCTCAGGAATCCGGCAGCTGTGGCGGACATAACACTCCGCAAATATCCAGGCATCGACGTTACATTTGACGGAGCCGTCAAGGCCGTCGAATACCAAGTCGAGTCCTATTTTGGCTCCAATGAAGCGGAACGCGTTGAGACGCTTGAGAAAATAGGCCTTTTTCGCAGGGAGAGATGGGAGACGACCGTTCAGGCGGCTATCGACTCCGGCATTATCTCCAAGCTAATTCCTCTCGATAAGATATACACCAACGAGTTTGTCAACGACGATTGGAGCAGAGCCGACGTCGAGAGAGACGCGGAGAAGTACGTATTCAGCTCTGAAGCCTATAAAAAGTCGCAGGAATAAAGGCAGGCGCCGGCGATGAATATTGGAAACTGCTATCCTTTGCATGGAAAGATCGAGACGGAAGCGCTCAGCGTCGTGCTGCTCCAAATGAGCCCCGCATTGAGCGCGAAAAACAAGTCCGACGTGGATCTGAACATCGACAAGATATTCGAATACATTGACCGCGCGTCGTTTGGGCTTCCGGGATTCGATTTAGTTCTCACGCCGGAGATCGTACTGAACGGGTTTTCGGCGGAGTTTTACAAAAGCGCGGTCACTCTTGGATCGAGTCAGATAGCGCGTCTTAAGGAAAAGTGCGCGGAACTCCAGATTTGGGCTGTGTTCGGAGTCATCATCGACTTGGAGGACGGCATATTCCCGCGCAACTGCGCGCTGACAGTCAATTCTGAGGGAGAAATAGCCAATCTGTACATAAAGACTACGCCGTGGATTCCGGTAGAACCCTTCACTCCCGGAGACGAGATACAGGTCTTTGACGGACCGAAAGGTTCGAGGATAGCCACGATCATTTGTTCCGACGGCGATTATATGGATTCCTGGAGAGAAGCCGCGCACAAAGGGGCCAACGTCGTCTGCCGCATCTCAGATTATATGACTCCTTATCAGGACGCGTATGAAATAACGAACAGAGCGGGCGCGTACTTTAACAGAACATATGTTCTCGCGACGAACAGTTCTGAGATGGACGAGAATTTCTGTTATTTCGGCCGCAGTATGGTCGTGGGTCCTGACGGAAATATCATAACGCAGGCGCCTGAGGGAACGCCATACATCTTTAAGGCCGACGTCTATCCCGGTCTCTGCGATCATATCCAGAAACAGGCTTTCATGGGGAATCTGCGCTGGCAGGAACATCATCGAGGCGCGTCTTCACCTGAGACCGGCGGAGTAGGACGTGACAAATCAATGTATAATTGCCTGAAGCGATAACGAGGGAGGCAGGAAAATGGCAGACGTATCGATAGATCACATTTTTATAAAGGCGCTTGACAGAACTGGGGTACAGTTTCCCGCGACAAAAAGCGACATAATCTCACGCCTTGGGAATTTAGAGCTTAAGCTGTCCAGTTCGCGCACTATAAAAGCGTCGTCTCTCGTGTCAGCGATAGAGCCGGACAATTTCGACAATGGAGCGGCGTTTTTCTGCGCGTATCACTCCGCTCTTTATCGCGACACATACAAAAAAGCCTTCCTTGCCTAGTGCCAGAGAGGAGAGGGACAGTTGTGAATGAATGGAAGATGAGGAGAGACATGCCTCCGCTGAATGACGAAGAGAGGCGCGTGTTGGTCGAATCCGGCACGGAAGAGGCAGGCTCAGGCATCTACAACGACTTCTTCAGGGACGGTCTTTACGTCTGCCGGCAGTGCGGGGCTCCGCTCTACAAATCGGAGGATAAATTTAAGACCGGCTGCGGCTGGCCGGGATTCGACGACGCCATAGCCGGGGCTGTGGAAAGGCGTCCGGACCTGGACAGGCCGTGGACGGAGATCCTATGCGCGAACTGCGGGGGGCATCTCGGGCATGTGTTCGAGGGAGAAGGTTTTACGCCGAAAAATACCAGGCACTGCGTAAACTCTCTCTCAATAGCGCACATAGCCATTGAAAGCGCTATATTTGCCGGAGGGTGTTTTTGGGGCGTCGAGGAAGCGTTTAGGCATACGGAGGGAGTATTGCTGACGAGGGCTGGATATACCGGCGGAATCGTAAAAAACCCCTCGTACAGGGATGTCCGCTCCGGCAATACGGGCCACGCCGAGGCCGTCAAGGTGGATTTTGACCCGGAGATCATCGACTTTCGGAAACTTTTACGATTATTTTTTGAAATCCACGACCCGTCCCAGTTGGACGGGCAGGGACCTGACAAGGGGCATCAGTACAGGTCGGCGGTGTTTTACATCGATGACGGGCAGAGGAATATTGCTGAGGAGACGATCTCCCAGCTTAGATCCAAAGACATTAATGTCGTGACTGAGCTGAAACCGGCAGCGGACTTCTATCCGGCGGAGGATTATCATCAGGATTACTTCGGGAAGAACCCGGAAAAACTTCCCGAAAGCTGTCATGTCCGAAGGGAAATAGATTGGGACTGATGCGCGATTCGTCGAGTACAGGAAATTCCCTGTGTTGGAACTTCCTGTACTTATTCCGGGCGCATTGAATATAAAAAAAGGACGCCCAAGTAAAGAGGCGTCCCTTTTTTATTACTCGCGTTCGGTTGAAAACAGCCCTGCGGACGCTCCTTCGCCCGAAGGCGAAAAAGACAGCTGATACGGCGTTTGTTTGACGTGCGGGAAGGCAATCGATAGAACCAAGACTGGGATGTGCGTTCCTCCCCAGGGCAAACGCATCCCTCCCAAAATTTTTCCCCATTTAGCCGCGTAAAATAGTATAATTGCTAATTGTGAAATTATTTTTGGAGGTATTTATCCTTTGGACGACGCAGGCGGCGGAAAATTCGAGCTGATATCTCCCTGGCCGGTCTCCGGAGACCAGCCGGGAGCGATAGAACGCCTTTGCGGGGGATTCGGAGACGGTTTCCGTATGCAGACGCTGCTCGGCGTCACGGGCAGCGGCAAGACTTTCACCATGGCGAACATCATAAACCGCCTTCAACGCCCGGCGTTGGTCATGGCGCCCAACAAGACGCTTGCCGCGCAGCTGTACAGCGAATTCAAGGATTTCTTCCCGAACAACGCCGTGCATTATTTTGTCAGTTATTACGACTACTACCAGCCGGAAGCCTATGTCCCAGCGCAGGATATTTACATCGAGAAGGACGCCTCCATAAACGAGCGCATCGAAAAACTCCGGCTCGCGACCACAAAGGCCCTCATCGAAAGACGCGACGTTGTGGTGGTGGCGAGCGTCTCCTGCATCTACGGGCTCGGGAAAAAGCGAAACTATGAGGAAGCGGTGTTCCGCTTTGCCGTGGGCGACAACTGGCGCATGAGGGATTTCATGATGCGCCTTTTGGATAACTATTACGAGCGCAACGACTCGGCGTTCGCCCCGGGTGTCTTCCGCGTTCGCGGCGACGTGATGGAACTCTACCCGTCGTACAGCGACACGGCCCTGCGCGTCTCCTTCTTCGACGAGGAAATAGAGCGCATCGACGAGATCGACCCGGTCTCAGGGCACACGATCCAAAATGTTACCAACACCGCCATATTTCCGGCGAAACATTACGTCGTCAGCGACGACGCGATAATAAC
>JAITRO010000175.1 GCA_031288335.1 Synergistaceae bacterium | reverse complement strand
AGTTCATCCTCTCCCACCACTCCGGCAAGAGAACGCACGTCCTGAACGTGGCTGTACGACGCGAAGAGCTGGCTCGCCAGGTTCGGATGGTCCTCCCTGGTGAACCCCTTGCCGATTCCGTCCTTCATGAGCCGCGACAGGCTCGTCAGCACGTCGATGGGCGGGTATATGCCCTTGCCGTCCAGGTCGCGCGAGAGCACGATCTGCCCTTCCGTAATGAATCCGGTGAGGTCGGGTATCGGGTGCGTGATGTCGTCGTTGGGCATCGTGAGTATCGGAAGCTGCGTCACGCTGCCGTCGCAGCCGCGAACCACTCCGGCTCGCTCGTAGAGAGAGGCCAGATCGCTGTAAAGGTACGCCGGGTATCCTTTGCGGCTCGGCACCTCGCCGGCCGCCACACCCAGTTCGCGGACAGCCTCGCAATAGCTCGTCATGTCCGTTATTATCACCAGGACGTGCAACCCCAGCTCATAAGCCATGTACTCGGCTGCCGAAAGCGCCATCCTGGGTGTGGCGATGCGCTCGACAACCGGGTCGTCGGCCAGGTTTAGATACGTCACCACGTTATTGGTGCGGCCCTTTTCGGACAATTCCCTCGTCAGGAACTCCGCGTCGTCGTGTTTTATGCCTATCCCTGCGAAGACCACGGCGAAGTTTTCCGCGCCCATGAGCCGGGCCTGCGTCGCTATCTGAACGGCGAGCTGGTTATGCGGCAGGCCGTTCCCCGAGAAAATGGGCAGTTTCTGTCCTCTTATCAGCGTGGTTAGTGTGTCTATCGAGGATATGCCGGTGTGTATGAAATCTTTGGGATACTGGCGCGCCATGGGATTCAGCGGCATTCCGCCGCAGTCGACGCGGCGTCCTCCGAAAACCGGACCGCATCCGTCTATCGGCTCACCAAGGCCGTTGAAGGCGCGTCCGATTATGGACGGTGCAAGCTGAACCTGCAAGGTGCGTCCGAGGAGTTTGACCCTCGTGTCCTCCGGAACGAGGCCGTCGGTGCCGGAGAAAACCTGCACTAACGCGGCCTTGTCCGACAGAGAGACTATCCTCCCGCGGCGAATCTTGCCGCCCGGCGTCCGCACGTCGACCAACTCTCCGTAGAACGCGTCGCGTCCCATATTTTCCAATAATATAAATGGGCCTGTCACCTGCGATATTCCGATATACTCAGCCTGCGGCATTATTTCGCGCCCCTCTCTTCGCGGGTGCGTTCGACCCCAACCCTGTTGAGGTGATTGTCCAGCTTTTTCCTGGCGCGTTCGAAGGACGATTTGCCGTCCGCGGCGAATTCCCTGAGGTGCGTGATGTCCTCCACCGCGTCGCTGCCCTTTATCAGCGATATCGGAACGCCCTGCTTGACCAGCTCCAGCCCTCTGTCGTAAAAATGCAGTATCATGTCGAGTATGGCAAAACCCTTTTCAGGCGGGGAATACGAGTCGGAGCCGAAGGCCGCCTGCTGCAGGTAACCGTTTTTCACGAGGAATGCGGTGTAGCTCACCAGCCTCTGGTCGTCGGGGAGCACGTCCTCGCCCACCAGCTTTATCACCTGCTGAATCTTCTCGTCCTCCAGGAGAATGGCGCGCGTCTTTTCCCTGAGTTCTCCCCAGCGCGGGTCCACGTTTGTCTGGAACCAGTTCTCGACCTCTCCGGCGTACTCGCTGTACGATTCTGTCCATGATATCGCAGGAAAATGTCTCGCGTTCGCAAGGTTCTTATCGAGCCCCCAGAAACATCTGATGAAACGCTTGGTGTGCCGGGTCACCGGCTCGGTAAAATCTCCGCCAGGCGGGGAGACCGCGCCTATTATCGACACGCTGCCGTTTTCGCCGTATTGTGTGACCACGCGTCCGGCTCGTTCGTAAAATTCCGCGAGACGCGACGGCAGATACGCCGGGAATCCCTCCTCCGCCGGAATTTCCTCCAGCCGTCCGGATATCTCGCGCAGCGCCTCCGCCCAGCGGCTTGTCGAATCCGCCATCAACGCCACGTCGTAACCCATGTCGCGGAAATACTCGGCTATGGTTATGCCCGTATATATCGACGCCTCACGTGCCGCAACCGGCATGTTGGACGTATTAGCTATGAGTATAGTGCGCTCCATGAGAGGACGGCCCGATCGGGGATCCTCCAGCACGGGGAACTGCTCCAAGACGTCGGTCATCTCGTTGCCGCGCTCGCCGCACCCTATATAGACTACGACTTGAGCCTCGCTCCATTTCGCCAACTGGTGCTGAGTGACGGTCTTGCCGGTTCCAAAACCGCCCGGTATCGCAGCCGTGCCGCCTTTGGCGAGCGGGAACAGCCCGTCTATCACGCGCTGCCCGGTCACCAGCGGTTCGTTCGGGCGCAGCCTGTCCCGGTACGGTCTTGGCGAACGCACCGGCCACCGTTGAGTCATTGGTATGTCGATCGTGCGTCCGAGCGCGTTTTTTACTTTGGCGATCAGACCGCCGCTCGATACCTTCGCCTGCGGCGTTATCCAGACGATTTCGCCCTCGACGCCCGGCGGACAGATTATCCGGTGCAACAGCAAGCTCGTCTCCTGCACTGTGCCCAGGAGAGTGCCCGACGAAACCATATCCCCGATGCCGACAGCCGGAGCGACGTCCCACATTTTGTCCGGCGATATCATGGGCGTCTCGATGCCTGGCGATATATACCGCCCCTCCTTTTCGAGAAGTGAGGAGAGTGGACGCCCAATGCCGTCGAAGAAACCTCCGATGAGGCCGGGGCCGAGCGATACCGACAGGGCTTCGCCGAAACCTTCTATCACCTCGCCCACCTTCATGCCCTGCGTCTCCTCGTATACCTGCACGGTGGCCTCGTTTCCGTCCATGCGGATTATCTCGCCCAGGAGACGCCGTTCCCCGACATGGACCATCTCGCGCATCCCGAAATCCTTCATCCCCGTCGCGCGTATGACGGGGCCGTTTATCGTCGAGACATGACCGATCCTGTTCAATCCGGCTCCCCCCTTTAAAGAAGAGACAGAAGCCGGTCGGCGATGACGTCGGTCATCTCCTGCGTGCGTGACTGCCAATCCGCGTTTATCTGCCGGCGTCCGTCCTCGCTGGTCACCCAGCAACCGCCGATTATAGGGGCTGGATCGTGCTCGAAGATCATCTTAAAGCGCGGATTTTTCTTCGAGACGGCCTTGGCCACCCTATCGCCGCGAGTTGCGTCGAGCGACGCGAGGCGAAGTTTGTATGTTTCCGCTTCTCCTCCCCCCGACAGGGCGCGTGCCGCCTCGATCGCGAGGCCTGTCAGAATTGCGTCGTAGTCGCCGCGATCCCTCAGACGCACGAGGCCGTCCTGAAATTTTTTCAGCGCCTCACCCAGCAGTCTGTTCTGTTGTCTCAACGCTTCCGTGGATTTTTCTCTCTCCGCCGAAAGTATCTGACGCCTGTGGATATCCTCCGCCCTGGCTTTGGCATCCGCCAGCACCGCGTTTGTCTCGCGGTCCAGTTTCGCCATTTCCCTCGAAAGCCACGCGTCAGCCTCTTTTCGCGCGTCGGACGCCAGCGCTTCCCGCTGCTGGTTGGCGTGTTCCAGTATTATCTTCTGCAATGCTGAAATTTTTTCGTTGGAGACTTCGTTCATTCCATTTTCACCCCAATCGCGTCCCGGACATATTTGGTGAGAAAGTCGGGACTGCGTTTCGTGCCGTGCCTGTCGGGTATTTCAATGACGATCGGCAGTTCTCCCTGTTCTCTAAGGCGCTGTATCGTTTCCGGCAGCAACTCCGATATCTTCTCCGTGACGGCGAGTATCGCAACGTCCTCTCTTTTGAGCGCCGAGGCCATGGCCTCCGACGCTTCGTCATAACCGTGCGCAAGCACGCCTTCAATGCCGGCGAGTCTCATCCCGACAAGCGTATCGTGATTGTCGCTGATGAGGAACGCTTTCACGTCCGGCCTCCGATCACGCTAACTTGCTGAAAATGAGCATTGAAATGACTATGCCGTATATGGCGACACCTTCCGCCAGACCGACGTATATCAGCGTCGTCCCTATCGCGCCGGGCTGTTCGCCGACGAGGCCAATTGCGGCCGAACCGACGCTTCCCACCGCTATTCCGGCACCGATGCAGGCAAGGCCGGTGGCGAGGGCCATTCCTATGAAACCCATCCCGTATCCGATTTCCGTCGTTGCCACCTTGGCGGCGCCTTCGTCGGCGGAATCGCCGGCCGGCGCGGCAGCGGCCAGGTTGGAGGCGGCTCCCAGAAGCAATATACCGAAAGAAAACGCCGTGATGCAGGCCAGCATTCTTTTAGAACCCCTGAAACTGGCCCTGCGCATCGCAACTCCGGCTGTTACGGTGCCAAATACGGCGGTGCAGCTCAATATCAATCCAAACATGCTAACTTTCACCTCTCGTTTAATTTAAATGAGTCGGTTCTTTCAGCCGTCTACGGCGACTTCTGCAACGGCCGGTCCTTGTGCCATGTGACCGGCTTGAACACGTTGCCTCCGCCCCTGTAGAACTTTCCGAAGAACTCGTAATATTCGAGCCGGAGCACTTGGATAAAGACTATCAGCCCCTCCAGCCCCACGATGAAGATATTTCCCAATATGAGCGTCAATATCCTCAAAAGCATCCCTCCGGGCAAGTTGCCCAGCATTTTGGATATCTGCAGCACCGCGAAAGAAAGCGCGACGTGGTTCAGCGCGAATGCCGCAAGCCTCACGAAAGAAGCGGTGTTCGTGAAATAATTCATCAGGTTATGCAGCACCTCGAACACCTGGAGGGCCTTGCCTTCATGTTCCACATGCTGATGCAGGATGGAGCGCGCCAGTGTGTCGCGGAACAGTGTGAGCAGCAGAACCGCCGCTATGACGTACCACAGCCACGAGGACGGAAACGGCGTCTCCACGCCGGAAACACCGATGAATATGCCTATGGCGGCTCCCCAATAGACGAACAGCCCCGCGAGCCCCTGTCCGTCGAACAGCAGCCGTCCAAAATCGCGCTCGCGGTATCTGACGACCATGTTGAGGATCATCCCAACGCTGATCATGACGACCCCGAAAGCTATGGCGACGCCGAACAGCCTGCCGGTAGCGTGCATCGGAGAGAGCCACAGCGCGGGCAAGATTCCCTCCACCCCCATGACGCTGCCGTAAAGGAGGCCGAACACTACTGAACTGCACGATGCGCACTTCATCACGTACGAGAGCGACGCATTGAGTATCCTTTTTTTGCCCAAGTACGCCGCGCCTAGCCACAAAAGCACGCCGTGTCCGGCGTCGCCGAACATGAACCCGAAAAAGAGTATAAACGTGAGCGCGACGAAGGGCGACGGATCCACCTCTCCGTAAGACGGTACGCTGTACAGGGCCACCACGTCCTGAAAGGCGCGCACCACCCTGTTGTTGCGAAGCATGGTGGGTATTCGCACCCCGGAAGTCACGATGTTTTTGACCTGTTCGACCGTTATCGACGTCCTGGGAGCGTCGCGCTCTATCTTGTCCTTTATCGCGGCGAACGTGTCCTCCGGTATCCAGCCGGAGAGGACGTACATGCCGCCTATCTCGCCGCGGCCCTTGCAGAGGTCGTAAACCCTCTGCATCGTGTAGAGCCTGGAGTAAAGATTCTCAAATTCCGCCCTGCGCTCCTTCAAAATGTTGGAGGCCGCCTCCTCAAGTCCCTTTATCGAGCTTTTGTGAAAGCCGATGCCGTGCTCCACCTGCCCCAAGGGATCGTCTTCCGACATGCGGTTCGATATCTCAGCGAGCGAATATTCCTTGAAATACACCGCGTCCAATATCTTTCTGGCGCCGTCCTTGTAACCGGGAACAGTAAATATCAGCGCCCATACGTTGTCGTTCGCGCGCGACAATTCGACGGCCAGCAAGGGCGCGTCGAGCGTCGTCTCCTCCAGGCGGTTGAAGCTGTCCGCCGACATCCTGCCGAAACGCGTGATAGCGAATTGAGTCTCCGACAGCTCCCGCGGCTTCATTTTCAATGCCGTCAGCGCCTCGACGTAAACCTTGGTCGCTTCGAGCTGTTCTAATTCCTCCGTCAAGGCCTCTTTGCGCTTGTTCCACGTCTCCAGTTTGCCGGCAGTCTCGTCCACGAGACTCCGCGCCTTGTGGAAGCTGAATCCCGAGTCGAACGGCGTGGGCTCGGGATCAGGAATATTTTCTCCCGCCACCTTCCATACGGTCGACATCTTGTTCAGGAGTTCGTCGTATGGATTCTCGCTCTCCGTGGTTATCCTGGAGCGCAGGTTCCTGTCGTTTATCAAAAAATCGAGCGGCAGGGGCTGAAATCCCCCCGACAGTACCATCTGTCTCGCGACCGGCTCCATTTCCTCGTGCGGCCCGACCATGGTCACCGCGACCATTTTCATCACTGCCATTCATGTTCACCTCCCGCGATGGTGATGGGTTTCGTGAGATAAACGGCCGCACTGCGCCTGTCGTGAGCGTAACGGACATATTCTATGATCCTCGTCAGGTCGGTTATCTCGAATTGCTTCAATACATAATAGCCCACCGCCGTGTGAAATCCGGGGGGGCCGTTGTCGAAAACTTTTTTTGCCTGGGCGTATATGTATCTTTTTATCTTGCTCTCAAGGGCGAGTTCGGCGTTTTCGTCGCCGAGCGAGGAGGATATGAGTTCCGCGTAGGCCGGAAATCCGGCGCTCAGCATCTCCGTCAGCCGAGAGGGCGAGTCGGCGTGCGCGAGTTTGCGCAGCATGGGCATCTTAATCCGGTATCTCGCGGGCAGAAGCCTGTTCAGCATCTCTTCCGGCGTCAAGTTATAATACGCGAGAGCCCTGTACAGGATATAGAGATTATACAGATCCACCCTCACGCCAAATATGGGCAGCATCCTGTTTCGCTCGTCCGGCTCCAGCTTTTTCAGCGCTTTATGCTGGGACGACTCCACAAACATATCGAGAGCCATTTCGAGGGGGAAGAGGCTGTGTTCCTCGCCGGAATGCAGGCGTCGCAGAGGTTCTGCCAGGCTCCTGTAGTAAGGGGTATTTCTCAGGACGTCCGCTACCTCCGAGAAATCCCTCGCGGAGAGTATGTTGTCGTATGAAACCATCGAATGTTTCGACGCGTTGAGTTTTTGTCTCAGCTTTTCCCTGTCCGCCCGGCCGGAAGCGATATGACGGAAGACGCTCTTGAGGTAGTCCGCTTCGTATTGATACAGCAAGGTTTTGAAAAACTTGTCGCGGGGGCTCGACATGTGAAAGAGAAAACTATCCGCCTGGGCCAGGAGGACATTATGTATGGCCGATTCGAGGTCGTGTCTGTGCGTCTCGGCCGGAAGAGTCCCGAAAAATTCCCCGTAAGCGGTCGATTCCAATTTCTGTTTTATCTCGGGGACGGCGTCGCTGGAGAGCAAGTCCCAATATTCGCCGTCCGACAGAAGCCGGCTGTAGAGTACATGGGCCTTGACGCCCACCGCCATGCATTCTCCTCTGGACGACCAGGACAAATCTATTCGCCTCCGGACAGTATCTTGTCCACCGTCTCGGCCAGCACGGCCGCGATCACTGTGTCAACGTTTTCCTCAAAACGCTTGAGCACGCGTTCGCGTTCCTCACGGCCTAGGTCAAGTATCTGCTTTGCCTCGGTCTGCGCGGACAGCAGGGCGTTTTCCAGAAGCCCTTTGGCCTGTTCTCTGGTCGAGGCCATACGGCTCTCGCGATCGGGCAGAAATATCTCCTGTGTGGTCTTGATGACGCCCAACGAGTCGTTTTTCGCGTCCTCGACTATGCGCTTGGCCTCACTCTCGGCTCCCAAAAGAACCGTCAGGACTTCCTGCAATGCGCTCATGTTAATCACTCCCCCGCGCCCGCATAAAACATCTCCGGCGCATTTAAATCCAGTATGATATTATACACGGCTTTTCGCCGTATCCGGTTATTCCGCCATCAAGCCCCGCATGCGATAATGCCGTGCCGGGCCTTCTTGATTCAAAAACGTTTCGTTTTTCTCAAAAGACGCGGCGAGACCGCATATCGCCGCGCGGTGATATGTTGTGTGAAGTGAGGCCGCGGCGGTCTATTTCCGCGCGACCGTATCCGCACCGCCTGCGCGCGAGATCAGCGGCGCGGCGAAATCATGGATGGGTTCCCCGCCGGCATGGACGCCGGCGCGGGTGATGGACGAAATATCCGCGAGATGCCCGGAGCCGAACCAGGTGCGCTCAGCCGTGGAACGCACGTCCTCCGCGCAGCTCGTCCCGTCGATTATATCGAGCGCGCGGATCATGCTGTCCACCCTGCTTTGAGGCGACAGCTCAGCGAAAAATTTGTCGGGGGACAGTGACGCCATGAAGACGGCGAGCGTCAAAAATACAACGGCAGAAAGGACGGCACATATGCGTCTTGTTTTTCCGCCTTTCCGTACGAAGATCAAACGGCTCACCTCCTCACGATGTGCTTTCAATTATGAATATTATCACAAAGCTTAGTTCGTGCATACAATTGAGTGAAACCTCGGGGCTCCGCCCCGAACCCCGCCGGGGAAGGAGTTCCCCGGGCCCCTTTTATTTTTTTGTTTATTTTTATTATTTATGAATTTTTTTCTCTGCTGCCTTTGGCTATCTTCATGCGCACGAAATCCTCCCGGTCTCCCTCTTCCAGCACGCCGTCGATAAAGGCGCTCTCGCGCTTGTTTGCTGGGATCACCACTTTTTCGAGCGCGTTGACCCGTCTGTGCGTGCGTCTTATCTGGACGGCGAGGCGATATACGCTTGTCTCTACCTCGGCTAGTTTGACGAGCGTGGCGAGAACTTTTCTGAACGAAAGATAGGCCTCGTCCATCGCGCCTGTGGAACTGATATATGAATAGCTGGGCTTTACGGAAGCGTCTATCTCGTCGATATCGGGAATTTCGACACCCATCACCGAGCGCAGGCGCACCACTATTTCGTCGGTTATGGGCACGCTTCCCGCGATATCCTCCACGGTATCTATCCCCAGCGATATATTCGCCTTTTGCAGGGCCGCGTAGGCGTCGCCGAAGATCTTTATGACGTCGTGCTGGAGGTCGCGGGCCGAGTCGATATGACGAACCAACTCCAACATCAAAACCTGTCTTTTCTGCTCCAGCAGATCATGGCCGCTCGTTGCCTGCGAGAGCGATTTTTGAAGTTTTACGAGATTGCCTCTCGTGGGCGCCATTCGCGCCATCGCGATCACCCGTTTCGTCTTTTTTTGTTATTTTGCTATAATACATGGGTGTTTCGGAAACCCATTTTCCGGTAGATTCTAAACCCCTCCACGAAAAAAACAAGGGGCGGCGGGAAAAATGGTTCAAAAAAATTATTAACGAGGTGTTCGGATGTTCTTTCTCTTCATCAGCAACACGGATTTAGCCGCAGAGCCCGGACTTTCGGCGGCCGGCGCGAGCGTCGAGGTATTGCCCCTCACGTCGGTGGCTGACGCCGACGTGATTCGTTTCGGACGGCCCTCGGCCGTCGATTGTTTCCCGATGGATCCCGAAGGACGCCCCACGCCGGCCATTATAACGCGCGCCGCCGTAGTGAGCGCGGATATACCGGTCACGATCGTCCGCGCCGGCACCGTTCTTCCCCCCGAACCTCCCTATGTGGAACTTGGAGCGGAGGTGGGAAAAGACCCGCGAAAGGGGCCGTCCGTCGCGGACGCGCGGAAAATATTCGAACGCGCGCGCCGGCTCGCCCAAAACCGCGCGCCGCGCGGAGGGAGAATCATGCTGGCCGAGAGCGTTCCGGGCGGAACGACCACCGCGCTGCTCGTCTTGAGAGCGTTGGGACATGACGTGATGGTATCGTCAGCGTCGAAGATAAATCCGATCTCACTGAAAGAAAAGATATGGGCTGAGGCGTCGGCGCGCGCCGGCATAGCAATGGGCGACTTGAGAGAAGACCCTCTGAAAGCTGTGGAGGAACTCGGGGATCCCATGCAATCCGCCGTATTGGGATTTATCGCCGGTATGCGAGTCGAATCTCAGGTTGTTCTCGCGGGGGGCACGCAGATGCTTGCTGTGGCGGCTTGTCTCAGGGCGCTTGGCGATTATCGCCCCGTCACTGTCGCCACGACAAAATATATAGCGGGGGACCCCACGTCCTCATTTGCCTCGCTCTCAGCGGTCCTTGGCGTGGACACTTACGTTGCTCCGCTCGACTTCTCCGCGTCGCCTTTTAAGGGCTTGAGGGATTACGAGGACGGATACGTCAAAGAAGGCGTCGGAGCGGGCGGTTCGGCGCTCTATGCCTCATGGAACGGAGTGGATATTTCCGAGGTGATACGCGCGACAAATTCCATATACGCGGAAATCGAGGCTTCTTCCATCAAGTGATGCGGCATTCCGGACGATTGCCGGTCTCCGCGGGCTATGCGGGGGCAATGTGCGCGCTTTTTGCGGCAGTTTTCTGCGGTCTTTATTTCGGCGACATCAGGATGTCGTTCGCGGAGTTTTTTGATGTATTGAAACTCGGCCCTTCGGCATATCCCGGTGAAGCCTTCAAACACAGCGTCGTATGGAGGATAAGGATGCCGCGCGTGATCGTTTCCTCCATATCCGGCGCGGTGCTTGCTACGAGCGGCGTCATCTTTCAGGCCATTTTGAAAAATCCTCTCGCCGAGCCGTATACGCTGGGGGTGTCGAGCGGCGCGGCCTTTGGTGCTTCTTGCGCCATTTTGGCCGGCATGGGCTGGGTGACCGCGGCGGCTTTTTTCGGATGCGCGGTCTCCCTCGCGACTGTCATGTTTCTCGGATGGCGCGGCGGCGAATTCGACCTCTCGGGGATCATTCTCGCGGGGGTGATAGTGGGCAATATCTTCGGCGCGGGGATGACCTTGATGAAGGCCATCGCGGGAGACAAGGTCTCGGCCATCGTCATTTGGCTGATGGGAAGTTTTTCCGCGGCCGGCTGGCATGACGTGATGCCGCTGCTGACGTCGCTGCTCGTAGTCTTATCGCTTTGCTTTGCCTATTGCAACGAACTCGACATCTTCGCGTCGGAGTCCGACGCCGCTTCGCTGGGCATAAACGTCCACGCGGCGAGGGCGGTGCTTCTCGTGGGTACCTCGTTTGCCGTGTCGTTCGTGGTGAGCAGGTTCGGCGTGATAGGTTTCGTCGGGCTCATAGTCCCGCATTTTTTGCGGTTTCTGTTTGGGCCGGCCCATCGCGGCCTGCTCGCAATGTCCCTGCTGGGAGGGGCTGCCCTGCTCGTCGCCGCGGATACCGCGGCAAAGGTGTGGAACGAGATGCCCGTCGGCGTTTTGACAGTCCTCGTGGGCGGACCTGTCTTCTGTTTTATCCTTTGGAAACGAAAGTAGCCGTGCTTTCCGTCAAAAACATTTCGGTTGACATTCAGGGGATGCGCATCCTGCATGGAATTTCCTTCAGTGCCCGCAAGTGCGAGGCACTGGCGCTGCTGGGGCCCAACGGGTGCGGGAAAAGCACGCTAATCAAGAGCATCCTCGGTTTATGTGACATGACCTCCGGGAACATCTTTTTCGAAGGGCGCGATATTTCACTGTACAGCAGGAAGGAACGGGCGCTCATGTTCGCTTACATGCCGCAGAATACGGCGTCTCTTTCTCTTTTTACCGTTCTCGAAACGGTCGTGATGGGACGATATCCCCATCTAGGGAGGTTGTTCGGCAATTATTCGAAACGCGATTTTGAGATTGCGCGCGACGCCATTGAGCGTATCGGCTTATCGGGATTCGAGGACAGGCCCGTGTCGAGTTTATCCGGAGGCGAAGCCGCGATGGTTATGCTCGCGCGGAGTCTCGCTCAGGATACCCCAGTCATTCTGCTGGACGAGCCAACGTCCTCTCTCGACCCGGGGCACGCCCTCGCGATCGCGGATGTCATAAAAAAACTGGCGGCCTCCGGCAAATCATTGATCGTTTCGATGCACGACGTAAATATGGCGTTGAATCATTCCGACCGGCTCATCCTGCTTAAAAACGGACATATTTTTGGAAACATGCCGTCCGAAGAGGCCGATCGAAATGTTTTGGAGGGCCTGTATGGAATTTCCTGGGACATTTGGCGCACGCCCAAAGGACATGTCGCGGCGATTCCCGACCGGGAGTGAGGTTCATTCCTCGTCGAAGACCAAGCCTTTTATCAACTGATCCAAAAGTTGTCCGCCGACCTGCCTCCCGACATTGCTGGGCGATTTTCCGTCTCCTCCGGGGCCGACGGGAATTTCGACGGTGATCTTGACTCCGGCCTCTTCTTTGATGCCATCATTGCCTTTCTTTTTCAAGACGTCCGGCATGGTGTCCATTTTTACCGGAGACGCGATCGAAATATTCGAAAATGTCAATTCTTCCGGTTTGCCTTTGATCCTCATCGAGACGCCGCGGAACTCGCTGGTCGAATATCCCGTTATGGCATTCCCCAGGAAATTTTTGAGCATTTCCTTCGAGTCGCCGATTTCGCCCTGTTCCACGACGGTCGAGAGCACCCCCTGCAGGCCGGAGACGAGGGCGTTGAGCGCCCTCAGATTTATGTTGCCGTCACAATTGATGTCCATTTTCATCTCATCCGTTGTCACGTTGCCGTCGAACATCACATATTTGTAAATCTGATCCTCTTTCGGGGCTGTTATCCTGCTGCCGGGTATGATATTCACGGTTTTGCCGTCGAGGCTGAACGTAAAGTGCCCGGAGTTGTATCTCAACGGTTTGCCTCCGAACATCTCCGATATTTTCTTGGCGCCCTCGAACCCCGATATCTCTCCGTCATAAACGTCGATCGTCCCGTTGCCATCCTGCATGCTCGTCCTGCTTGAATCTCCGGCAAATCTTACAGTAAAATTCGCCGCGCCCGTTACCAGACCTTCGGAATCGGGCATAAAGTCCTTGTACGCCGGCGCGATGTCGGCGCTTTTTACCTGCAAGGTGCCGCCCCAGTTCGTATTGTTGAAATCCTTCGCCATTTGGACTTTTATTTTTCCGCCGTAAGCGTTCGCCGAGGAATCCTCGACGATGGCGAATCCGTCGTTTACGGAAAAATCAGCCTCCGCATCCGAGACTTTCAGGCCAAAGACCGTCAGTGCCGGAATTTTTCCCCGTCCTCTTCCCGCGAACGCCTTTAGCGGCCCCTCTCCTTTAAAATCGAAATTGAGCACGCCCGTTATCCCGCGTCTCACGTCGCGTTCGAGCGGCGAAGTCAGCGCCCTTATATCCACGCTTGTTCCTGCGGCATTGATGGTAAGCGCCAAATCGCCGGATAAATTGACGCTCCCCGTGGCGTTTATGAATCCCCTGCCCACCAACGCGCGGACGTTGGGAAAGTCGATACTGTTTTTATTTCCTCTTACGTCGCGGAAATCAACGGTCGGCAAGAAGAACCCGAAGGCCCTCACTCCCTGAAGCGTCCCTTCGGCGGATATCCTTGGCGAAGCGAGGTTTCCTTTTATCGAGACCAGGCCGTTCGCCGTTCCCTGAAATCCCTTGGACATGGGATCGAAAATGCGGGCGGCGCGGTCGATATCAGCGCTCGTAATTGTCACGGCAAGATCGAGCGGAAGCGCGGACGATTTCCCATAAGAGGCCGCATTTCGGATCACCCCGCTGAGGCTGATATTTCCCGCGCTCATGTTCGTCCTCAACTTGTCGAAAGACAGGTCTCCCCCGCTGTAGGTCAGCGTGCCGTTGATGTCAGACAACCGGATTTTCTCGCCGTAATTCAAAAGCGCGTTCTTGAAGAACACCCTGACCGACGGCGTCGTTTCGTCTGCCTTCCAAATTCTGATATCTCCGATCAGTTTTCCCGATACGTCCTTAGGCACGCCGAACTCTGAAAATAACGAGGGATTTATCCCGGAGAACGTGCCTTTTATATTGTAGCCGAATGGAGAATTTTCCGAAGGCAGTGAGGCAAAGCCCGAAGCGGTCACCGGAGAGCCGTCGATCTTGAAGGCGAGCTTCGTGATGTCAATTTTGGGGTGAACGTACGACAGCGAAGCTTTGAGGTCCTTGAGAAGCGTCTCTTTGCCGGTCATGACCGCGGGGACGCTGACCTCGCCCTTCGCGCGCGGGGTTTTCGCGTCGCCCTCCAACGACCAGGACCCGGACGCCGTTCCGCCCAGTTTGTATTCCTTTACCGCGGGGACAAAGGCGCTCAAATTCGCGATGCCCAAACCAGAGACTTTCCCTTTCAGCGCGAACTGTGCCGGAGCGTTTGGCGGTAATTTCAATTTTCCATCCGCTTTTATGGAGGCTCCGCCCCATTTCACCTCCGATGATTTTATCGATAAACTGTCCCCTTCGTAAGATATTTGGGCCGCCACGGAGGAAAATTTATAATTTTCCATGAGATTGACGTTCTGAGAGGAAATTGACAGGGCGTACCTGAGTGATGACGCCGAACCGTTTATTCCCACTTCCACGCCGCCGTTCCCAGTGATTTTCCAGTCTTTCAGCTGCGGAAAATTTTTGTACAGAGATTCGACGGCCATATTGGGGATCGAGATGTCGGCGCTCACGTTTACCCCGTCCTTCACTAGGACAATCCCGCTGCCTTTCATAGGCGCTCCCTGCATGTTGCCGATAAAGTCCACGCTGATGCCGGCGCCGTCTTTCACCGATATGTTCGCGCGCACATCGGTGCAGGAAAATCCCGCGGGTTTGAATGACGGCGAATACAAAGCGGCGCGGGCCGACAGGGAATTCAAAGGGCCGGCAATGTCGCAGGACGCGGCCTTGATCGTGCCGGGAAACGATTTTATCCACGGGAGGGCGGTTTCCATCGTCGTTGTATCTATGGAATTGGCGTTCAAGCGGGCCGTCATTTTTGGCATAACGCCCGCCGTAAAATCGAGGTCTAGCGCTCCTGAAACGCGTCCCTTGAATATATTGAGCGCCGCATCGCGAAGCCGCAAGTTCTTGCTGCCGTAATAAAATTTTGCCGACATTCCGCTGAAAGGGAATTTCCAAAGCGTGCCGCCCGATGACGTCAATGTCCCTGAGACTTCCGGCGCCGGCGGCGATGAGAAATCCGGGAGCATGACCGCAAACGTCGTCGAATAGACGCCGGCGGCGTATTGATTGTCGAACTCGGGAAAGAACGACGAGATGAAATCCGCGTCGACATTTCGCAGTTCGCAATTTATCGCGAGGGACGGCGTCAATTTGCCCGCAGCAAAGATGCGCATGTCTCCAAAACCGGCGGAAAACTTTTTGAGATTCACGGAAGTCCCGGACATGTCGCCCGAGCCGTTTGCTGAAATCGAGATATCCCTGAACTTTCCCCGCACCCCGACGGTGAACGCGGGGGCACTGGAAGAAAAATTCGCGTCGCCCAAAAACACGCTCCCCCATTTTGTGTGGATAGTGGAGTCCTCTATGACCACTTCTCCGTCAAAGCCAGCCCCGGAAGAATTATCGGCTTTCAGCGGCAGCGTGGTCAGGGCGTCGAGATTAGAGACCATTTTTTTTATAAATACCTTCGAGACTTTAGGCTGCGAGGATGGGATCGTTTTGAGCGAGAATTGCAGCCTGAACTCGCCCAATGAGGCTATTTCAATGCCGCTGGCATATATTTTAACCCCCGATATCGCGACCCCCGTTATGGGATTGCCGGCGGCGCCTTCCCAAGCAAAATCGACGCCCATTTGTTTGAGAGTTTCTCCGGCTTTTTGTGCGACGATATCGGCGAGGAAAGTGCATCCGGAAAGAATGTAGTATCCGCACAGGAAAAAAGCCGAGAGGAGCGCGAACAACGCGCAGAACACCTTTATTTTTCTAACGCTGAACAAAACCGCGACCTCCAAAGGCGCGCCTGCCGCGCCTCTGGAGAATTTTATCACCATGCGCCCGTTTTGGGTAGTCCCCGCGTTGCATCATAAAAAATGATCCTGAAATAGGTATTGCTGTCTCCGCGTTGCCTCATCAAGGGACAGTGAAAATGCCGCGGATGTTTATTGACAATTCCTATAGGGTGATGTAGAATTGAAGTAATGGTTCTGTAATGTACTAAAAAATAAAATAATTACGGGAGTGATTCAACTATGAAACGTTTGACAAGCATTTTTCTGTTCGCCGCGTTGTTTTTGGCCTGCTCTGCGTTCGCCGCCGCGGCTGCCGACAAGATAGTCGTCGGCGCCACGCCGTTTCCGCACGCTGAGATACTCAAAGTAGTGTCTCCGCTTTTGGCGGCTGACGGCTATGAACTCGAGATCAAGGAATTCAACGATTACGTCACGCCCAACATCGCGCTCAACGACGGCAGCCTCAACGCCAATTTCTTCCAGCACGTGCCGTATCTCGAAAATATGGTCGCTGACCAGAAACTCGACCTCATCTGGGTCGCTAAAGTCCACATCGAACCGCTCGGGCTTTATTCGAAAAAGATAAAAAAACTGGACGAGATCAAAGAGGGCGCGAAGATCGCGATACCAAACGATCCCACTAACGGTGCGCGCGCCCTCCGCCTGCTCGAAAAAGCCGGTCTTATCAAGGTCAAGGAGGGAGATCTCGTCACCCCGCGCGATATAACCGACAATCCCCGCAAGATCGAGGTAATAGAACTCGAAGCCGCGACGCTTCCCCGCACACTTGATGACACCACCGCGTCGGTCATCAACACAAACTACGCCGTGGAAGGCGGCCTCATCCCGGCCCGCGACGCGATCACGATAGAGGACAAGGATTCCCCCTACGCAAACGTGGTCGCGATCCGCAAGGCCGATGCCGACAAACCGGCGATAAAAGCGCTCGTCAAGGCCATCAACTCGCCGACAGTTAAAAAGTACATCGAGGACGAACTGGTTCCGAAGGGCATAGTGCCGGCTTTTTAAGGCGCGCGTCCTCCGCGGAGAAACAAACGTCAGGGCCTCCCAAGTTTCGTAGGGGCGGATAATATCCGCCCCTACGAAACTCATATCCAAATAAAAAAGAACGCATTTCATACAGCGTCCGCCCAC
>JAITRO010000164.1 GCA_031288335.1 Synergistaceae bacterium | reverse complement strand
AGTTTGTCGTCCGGCGAGTCTCGTTCCAGATGTGGATCTATGATCTCGAGGCTTTCGTATTCCTCGGCCGGAATGTCCAGAGCGACGATCAGGAACGCGCGTATTATCTGGATATACCTGTAATCGCCGAAAATCATCTTGAAAATTAGATCGCTCTTCAGCGGCAGAAAACGGGGCCGGCGCTTGCGTCCCATTTCACTCGCTTCATTTTCGAGCGGCACAGGGCCGTTCGATGCGCTTTCGTGCTCCTCCGCCCAATCTTCTCCGTGTTTTGTCATTTGCCGTCAATCCCTTCGTCAACTTGTTCAATATATTTTAACATGGGACGAAACCGTCTCAAAAGAATGGTTCGGGTCGCTGACGCTCTCGGCTGTTCGCGTCGTAAATATACTGCTATTAACTTAAGAATAAAAAGAAACAAAAACATACAAAATTATTCCCTATTCTCTTTCTTGATATTTGGAAGATATGCACTGTCTTTTTCCGTATTTAATTGTCTTTTTAAGATTATCTTTGCTTGACAGCGATTTGAGTAGTGCTACAATAACTACATTAAATATTTTCCTTTCAATTATTTAGTTATGAAAAAAAGGAGGAGGAGTTGAGTTTTAGGTTTTGTACTGATTTTTCTATGAAGGCATGAACATAATGTGGGTTCTGCATCACTGAATAGTTGCCATTGTTTTTAATAGGAAGGGGGATAGTTTGAAAAAATGGCAAACTCAGTTTAATTATATATAGTATAAAAAGGAAAAGGGGAAATAAGTGTGAAAAAAGTTTGTGGTTGTTTTGGCGTTGAGCGTCAGCTCAAGGGGTTTTGCGGCTGGGGAAGAGTTCGTAGGTGGAATCGGTGGT
Source organism: Synergistaceae bacterium (assembly GCA_031288335.1). Taxonomy (GTDB): domain Bacteria; phylum Synergistota; class Synergistia; order Synergistales; family Synergistaceae; genus JAIRKI01. The sequence goes on along the minus strand of JAITRO010000164.1, from coordinate 14,249 downwards.
CTGTCACCGGAAGAACAAGTAATCAATTGGTTTCATAACATCGCACCTACAGAAGGAATCGTAAGATATAACGGACCGATAACCAATGTTAGTGCTGAAGATATTATTTCGTTTGAAGAAGTTTATAACATCCTCGGCGTCGAGACGACCATCGTACCCCAAGGAAGAACGAGTACACTGACGAGCGCATTTGCGGGAGAGCAGAGAAGCGCGTATGAAGAGGCGCAGGAAAATAATTTATTGCAGTCATCCACGACAAAGCCGACAATCAATCCACCTACCCCGATTACGAATCGTTTGGTAGATGAAAGCGGATTTAGGAGTTACGTATTTTTTAAAAAATTTTGTCACCAATAATAATTAACACAACAGTGCCGATAAATATATCATAAAGTAACGGATTACAAATTTGTGATGAAGGATCATCCTTTAAGGGAGAACCTGTGAGATGATTAATTCCGTAGGAAATGGCGTCAGTAATTATGAAGTGTTCAGGAGGACGATCACAGACGGACAGTATGCGACACAAACTACGGCCAAAAATTTCATTCAATATTATTCAGATATGACAGGACAGACATCCAGAGGCAATGCTTTGCAAAAGGTTGAGCACGATCCTTCTTACCGCGCACCAAAATGGAGTGAGGCAAGTTTGGGAGTGTTTCCAGATATCGCCTTTTTGGAGGGCGCTGAAATAGGCGTTGCCAAACCAAGGGCGATTTATGGATGTGTCGATAAAAGCTCGACACCTGAAAATCCGGTTATGTACATGGAAACGGTTGTGGATGGGGTGGTCAAAGCGTATCGCGTGGAACTCAATAAAATAGATCTTTCCGACGCAACATTAGTCGAAGCGTTTGCACTGTCCGCGTTTACATGCAACAACGGAAAGGCGAAGCGATCTATGAACATGTACACAGATCTGATATTTGATGAATATAATCCTGATTATTTAGCTCGTATCAATATTTATGATTCGATAAAACAAGATTATGTTAATCTCAACCACAGTCTGAATGTCATCGACAAGTTCCGTTTCACGTCCAACCTTGACTACAGCGAAAAAACAGGAGTGTCGAAAAGCGCTTTGGATCAATTCCTTGAAATTCGCGGCATAGTGGATGATATTCAGATATTGCTAGACCCCAGAAATCGCTACGACCCTAACGAAAAAATTAGTGCTCGGACTATTGAAAGCGCTCTTTGGGAGGAGGGAATTGATTATGTTTATCCCTGGGGCGTTAAGTACTCGGAATACTTGAACGGGACAGCAGTTTTAAGCAATTCGGTTAGCTAAGAGATACATTCAAGGCAAACGCATCAAGATTGCTGAACCGTTGATATTACCCAATTGATGGTTGTGCGTTCAATTCAAACACCAGAATTTGCAGTACTCCGACTTACGGGAAGATCTCCTGTTTACGCTGAACTTACGTGGCTTAGTACATCTCAATGCTCGCGAGTATAATCGGGCGGCAAGAATTTTTGGGGAAATTGAAGAAAACTGAAGATGGGGATTCGTGAAAAAATAATTGACGCCAAAGAAAGCAGATGGCTGAAAGATTCATTTTAACAGGAAAAGCGGAAAGCGACCGAATTTATTGAGGAAATTGCGACGAGTATTCAAGTATTCAACTGAGAGGTACTCTTTAAAATAAAAATAATAAAGGGACCCAGGGAATTGGTTCCCCGGCAGGATTTGAGGCGGAATTCCATGCTCATCCACCGAGCATCCCCTCAAATGAATGCTCGAAATGATTGTCATCTTTTTTCGTGCGTTTTTTCGGGCCTTTCGTCCTGCCTCCAGCCCGTCTTATTTTCTGGCTGACGTAGCGTCTCGTCAGCAATGCGTCGATATTGTCGTTAGTGTAGATCATGCCGTCTTGATTTATGGCTCTCGCTCCTTTGGCCAAAATCATCGCGGCCAATCCATAATCCTGCGTCACCACGATATCTCCGCGTGACGTCAGTCCGGCAATGGCGTAGTCGGCGCTGTCCGCCCCCTTGTCCACCGTAATAACCTCGCCGTAGCCCGCGCTCAGCTCGTGCGAGGTGTCTATCACCATCACAAGAGGTATATTCCGGCGCTTCGCCATTCGGACAACTATCTCTTTCACGGGACACGCGTCAGCATCAACCAAAATTTTCATCAAAGTCTCCTCGTTCGTTTTAAATCATCGTCAACGGATACCGGAAGTTCAGCCGTCAGAAGCTGAACGTTTTGGCTTTTATCGAGCGTCTCCTCGTCGGATTCGAGCGCGGCGTCCCTGCCGGATTCGTCATACCGCAGATCGTCAAGGGCTTTTTCGATATTGCCGGTCAACGCTTTGACAGACGCGATGAACTCGTCGTTATTCTCCTCGATAAAACTGAAATTGCCGCCGCGAGCCGCCGCCTCCAGAGCCTCGGCTTTATCCGCGACAGAGACGGCATTTATTCCGCGGCTCGCGCCTTTAATCCCGTGTACAGCTATGGTGTAATCGCGCAAATTTCCCAGCGACGGAGCGTGCAGACGCTCGATCATGCTCGAAGTATGCACCGCGTACGAACGCAAAATATCGAGGTACGCGGCGTCGTCGTCGAAAATATCCAGCCCGGCGGCCACGTCGACGCCATCAATCTCAAGGCGGCGCAGGCTTTTTTCGGGAGAATCTTTCGACCGCGTGTCGGAGACGGCGAATTTGGCCTCCCTTAGCGTCTCCGCGCTTTGTTTATCCCTTATGAAACGGTTGAGCGTCATATCGAGGCGCTTGATGTCTATAGGTTTTGGTATAAAATCATCAAACCCGTTAGTGAGAAACATCTCCTCGTTGCCGGCGAGCGCGTTGGCGGTCAGCACGACTATCGGCACGGTCTTGGCGTAAGACGTGCCGATAGTCGAACGAATCGCGCGAGTGGCCTCCACTCCATCCATCTCCGGCATCATGTGATCCATGAAGATGATGTCGTACTTGGGAACGCAGCCGTCTCCCTCGCCAATCGCCTTGACACGCTCGACGGCTTCGGAGCCGCTCCTGGCGCAGTCGATCGCAAGACCGTAAGGGATCATGAGCCCGCGGGCGACATCCAGATTCGTATCGACATCATCCACCACCAGCACCCTGCCGTACGGCATCCACGCGCGATTTATCTGTTTCACGCGAGACGCGGCGCCTGCCGTGAAATAAAAATTCTTCAGCCTGCCGACGACTTCCTTTCCCAAGAACGAGTTGTTCCGCGTCTTCTGGAGGATTGTGGCCGAGAAACGGCTGCCAACGCCGTACTCGCTCTCCACCGTTATCGAGCCGCCCATCATGGTGCAGAGCCTCTTGGCTATGGAAAGCCCCAGTCCGGTTCCCTCGATATTCCTGTTAGCGTGCGCGTTGAGCTGGGTATACTCGGTGAACAGCTTTGACATGTCCTCCGGCTTTATCCCAATCCCGGTATCGCTGACAATGAAGGTAATTTTCACGCCGCCGCCCGCGTTCTCCCACTTGATACGGAGGGTGACCTTCCCCTCCTGCGTGTATTTGAAGGCATTGGAGAGCAAGTTATTCAATATCTGCTTCACCCTCAACTCGTCCCCCCAGAGCTTCGCCGGAAATGTCTCGTCGAGGTTCAGCTCGAACGAAATCCTCTTCGAACCAATACGCACGATATTGAGCTGCACGATGTCGTTGATAAACCTCGCGGAATCGTATTCCGAACAAATCAGTTCGAAATTGCCCACCTCTATTTTGGAGATGTCGAGCACGTCGTTTATGATTCCGAGCAATATCGAACCGGCGTTATATACCTTTTCGAGGTTGGAATAGCTGTCGGGCTGGAGACGTTTTTGAAGCTCTATCTCGGAAAGCCCTATTATCGCGTTTAGAGGGGTGCGTATCTCATGGCTCATCGTGGCGAGGAAAGCGCTCTTGGCTCTGTTGGCGTTCTCGGCCGCCTCCTTGGCCGATAACAGTTCGGTCGTGTCGTGATAAACGATTAGAAAGCCGTCGAACACGCCGAATTCATCCAGGAGCTGGTTCCCATGAATCAAGTAATACCGGCGGCCAATGCGCTCGTGGTTGATGACCTCGACCACATCGCTAATGAAGCGCTTTTGGGTCTTTATGAGATTGAGCCTATTCATCGAACGTTTTACGAAATCGGCGTCGGTGAAACGCGACAGCACTTCTCCAAAAGGTTTGCCCTTCACGAGTCCGAAATTTTCGACTCCGGCAATTTCGAGAAAAGAATTCGAACAGTACGCTATACATTCATTTCGGTCGCACAGGATGATGAGATCCTGAATGGTAGCAAGCATCATATCCAGGTATTTTTCCTGCCTCGCGCGCTCGTTTTTGAGCATTTCTGTCATTCTGTCGCGAACAATAGATACCTGTTCGAAATGGTATATCGCGTTTTGCTGCGTTTTTATCTGCCTGTCGAGTTTGCGAAAACGCCGCTGAAGGAGCGCTATTTCCTTCTCCAACGATTCTATTTTTAAATCCTTCTCGTCTGACGCTACGTTTTCGCTCAACGAACGAGACATACTCCCTGCCTCACAATACGCAGATTATCAATGAACCGCCCTGAAGCACATTTGAGAGGCTATTGTCGCCGTACCTCGCGGGTATCAATTCGCCCGCGCAATAGGCCAGGTGATATGGCGAGGCTTTGCCTATGCACTCGGCCGCCTTTTCGTGCTCGTTCATCCCGTAGATGCCCAATGTCCACGACCTTGCCGCGCACGAATACATCAACATTCCGCGCCCGCGCGCTACGGACAGCGCCTCGCATATCTTTTCCTCCGTGGAGCGCATGATGGTGTCTGGACCTATCGCCGAAATAGCGAGGGACGAACCTTCGGGCACTTCTCCCGTCATAATTATGCTCTCGTCGGGATTGTGATCGATACAGAAACGTATGAGCATGGGGCCCTCTCTTGGAGAAAAGATCATCGCCAATCCCTCGAGGGCCCCTTGGTTTTGTTTGTTGGTCAGCCCCACGGATTCGAAATAATCCAGTGCCGGCATATTGTTGATGGAAGTCACGATATTTCTGTGCGAGCCGGTCACGATCGCATGTTGTTTCAAAATATCCGTGAGTTCTATGGATGCCGAGAAAAAATAGGGGTCTACGTCACCATAAAGTCCAAGCAGAACCAAAGATCTCTCGAAATGAACGCCGTTGTGGAAGGTATAAGAGTACTTGTAGTCAGGATCGTTGGATATCGCTAAAGCTCCGAAGATCGGGACGCCTCCGGAACAGGCGTCCAGGGCCCGCACGAAAGCGTCTCCGCCAAAATTTCGCGGAAAGGGGGGGAAAACCATGAGCATTTTCGGGCGTTCCATCCGCGCGGCAAATTTTTCGTATAATTCATCCACAGGTTTCCGAGGGTCATCGTCGTCTATCTCGGGAGAGAATCCGATGACAAACTCCGTATCGTCGCTCGTGAGCACCGTGAGCGTCAATATAAACCCCATGCCTCCGTTGGTTGACGCGGATAAAGTGGTGCACCCCACAACTTCGAACGGCAATATCCCGCAGACGGCCTTCACTACCCCGCTCTCTACATAACCGCTGTCACAGTGCAGTATCCCGACGCTGTTCGCCGCCAAAACCATGTTCGCCAGGCCGCATTTTATATCCTCGACGGCCACGTCCACATCCTCGACCTCATCCGTAAAACAGGTGAATACGTCAATCATAACGAAACACTCCTTTCCTTATGTCAAACGCATCCGTTCTCGGAGACGCTTTTGCCGCTTCGCGCTTCCAGCGGATTGCCGCCGGTTGTCGACGCGGTTTTCATGTGCTGAGTGATGTTCGCCGGGGAAAAGGCCCCGTTTCAAGAGTTCGAGTCCCTGCACCTCGCCGCGTTTGCTCGTTCGCAGGACATGTCCTCCGGTGTTGTCATTCTTGCGTTCGATCAGGTCGGCGAACGACTTGATGGATATTTTATTACTTATAAGCAACAAAGTCAAAATAGGCGAGCTGTCAGAACTCGGGCGTGAGATTCCATTCTGAGAAAAGAAGATGTAAGACCGGCTCCGGCCGGCAATATTTGTTGGTTTCAGACTCCTGCGATAAAGCCATGGGAGTCTGTTAATGATATTGTTCCGTTTATTTTTGAGCTGACCTTTACGGTTATCAAGTCGGCTATTTTTCCAGCGCTCCTAAACATTTTTCTATCGCTTCAGCTATTACCGTCATTCCCAAATCGTTCGGATGTTTGCCGTCAGCCAGGTAAAATTCAGCGTTCTTCAGAAATAGATTTGACCCGTCTATTAAGAACACATTGTTGTCGCCATCAGATTTTGCCCGTTCGTAAGTTTGCCGGATTATATCCGTACGCTCGGCGGCCTCGGACTCGCTTATGGAATAACCGCCCGATATGCGCGACAACATGACAATCGGGACTTTCGAGTGAGCATCCCTCACAGTTTTGTAAAACGCATAATGTGTTTTTGCTAAATCTTCCGGCGTATCGGCATTGTGGTCATACTCCATAACGAACGCGGACATGTCAATTCTTGTGATTTCCTCAGCTACACTCTGTTCGCCTCTCGCGAAACCGCTGAAGCCAAAGTTAACAAAGTCGGCATCGCGGCGATTTGCGACAAGAGCTGGTAAACTCAATCCCGAACGGCTTGCGCTTGAACCTTGCGTAATGCTTGAACCGTAGAACACAATCGGTTTTTCTATCGTGTACGGTGTGGGTGACGCAATGTGTGACCCTTTCTCAAGCCCGATTTCAAAGTTATCGATTTGAGCGTACTGCGGGAGATAAATCACGATGTCCGTCATTTCAGCGCCGTTTCCCACAGTTATATTTTGGTTCAAATTCCGCTCGTTTTCGCTATATGGCGAAATAGTGGCAAGCCATATCCGCTCGCCATCGACAATTTTGTACACATCCGTTCCGGCAGTGGAGTAATGCGAAGCCCACGGCACAAAAATTGGTTTATCAAGCGTTATTTTAATGTCAATAGTTGGAGAATCAGTCTTGAAGCGAATCCGTCCCCCTGCGGTATTTTGCGCATATTGATCAACGCCTTCCGAATAATGCTTATTTACAACCAGTCTGTTTAATAAATAATCATTTTCTTCTAAAAATGGAAAACCATCCAAATCCATACAATATATATACATGTATATATTATCATTGGAAACCCGCGATAGAAACGGCTTTTCAACATTGTCCACGAGCAAATCGCCTAAATTATGGAGGAGAGGGGGATTTCCATCCGCTCTGGCGAGCCGGGCGGCGTCAAAACCGAAATTGAAGTCAAAAGCGGAATAAATGACACGCTTCACCGCAGGGACGTAACGCGCGCAATTAACACCCATCGCGAAAACCGCCAAGGCGGCGGCTAAGCAACCTGCAACTTTAATCGAGTTTTTTCTTAATCGCATGATAAACCACACTCAAAACCTGTTTTAGCCGCATCCCCAATGCCCAAATGCTCGATAACGCCAATATCTTCCGCTCCTCGGCACCTGTCAGACGTTCATTGTTTTCGTCGCATCTTCCGTCAAAGAACGCACGAAGTTTTTCGTTCAGCCAATGTGTTCCGTCGGAGCGAACGCGGTCGCGAATGTTGGAACCAAAGCGCATATCGGCAAACTTTCCAGGAATCATTCCCATTGTTAATAATGCATGACCATTATAACAATGAGGCTGACAGCATCTGCCAACAGGCAGGAACTCTATAGGCTTTGACAAATCCTCAAATATATTCTGCCTGTGCCAACAGATATAGCATTGCCCCGTTTTGCCCGTCGCCAGGTTCACAAACAGCGAATATGCGCCGGAATAGCAGAACTCTTTGCGCCGCTTCTTAAATATCGCCGTCTTGAAGCGCCAAAACGGAGAATCGAACCTTGACCACACCTTTCGGTATTCCTCCCGCGACAGTTTGGTTAGATACTCAAGCCTGATTGTAGCATCGTTTCTGGCGATTGTCAGTTGCGGCAACGCGCCGAAACGCTTCATCGAGAACGCCGTACATTCGTCGATATGTGGGATAAGCTCGTCGGCCGGCGTTATTTCTACACTTGCGGACGCTCCCGATGCCCATGATCTGTTAACATTATCCGCGAATACGTCAAGCAGTCCTTTATTCTTCAATTCTAAATAGTGGAAGGAGCATTTGAACTCCGTCCTTTCCAATAAATCTTTATCCCACGTCAAAATCCTGTCAATGACGGGCGTAACCGTCATATTGCTGACTATCTCAATGTAATGTCCCTGCTCGACAATCGCCTTCAAATATTCGTCTATCCGCTTTGTCAGCAATGTTTCCCCGTCCGCGCAAAGGTTGAAGAAACACGCACCGCCAAGTCGCTCCTTTGAAAACGCTTTGCCGATATGCTCAGGCGGATAGCAAAAGTTTGCCTGTTCTCCCTGAAACGCCACGCTCCTGTGGGAAAGATAGCAATAATGACAGCGAAAGTTGCATATAGATGTCGGTATAGCGCACATCACCATTCGCTTCAGCTTTTCCATTACGCCGCTCTCCTTGTGTCATGGAGAACACATAAAGGAATTACCTGTTCTGTTCTGTTCATTATTTTCTTAATCATGTCCTTTATCGGTTTTGGCGTAATACTTGCTGCCACTCTTGCGATTCCATACGGCGACACACGGTTTTTCAGGTTGACGGCGAACTTCTTGGCGGCTGAATATTCCTCATTGCTTTCTTCGAGTTTAGAGGAGAGAAAATATTTCACCTTCGTAGATAACCACTCAGACCCGTCCACGCATTGTCTGTTGCGGATTACCTCATAACAGACATCATTCAGACGCGGTATCGTACCTAACGTTAGCAACATATGGGAATTGCGGCAATGCGGAGTTCGGCAGTTATTACCAACAGCGGTAAACGGTATTGAAGCGTCGGGGTTCTCAAAAATATTGCCGAGAGTGACATTAGAGCAATAGCATTGAACCGCCCATCCCGTCGCAAGATTCACATAGATGGACCAATCTCCGGCATAACAGAACTCTTTGCGTTTCACATCCATAGTTGAGAGCTTAAAGTCGGTCATAGGCGAATCAAAAACAGACCAAACACGCCGAAATTCTTCTTTGCTCAGCTTAGAAAGAAGAGTTGTATTATCAGCGTCATTCCAAGCCATCGTTATTTGAGGGAGAGATCCGCAGTTCTTCCCACAAAATGCTATTATTTCGTTAATATGCGGTATCAGCGCATCATATGGCGTTATCTCAATCGTATATGCCACGCCTTTGGCTTTCAGTTTGTTTATGTTGCGGACATAAGCATCAAGCGTGTTTGTACGCTTCATTTCGAGCCAATGAAACGAACATTTTAACATCAGGCGTGATAACAGTTCGCCATTAAAACCGAGCAGTTCATCTATCCGTTTTTCGATAACGCAATTTGTGATTAAATCAACATAATGTCCCTGTTTAAGCATTTCGCGAACATAAGACGGTATCTCCTTTGGCAGCGTCGTTTCGCCGTCGCCGCAGACATTGACATAGCAAGCGCCGCCCATACGGTCATAGGAGAGAGCATGAGCCGCTTGCTCCGGCGTGTATTGAAAATTGGGCATTTGCTCGGCACGTCTGCCCTCAAACTGCGATACATAGCAGTATTCGCACCTGAAGTTACAGGCACTTACCGGGATGTGGAGCAAAATGAGCCTTTTAACCTTGTCCATATCCATTTCCTTTCATTCTTGTTGAAGATGATGATTGCGTTAAGCACAAGACCAACAATCCCTGTGACAGCGCAGGACATGATGAATGTTGACCAGTTTCCCGGCGTAATCACATATTTAACGGCAAATCCTATGACGGCGGCGATCGCGCTGCCCGTCAGCGAGTAACCGAACCCGAAGAAGAACGTGTGCCACGGAAACCCCAAATACCTTGCTGCAGCGGGGACGGTGTAGATTATGTTGCGAATAACCAGCAACGCCGTGCTTGTCCCCGCGATAACGTACACGCCAAGCGACGTCAGTTTCAGGCAGGCAAACACTATTACCGTGTTCAGAACGCCGGAGATAATCACGCTTACCGCCTGCGGCTTAACCTTGTTGGCAGTGGCAAAGATGTTGCCTATGGGTTGAATGCCGGACACAAAGAGCAACCCCGCGCAGGCGAGCACGGATAGTCTTTGAAGCATTGCCGCATCCTGGCTTGGCACCCACAGACGGAAAAATTCCTTGCCATACACAATAAGACCCGCAATCGGCACGGTTCCGAGAACGGCATTTATTTTGCACGCCTTGCGGATTCCCGGCAAAAGAGCTCGGTTGTTGCCTTTGGCAAAGTTTATAGTCAGTTGCGGCGCAAATGTAGAGGCAATTTGCCAGTTGAGACTTCCCAGAATCGCCGGCAGCATCTTTGACAGAGCAAGAACGCCCATCATCACTGGGTTTATCAGCAAATTGCAGATGAGCAAGTCAAGCCCGTTCAAGAGCATTTCGCCCACTGATTGCACCGTGCGCCACACCCCGGACGAAACTATTTCTTTAAGGCACTTCAACGACGCCGCGCTTCGTTTAACTTTCAGCATTGGCAGCAGTTTGTTTTTATACCGGCCGCTCCAGCACGCCGTAAAAGCTGCCGCGCCCATTCCCGCAAGGGACGAGTAGAACATCTTCGGCGGAAATGTTGAAAACAGGATAAAAACGATCGCCGCCGACAACAGCGTGGAAATTACGCTGCCAAACGACTGAAGATACGGCTTGTTCGTGATATAGAACGTGTTATTCCAGAGCGAAAATATCGTTGACGCGAAAAAGTTTATGAATACGAATCCGAACAACAGCTTAACATCAATAATCAAACGCGCCGGAATATCTATCAGCCTATCCAAAGCAAGAACGCACAGCGCGACGGGGATAATGAGCGCGGCGACGATGGCAGCATTCCCACAAAAAACCGAAGTGTAGTATTTCTCCGCCTTTTGTTTATCACCCTGCTGTATGGCAATAGTGATGAACCTGCCGGCCATCGAGTTAAGCGCGATGGTTATCAGCGCGGCGCAGGAAGTGAAGTTTGACGCAAGCTGGACAAAGCCCTGCGCCTCAACACCGATTGTCCGCACGACAAACGGTGACAGGAAGAAACCGACGCAAGCGGTGGTAAATGTTGCAATCAGCGTTGTGGTCAGGTTTATAACTATGCGTTTGTTTTCAGAAAGTTCAGCCATTGCCCATCATTTTTATAATGCTCGATATTACATCCTTTGTCTCACGGCAAAATCGAACATAGCCCAAATCCTTGATGAACTCATACGAGCCGCTTACTTTGCCGCTTTTATTATCAAGGGCGATACATGGAGTTTCTGTAATCACCGCGAAAATCATACCATGAAGGCGGTCAGTTATAACAAGTCTCGCGCTTGAAAATTCCCTCCATTTCTTGCGCAGCTCCCGATTGCGGTTTATCGGCGTTACCCTTTTGCCAATGAGAGTATTCGTCTCCCAAAAAGCTATACCGTTAGCGGTTAAATGTCGAATGATGTTCTGTTTTAAGTCAAAATCCATAACCTTTTCCAAATCAGCGCGAAAGCAGAGCAACACGCCGTTGCGCTTGCTTGCGGGGAGTTTTGGTGCGTCGTCAACGCTAAAAACTATGTCTTGGGTTAAGACAGCTTTCACTCCGGCGAAATTGGCGGAGAAGAAATCGTATGAAGCCTTGTCGCGCAGCATTACAGTCAAATTATTAGCGGCGGCGTAAACTTCTTTGTTTCTCTCAAGGCGCGCCTTTGCGCCCGGCGAGTTGTCATAATAGCAGGTTTGCGGGAACACGATAATTTCGTTATCTTTGAACCACGAGATAATGTCCGTTATCTTGTCGTCTTCGTTCGGCCACAGTGTTCCTAAGTTACCGCCGCCATCTATAACTATTGTGTCTTGCGGCTTAATGCGCGTGGCGATAATATCGGTAAATCTCAGCCAAAGATCGTTACGCACCTCGACGAGAGAAGATATTTTGCCTTGTTTGCGAAAATAAGCCTTTTCCGCGTATACAATGGCGTGGTCGCCCAAATTGCCGTGCTCGGGAGTTGCCAAAAGAAAAGTCCGCGGCTTTCGGACAAACGGCAGTTTTGCGAGAAAACTCAAGTAAAAGGCAAAGTTCCTTATGTCTTTTAACGTACGCCAAGCCCAACCCAGAAGATGATACATCCACTTATGACGCCAAACGAACAACTGTCCCGCCCGCAAATCCCTTTTCTTGATAAACAGCAGCAGCATTTTCAAATACAGCGGGCGCAGCACATCTTTATGTTCGCGCCAATTGAGGTTCAGAATGGCGTGACTTAAACAGCCGCCGCAAATGCGTAACGTCTTTGTCGCGCAAGACGTAAAAGACTCTTCCTTGCTGAGAAAGAAATTATATCTGTCCCACAGGGCGTAATAAGCGTCAAGCCGCTTAATGGTGAACGGTCGGGACATAATGCTGCTGTCACGCTGAACATAATTGTAAAGTGAATCCGATATTGACACGACCCGGTTGCATTTGTCGAAAAAGTGATGAATGGTAAACTCGTCCTCGTGGATTCTTCCTTCCGGGAACCTAACCGCGTTCAATAATCTGTATTTATACAATTTATTGAACGCGGTAACCCATACTGCGTTACCGCGTTCACACAGACGATGCAAGGCGTCGTCACCTGTGAGTACCAAATCGTTAATAACACCGAAACCTTTGTTCATAACGGGCAACCCCTGCTCATCCACATAAGTGTAGCCGCATATCACCATATCCGCGTCTGCGCTTTTGGCGGCGTTATACAATTTTTCGTACATTTCCGGCATACAATAATCATCAGAATCAACAAAACCGAGCCATTCACCGGCGGCGATGTCTATACCGGCGTTCCTTGCACTCGACAAACCGCCATTGGGCTTATGTATAACACGAACGCGGCTGTCCTTTTCGGCATACTCGTCGCAAATAGCCCCGCATCCGTCTGGAGATCCGTCGTCCACGAGGATTATTTCGAGGTTCTGATAGGTCTGGTTAATAATGCTGTCAACGCATTTGCGTAAATAAGGTTCGACTTTATGTATAGGCACGATGACCGAAATTAACGGCTGTGCCACTTCTACTGAAATGTTCAGCTTTCCCAGTCCTTTCGCAAGTTCGGTCTTTTCTCGACCGAAAGAATTAATGCGCTGCAGCCGATACAACCTCTTCGACTGCGATGGTATAAGCGCGCTGTTTCCGCTTGAAATTGTCCCAACACCTGTTATACAAACAGGTGTCTTGCCGGTATACCTTTCATCCCGCTAACTATCCGCATCGCTAACAAAAATTTGCTATTACGTTTCTATAACAGCTAAATTTCTTCATCAGGTACATTTCAATGTGGCGCAAGGTTTGGCCTAAATTATCTCCAAATTTACATGAGCACCTGTTTGTATAGTATATGCCCTAGAGAGCTATGATATATTTTAACTTTTTTATTTATAACTGGATTATATCATACGCCGCTATTTCGGCGTTGAACCCGGCAAGTATGGCGGTTTTTCCGTACATATCGGCCAACGGTCGGCGTCGCTCAAAGCACGGAGCCCCCCCAGCGAATAGGCCAGCATGTCTTCCAGCAGTTCCTCCGGGACGGAGGCCGACGCCGGCAGAAGCACCGGGCGCAATGTTTCGTAAAATAAAATAAGAGCGACGCAGGGCATTGCGACAAGGGCCACGGCGCGCTGCATATGCGCGGAATCGGGCGGCAGGCCGGTGATTTCCTGTATGAGAACGCTAAGTTTGTCGGCCTTGGGAAAACCGTTCGCCGGCAAGATCTTGATCGCGTGACGCGATGGGGATACAAATTCGCGCAGGATGACCCTGATCCCCCAATGCCCCGGCGTGGCCACGGCGGTCTGGACGATGCGCCGCAAAAAATCGCGCAGTTTTTCCTCAGGGGTGTTTTCGGAGGAAACGATCCCGCTCAAAACATCCAGGCTCATCATCTGCCGCTGCGCCTCTATCAATACTTCCTCGTAAAGGTTTTCCTTGCTGCCGAAATAATAATTCACGGCGGCGCTGTTTACTCCCGACAATTTGCATATCTCTTTGGAGGTTGCCTCAGCGAAACCGCGCTCGGCAAAGACCCGGCCCGCGGCTTCCAGGACGACGCTTCGCGCCTTCAGCCCGTCTCGTCTCGGGGCGCGTTTGAAGCGCCGGGAATCTTCAGATGATTTATTCATGGCCTCATTTTAGATTGGCAAAAAATAAATGTCAATTTCAAATATCAATTTGAAATTATATTTTGACTTAATGGGTTCTTTTGTTTATA
>JAITRO010000161.1 GCA_031288335.1 Synergistaceae bacterium | reverse complement strand
CGAGGCTTGGAAGTATTTGCTGCAATCGGCAGTTATTTTTCTACCCTGAAAAAATCTTCTCGTAACCTGTTTGTCTCTGTTTTGTCCAAGCTGCGACTCAACCCCACTGTACTGTAACCCGTAAATCTTCATCCTTCAGGCTCCTTATTTCAAATCGATACAAAAAAACAGGTTTTTCTGATAGAATATCATTATGATTGACGACGACGCGACGAAAGAATTCGGAAGGCTGCTCGGGATAATGCGCAGGCTGCGCGCACCGGGAGGGTGTCCGTGGGACGCCGAACAGACTGTATCCAGTCTGAAGCGTTATATATTGGAGGAAGCTCACGAACTCGTGGAAGCCATCGACGGAGGCAATACAAGGGACATCGCGGAGGAATGCGGAGACCTGTTGCTCCAGGTGGTTTTCGTTGCCCAGATAGCGTCCGAGGGCGGCACGTTTGACATGAAAGACGTCTGCCGGGCAATTTGCGATAAACTCATAAAACGCCACCCGCACGTGTTCGGCGACGTATCGGTGCGCAATGCCGACGATGTCAGCCGTAACTGGGAGATCATAAAATCCGGGGAAAGACAGGCTCGCGGCGCGGACGATTCCGCGATGGCCGGCATTCCCAAGGGGCTTCCGGCTTTGCTGCGCGCGCTTAGAATATCGGAGCGTGCGGCGAAAAAGGGTTTCGACTGGCGCTTCGGGGACGTGGAATCGGTGCGCGCAAAAGTGCTGGAGGAACTGGACGAGCTGAGAGCTGAGATAACCGATGGCAGCGAGGAAACCGTTCGCGAGGAACTGGGCGACTCATTCTTCGCGCTCGCCAATATATCGCGGCATCTGGGAATGGACCCGGAAGGGGCGCTCCAGGAGGCGAACGAGAAATTTATCGGGCGCTTCCGTACAGTCGAAGGGTTGGTTGCGGATGAAAATTTGCGGATGGAAGAAGCGCCGTTGGACAAGCTCGAAGCCCTTTGGCGGTCCGCTAAAGATATCGAGCGAAACGGAGGGGCAGACCCCTCGGGGAGGTAATATAATGGCTACTGTGGCGGAGAAAATAGCGGAAGTTCTGGAGAATAACGTGCGCCCCATAATAGAGTCGCACGGGGGCGGTATAGAGTTCATGGGTTTCGACGAGACGAACGGCGTCCTCAAGGTTGGACTGTACGGCGTCTGCAACGGATGCCCCGGCGCTGCCGCCACTCTGCGCAATTTGGTGGAGGGTGTCGTGCAGCGCTACGTTCCGGAGGTCAAGGAGGTAGTGCGGGCTTAAAGCAGTGAACGCCACTAAAACCGTGACGGTATCGTCGGAAGATGTGCTGTCGGGGCTGTTGGGCGCGTGCGACGAGGTGCTCTCGATGGTGGAGGAACGGTTCGGCCTGAAACTCGCGGCGCGGGGCACTGATATTCACATCCCCGATGACGGTTCCGGTTTGGCGGACGATATCGCGGGCGTCCTGCGTCAGTTTGCCGAGATGAGCGCACGGGGGATCCGTCCCTCGGGTTTGGAGATGAGACGGGCGTTCGACGCGGTAGCGGAGGGCGGCGGCGCTCCGGATATGGTATCTCTCGCGGAACGGACGGTCTGCGCCACGAACAGAGGCCAGCAGGTGCGTCCTTACACGCGGGGGCAGTTGGAATACGTCGAGGCCATGGGGCGCAATGACGTGGTCTTCGCTATAGGGCCGGCCGGTACGGGAAAGACGTACCTCGCTGTCGCGGCGGCGGTGGCCGCCCTGAAGGCGTCGCGCATAAACAGGATAGTTTTGGTGAGGCCGGTGGTCGAGGCGGGGGAGCGCCTGGGTTATCTTCCGGGTGATCTCATGGAGAAGGTGGAGCCTTATATAAGGCCGCTCTTCGATGCTTTCTACGACCTTCTCCCGCCGGAACGTTTCAACCGTTATATGGAAAAGGGCATCATCGAAATCGCGCCTCTCGCTTACATGAGAGGGCGAACGCTGAACGGCGGTTTTATAATTCTGGACGAGGCGCAAAACACCACGCGCGAACAGATGAAGATGTTTTTGACGCGCCTTGGACTCGGCTCGAAAGCGGTCATAACCGGCGATATAACGCAGGTGGACCTTCCGGTGAACAAGGAGTCCGGGCTTCGCTCCGTGAGGGATATATTGGAGGGTGTCGCCGGGGTCGCGTTTTGTTTCCTCTCTAATACTGACGTGGTGAGGCACGACATAGTCCAGAGAATTGTCAGGGCGTACGAGGAGTACGAAAAAAATGGCCGGGGTCCGCAGGCGCTCGTATCGTAAGTGGTTGAGTTTTTTATCGCGCAAGGAGCAGACGGCGCGGGACGGTTACACCGTGTTTTTCATCGCGCTGCGCGTCGTCCTGGTCATGAGCGCGGCGGCTATAGTGATGCTGCGCTGGTATTTTGTCGACGCGCGCAGCGGTTACAGGGTGGGGCATCCATCGCCGCGGACGTATCTTGCCAGGGTATCGGCCCGTTTCATTGACAAGGCGACCACAAATGAGGCTCGCAATATGGCGGCGGATCAGATAGTGGACGTGCGCGTTCGAAACAGCAGCGCCACCCAGCTCGTGATGTCGCGGATATCAAACCTCAAAAACGCCGGTGACATGAGTTTCGCACCCGAAAGGCTCAGGGAAATCGTGAAGGCGATGTCCGATGACATCAGAAAACGGGTCGTCGGCGCCACGGTCAAAATAAGCGAAAATAACTACGACAAATCCGTCACCCGTGCCGAACAGACGGCCGTGATATGGGATAATCTCAGGAATGTCGAAATATCTCAAGCGGAGAAAAACGTCGTGTTTCAACTTATCGACGCGCTGCTGATACCCACCGTCGTAGACGACGACGAAATGGCGGACCGGCTGCGATATGACGTGACGTCCCATATTCCGGCGATGACGCGCGAGATACGCGTCGGCGAACCTCTCATACTGCAAAATCAGATGGTGACGCCGGAGATAGCGTCTCTTCTGAGGGCAAGCGGATACCTCGACGCCACAATCCCGTGGAGACATCTCGGCTTCGTCATCATCATCACCATAGCCTGGTCGCTGTGGGAGACGTGGCTCGGGCGGCGGCAGGAAGCGCCGTCCTCCCGTCTCGAGTGGATTTACATAGTGGTAGTGCTCGTCCTCTGCTGGGTGGCGCAGACCGCGCCGTCGCTGTGGGAATACGACTCGCTCGCCATTCTGGCGCTCGCCGGATGGATATTTCTGACCCTGCCTCCCATGTTCGCGTTCCACCTCGTGCTGGGGGGGGGGCTGATAGGATATATCCTCGCATTTCCAGGATTCACGTCGATGATTGCCGTGGGCTGCATCATCTGCGGCGTAACCGCGGGCACGGCTTTTATAGTGATCCAGGAGGCGTCCAGCAGGATAAAGATATGGGCGAACCTGTTTTCGCTGGGGTTTTATATCACGCTGACGTCGTCCTTCGTGCGATGGGGCTTTGGCCTGCCCATATCGGCGCGGATCGTGATAATCAACCTCGGCCTCGGTGCGCTTTGGAGCAGCGTCGTCGTCGCGGTCATCCCTCTCTGGGAATATATTTTCGACATCATCTCGCCGCTTCGCCTGCTGGAGATGAGCCACCCGTCGCAGCCGCTGCTGAAACGGCTTCAGCTTGAGGCTCCGGGGACTTATCACCATACGGTCGCGGTGGGCACACTGGCCGAGGCCGTGGCCGACCGGGTGAGGATGAACGGATTGCTCGTGAAAACGGGCGCTTTCTATCATGACATCGGCAAGCTGAAACGGCCGCATTATTTTGTCGAAAACCAATCCTTCGGCGATAACATACACGACAGGCTGGCGCCCGAAGACTCCGCGCGTATGATATTGAGCCACGTCACCGACGGGCTCAAGCTGGCCGATGAGTACAAACTTCCCCATAGAATGAAGGATTTCATATCCGAACACCACGGCAAGACGTTTCTGGGTTATTTTTATCAGAAAGCCGTTGACGCCGACAAAGAAGCGGGCGGAGACTGGAACGGCATCGACCGCGCCGATTTCACATATCAGGGGCCGACGCCGCAGAGCCCAGAGACAGCGCTGCTGATGCTCGCCGATTCCACTGACGCGGCGATTAAAGGGCTGAAAAATCCCCTCGAAGGCCGAGCGGATATCGAAAAACTCGTGAACGACGTGGTTAACTCCAAGATAATGAGCGGGCAATTTGTGGATGTCGACTTTACGTTGAAGGACATCAACGCGATAAAGAACGCCATGGTCGACGCCCTCATGTCCATGTATCATACGAGGGAGATAAAACCGCTCAAGACGGAAGAAAAAAATAATACCGCGCCTCCAGTCACGCCCGCCCCGACCGCGCGGGAAAATGCCCCGATGGAACCGAACGGCGCCGTGCGCGCCGACGAGACATGAAACTCGAAATAGAGCTGAACGGCGACACGGACGGAGATTTCCCTTTACCCCGCGACATCCTGGGAGAGGAAATTGGCGTTGCCGTGTCACTCCTTCTCGAAGGCTATGAGCGCGTTACGGTGACGCTATCGTGCGTCTCGGAGGATGAGATGAAACGCCTCAACTTCCGCTACAGAAATATCGACGAATCCACGGACGTACTCTCATTCCCCCTGTGGGAGGAAAACGGCGAGTTCCGTCCTCCATTGGGATGGCGTTCGCTTCCGCTTGGAGACGTGGTGATATCGCCTGACTTTGTGCGCCGGGGAGCCACGGAAGCAAATATAGGCTATAATAACGAAATGGCTCGAATGGTTGTCCATGGGGCGTTGCATCTCGTCGGTTTCGACCATGGTGACGAGGATGACGCGGTCGCTATGTTGGACTTGCAGGAACGCACGGTCGGACGCATATTTTCACGCGCGGGTTCAAGGGAGGATTGATGTCGGAGTGGATTCCGAGTTAGCAGGCAGTCTTGGCCTGCTGCTGTTGCTGTTAATTTTTTCGTTCTTTTTCAGCGCGATCGAGACCGCGATAACGGCGGCGGGGAAAGTGAAACTCAAGGTTCTGGAAAACGCGCACCCGGGGCGCAAACAAGGGTTCTTGTGGCTTGCGTCGAACATACAGCGCGCCCTTTCGGCGACGCTCGTGGGCAACAACGTGGTCAATATCGCGGCAAGCTCGGTCGCTACGGTCATGTTCACGAAAATCTCAGGTACCCAGAAGGGGCCGTTAATCGCAGTCGTCGTCATGGCGACCGTGGTCGTGATATTTTGCGAGATACTCCCAAAAAACATCGCGATAGCGCACAAGGAATTCATCGTATATCATTCGCTCCCCCAAATTCAGTTTTTGAGCGTGATTCTGAGCCCGATCATTTTCGTGGTACAGCGCTGCGTCAAGTTTATCGGCGACATGTTCGGGCTCAGTCTCGACACGTACAACTCCTTCGTGACGCGTGAGGATTTTGAGGTGATTGTCAACGAGAGCGGGGAGTCGGGCGCGATCGAGGAAGACGAGCGCAAGATGATCAGCGGCGTCATAGCTTTCGAGGGCACGCGCGTGTCCGAGATAATGGTGCCGCGCACCGACATGACCGCGTTTTCATCCGACACCACGGTCGAGAAAGCCTCCGGTGTCTTCGTTGAGAGCGGACATTCGCGCGTTCCCGTCTACGAAAAGGAACTCGACAAAATCATCGGGGTGCTTTACGCTAAAGATCTTCTCGATCCCCTCTCGAAGGGCGATTTAACCGTTGACATATCATCGGTGACGCGCAAGCCGCTTTTTATCCCCGAGACGATAAAGACCGACGAGGCTTTCGAACTCATGAAAAAATCGAAGACGCACATCGCGATAGTGGTCGACGAGTACGGCGGAACGGCCGGCCTCATCACGCTGGAAGATCTTCTGGAGGAGATAGTCGGCGACATACAGGACGAATATGACGACGAGACGCCCGACGTGCTGGAAGAGTGCGGGGGCGTCTATCTCGTGCAGGGTTACGTCAACCTCGATGAGCTGTCGGAGATACTGGGATATCCGTTCGAGTTCGAGGACGTCGACACGGTCGCGGGAATGCTGCTCTCCATAAAAGGCAATTTCCCGGAACAGGGCGAGTCCGTGAGTTACGGGCCGTGGAAGATAACCGCTGTGGAGGTCGTGGAGCACAGAATTTTGCAGGTTCGTGTGGAACAGGCCTCCGGAGAGGAATTTTCCGGCGAACATGGCGAGCGCGATGAGTAAGACGCCGGCTTACAGGGCGGGCTATGTGACCTTGATAGGCCCTCCAAACGCCGGGAAATCGTCCATTATAAACGCCCTGCTCGGGGAAAAGCTCGCTGCTGTCTCCGACAAGCCGCAGACCACCAGAAACGCGGTGCGGTGCGTGCTCACGACTGAGAGATATCAAATAATAGTCATAGATACACCAGGCTTGCACAAGCCGAAATACGCCTTAGGCGCGTTTATGGCCGGCGAGATAGAAAAAGCGCTTGGAACCGTGGACGCTGCGTGTCTTGTGGTCGATGTTACCAAGCCTCTCGACGATTCGGTCCGCGAAATCTCCGAACGAATGGCGCGTTCCGGCGTGCCGCTCGTCCTTGCGGCAAATAAGATCGACAAGCTGCGCGACAGGGAAGATTTCTGGAAATACCTCGAAATGTTTCAGGCGAAGTTGAGACCGTCGTCGGTGGTTCCCGTCTCTGCGCTCAAGGGAACGAACATCGGAGAGCTTGGGAATGAACTGGCGAAATATCTTCCCGAAGGCAGCGCGATATACGACGGCGACGTGTTGATGGACGCCACCGAGCGTTTTCTCGCCGCCGAGATTATAAGGGAGCGCGTCTTCGAGGCCGCCGAACAGGAAGTTCCGCATGGCACAGCCGTCGTCATAGAGGAATTCAAGAGCCCTGACGAATATCCCGATATGAAACGCATATCGATAAGGGCCGATATCATAGTAGAGCGTCCGGGACAAAAGGGCATACTCATCGGACGTGGCGGCAGGATGCTGAAAAAGATCAAGACCGAGTCGAAGCGCGATATAGAACGGCGTTTCGGTTGGCCGGTCACGCTTGATCTGTGGGTGAAAGTCAGGCCGGGATGGAGAAAATCGAACGAGGGAATGAAGATGGCCGGCTACACGCGATAACCATTACAGTACAGCCATCCACGATGGCAAATCATCACCAAACGGAACGAAACTGGCGTGACGGAGAGGCCCCGAAATAGTTTCATAGAAGATTAGCATAAGAGGCGAACGTTTGCTGGCAGGGTGGGATAACCAATTTATGCTTGATTTACTCGCTTGCGCTTGATTTCCTATTCATGCTGCTTCCTGATGCGTTTGCCCTGACTGAACACCGTCGATTGACAAACGAAAACGGTGGTGCTACATTGAAATTGCTTAACACTACAACAATTCAGGGGGTTCGATAGCAATGAGAAAATTTGCGTGTGTTATGCTGGCGGCTGTTCTGGTCTGTATGTTCATGTTTGGCGGTATTGCTCACGCGGCGGCCTATAAGGTCGGCGTCCTCGCTCCGGCCGT
The DNA here is from genome assembly GCA_031288335.1 of Synergistaceae bacterium. Lineage (GTDB taxonomy): Bacteria > Synergistota > Synergistia > Synergistales > Synergistaceae > JAIRKI01. The sequence goes on along the minus strand of JAITRO010000161.1, from coordinate 658 downwards.
TACTCACGGATGGGTCGCTGGCGTCGCGTATTATGCGGAACAGCGGTGCAAGGAACTTGCGGCCGAGGGCAAGATTGAGTACAAAATGTACACTAGCGAAAACGGCGAACAGATGACCACTCAGCTTGACGACCTGGTGTCGTGGGGCGCACGGGCTATAGTCGCGTTTCCGCAGTGGGCAGGTATGGAAGTTCCCATTCAAGCAGCCATCGACAAGGGCATTGCCGTGATCAACTTCGACATTGAGATCAAGGCCGACGGCGTCTACCGTGTGTCCGGCGACAACGAGGATATGGGCGTTCAGAGCGCAAAGTACATAGTCGACAAAGCGGGGGCCGAGGCAACCGTCGTCATGCTCGAAGTCCCGACATCCGGCTCGGTCTCGGAGCTTCGCAAGAAGGGTTTCGTGGAGACCGCGGCGAAGATTGCGCCGAAACTCAACATCATCACCTACGCCACGAAGTTCACACGCGAAGACGGACTCAAGGATTTCGCCGATATACTTATCGCCAATAACAAGATAGACGCCGTTTTCTCCATGGACGACGAGACCTCGATAGGCGTCCTTCAGGCGATCAAGGAGGCCGGACGCACAGACATAAAGGCCATCACCGGCGGCGGCGGCTGTCAAGAATACTTCAGAATGATGCCCGAGAAC
>JAITRO010000131.1 GCA_031288335.1 Synergistaceae bacterium | reverse complement strand
AGCTCCCTCAAATACGTCCCGTACTCGGAATTTCCCAAAATCTTTATGGAGTTTTCAATATCCTGCGCGCCGATCCATCCCCTTTTAAAAGCTATTTCCTCGGGGCAGGCCACCATGATTCCCTGGCGTTTTTGTATCACCTCGATGAACGTGCCCGCTTCGGAGAGCGCTTCGTGCGTGCCGGTGTCGAGCCAGGCGAAGCCGTGTCCTAATACCTCGGCTCTCAATATTCCAAGATCCAGGTATAGTCTCATCAAGTCCACTATCTCGAGTTCTCCGCGAGCCGACGGCGTTAGGGTTTTAACTTTTTCAGTCACGGTGCCATCAAAAAAATAAAGCCCCACGACGGCAAAGCGAGATTTAGGGCGGGCAGGCTTTTCCTCAAGGCTTATCACTTTGCCGTCGGCGTCGAACTCGACCACTCCGTAACGCTCCGGGTCTTTGACCTGATACGCGAAGACGGTGGCTCCATGTTCCTTTTGCGACGCTTCGCGCATCCTGGTTTCCATATTGTCGCCGTAAAAGATGTTGTCGCCCAGGATCAAGGCAACGCCCTCTCCGGCGAGGAAATCGCGCCCCAGGATGAAAGCTTGAGGCAAGCCGCCCGGCGTTGGCTGGACGCGGTATGAAACGCTGACTCCCCATTGCGAACCCGTTCCGAGCAACCTTTTATACTGCTCTATATCCTGCGGGGTGGAAATCAGCAGAATGTCTCTTATGCCGGCTGACATGAGTGTGTAGATGGGGTAATATATCATAGGTTTATCATATACTGGAAGCAGCTGTTTACTCACTGCCAATGTCAGAGGATAGAGACGCGTGCCCAAACCGCCGGCCAAGACTATGCCCTTGTTTATCAAAGAATCTCCTCCCAGCCTTTATCGATATACAAAGCAGTCTTTCAAATGCGGAAGATGTTCGTCCTTTGGAGAAATCAGAAGAGCGTCCCCCGCCACGGGCCACTCTATCCCAATTGCGGGGTCGTTCCAGATCAAACCGCCCTCGTCCTCCGGCGCGTAAAAGTCGGTGCACATATACGAAAAATCCGCCGTATCGGACACCACACAGAAACCGTGCGCGAAGCCGGGCGGAATGTAAAAGAGCAATCCGTCATCCCCCTTGAGGTTTACGCCCTGCCAACGTCCGAATGTGGGAGAATCGGCGCGCAAATCCACCGCCACGTCGAATACCTCGCCTTGCGTGACGCTTACCAGCTTGCCTTGCGGGCGCGTCTTTTGAAAATGTAAACCTCTCAAAGTGCCGCGGATGGAGCGCGAACGGTTGCATTGGACGAATTCGACATCCAGCCCCAGTTCTTCAAAACTTTTTCTGTTGAACGTCTCCATGAAAAAACCCCTCGCGTCGCCCAACACCTTTGTCCGTATCAACAATAATCCTTCGAAGGGGGGTTTTTGAACCGTAAAGTTGTTCATGCCGTCTTTTGTGCTCCCTTTATCTCGTTCAAGCAAAGCCGCATCGCCTCGCGCCACGAGGCGGAGTGAATTCCAAAACCCCGCTCGATCTTCTCAGAGGATAAAACCGACCACCTGGGCCTCGCTGCCGGCGTGGGATATTCTGACGAAGGAACGGGACACAGTGTCACGTTTTCGAAACCCCCATAATAATCCCTTATCTCGCACGCGAAATTGTACCACGAAGTTGCCTCCGACGCGACAAGATTGTACACGCCGGACAGTCTGACATCGCCGGCGCCATGCGCCTCTTTCAGTGCAAACTGCGTCGCTTGGGCGATATAACGCGCCCAAGTCGGCGAGCCGATCTGATCGTCGACGATTCGAAGCTCATTTTTTTCTTTGAAGAGGCGCAGCATTGTAAGCGGAAAATTTGAACCTCTCGAAGCGTAGACCCAGCTCGTTCGGAAAATGAGATGTTTCGGACATGTTTCCGCGACAGCCATGTCACCTTCCAGTTTCGACTGCCCGTAAAAATTGACGGGATCCGGATTGTCGTCCTCCGTCCAAGGGCGGTTGTTGTTTCCGTTGAACACGTAATCGGTGGAATAGTGAACCATCCAGGCGTCTAAAGCGGCCGCCTCTTCGGCCAAAATAGCCGGGACTTCCGCATTGAGTTTCCGGCACAGATCCCGCTCGGTCTCCGCCTTGTCGACGGCAGTGTACGCGGCCGCGTTGATTATCGCGTTCGGCTTGAAATCGCGCACGCTCCGCCGGACGGCGGCAGGGTCGAGCAAATTCAGAGTGTCCTTGTCGCTCGCTAATATCTCGCCGTAAGGCAATAAGCCTCTGTTTAGCTCCCAGCCAACCTGACCGTAAGCGCCGGTCAAAAAAATCCGCATCTTTCGTGCTGTTTGCATCGGACTTTACCCCTTATAGGATTAAAACCTCGGGGCTCAGCCCCGAACCCAGCAAGGGGGCTTGCCCCCTTGATCCCCTTTAATAGGGTGCAGGGGAGCCTGCTCCCTGCCGGGTACGGGCGGAGCCCGTGGGTTTGCCTCAGTTTAGCGTTTTAAAACGGCGTATTCCAGAAACCAGCCTATCTCTTTCAGTCTGGGGATTTTAAAACCGCGTCCGGCAATTTTTCGCCTCCGCATTTTATAATCGGCCAGGCTGCCGCTGCCATTTCCTATCTCCTTGATCGCTGTTCTCAGGAAACCTTTCACTATCGCACCGCGGAACTCATCGTCTGAGACGACGTACCCCGCTTCCGCGGCGCGGTTGCGGCAATTTTCCACAAGATCGAAATCTTCGTCGGACAGCGTTCGCCTGCCGATAGGTTCCGCCGCTAATTCCAAGAACCATCTCGCGTAGTTGTATTTCCATAACGACATATCCGCGCGCGGTCTTATCCCGCGCAGCAAGTCCTCCAATTTCCTGATGGACTCGAACCACGAGTCAAAACCGCTCGTATCAGTCCAGTTTTTCCCGTGCCGCCTCCACTCCAGCAACGGCGAGTCGATCAGAAACATATCCAGCCCTTCCTTGTTTGCCTCAGCGATGAAGTACGCGTCAGCCGCCGGGCCTGCTTCCGGTCTGTATCTCAATCCGGATTTTTCGAGACGTCGCTTTCTGATCGTAATGGACGGCGCGGAAATTGTGTAGCAGCCTCGCTCGATGAATTCTTCGGCGAAATCACCGCGTTTGTATATTTTGCCGGCGACAGTCTTTTTGCCGGGCGCGCGTCGCGGCTTCATGGTCAACGTGCTTCCGGAAGCCGCGATGGCGAGGTTTTCGTTTTTGCCCAATACATCCATCAGATTTTCTATCATCCACGGAAACATACGATCGTCGCCGTGAAATACATTAACATATTCGGTCTCGGCCAAGGCAATGGCATGGTTCCAGTTGTTCACGGCCCCCATATTTTGTTCATGGCGGACGTATTTAAGCCGATCGTCCCTGTATGACGCGACGACCTGGGAAGTGTCGTCGCATGAGGCGTCGTCCAATACCAAAACTTTGATGTCGCGATACGATTGGTTCAGCACGCTTTGAATGCTCTCTCCCAGCATAGCGGCTTGATTGTATGTCACTATACAAACTGTGATCTTTGGCGTCAATACCCCAAACCTCCGCGGCTTTGGCTAATTTTTCCGCTAGAACTTCGCCGCTTCAGGAAAAATTATATCATCTATGCGGGCTGCGCCGATAACGCGCGGCGTAAAAAAATATAATTTCACATGGGTAATGGCAAATGAAACGTAATCGATGTTATACGAAACTCCGCCAACAAGATGATAAAATATCCGTTGACGGGACCTCCGGCGCGAAAGAGGAGCCAGTAAATCAAGGGTCTTCCCTCTGAGGGAGGTGATATCGATGTCGAAAGACGCGAATCGCCGACCGAACGACAAAGAAGAGGAGCAAGACACCCTTCTCACCAAGATCGTGCATCTTGCTCCTCTGTTTACTTTGATCCTCCAGGCGCTTGAGTTGATACTCTTGCTGTTCGGAGTGATCGGGTAAATGCCCGGTTGTTTAACTCGGGCCGCCTCACCGTCAGGGGCGGCTCTTAAGTCATATTATAGCATTTTTTCGCGTGAAAAGACCATGAACTCGATTCATGTATTTATATGTCACTACGCAAACTGTGGTTTTTGGCGTCAATACCTTGATCCTCCGCGGCTTTGGCTAATTTTTACGCAGGAACTTCGCCGCTTCAAGGCGTCTTGCGTACTTATCGGTTTTTACGTCCATGTACATTTTCATCGGCGGAATTGCTGAGAGTGTCTTATACAGCAAATATTTGAAAATCCAGACGAAATACGCCCCTCCGCGCGAGTTCGCATTTATCCAATCGTCGTATACGTCATAATCGGGGTCTTGTTCAAATTCGCGTTTCAGTTTATCCAGCAGGTCGGGATAATATTCGAAACACGCTTTAAATTGACGATCGTTCATGCCCATCTTTACGTTTGTTTCGGTCAGACTATTTTCCTGCCGCGCTTCTACAGTGATCAGCCTTATATTTTGGGTATCCGTCTGCGCACATAACGTGTTTTTCCTCAAAGAAGCTATCTTAAACCATATATCGTCCGCGTGAGGGCAAATACGCAAAAACTTCTCGGCATCGAAGATGATATCGTCGAGCGAGTTCGGAGGATACAGCACGCCCCCGACGCCCACCGGAAACAGGCGGATCGTGGGATATTCGCGCTGAGTTCGCGAACTCTCCCCGACATCCAACAGCTCGTAGTAATGCCTGAAGCGGCCCTGCCTGTCGAATGAGAGCATATAACCGTAGTTGCATATAATACATTCGGGGTGTTCCGAAGATTTTCGCGTCAGGCGTTCCAGCATATCGTCGGGGTATAGTATGTCGTCGTCGGCGGTGATGATGGCAATGCCCGGGTTTTCGCGCAACGCAAAAAACAGTTTATTGTAAGAACCGTATCCCGCGTTCCTCACGAATATTTTGAGTCCCTCTTCCGTCAATGTTTCAATATGAGGAGGAATGACGCCGCCGTTTTTCTGAATGTCGCTGCCTATCAGATAGAGATGAACGGCGAAAGGATGCGAACATTTTTGCGCGAGCAGTGACTTGACGGCGAGATGCGCGCTGTTGAACCTTTTATAATACGTGGTCAAAGATACGATGTACTCTTTGTCCAAACTGCGTCCTCCGGATAATCACGTTTTACAATGGAAGTATATCATTATGCGGCATGAAATAAAATATCGCGTTGAAGCCACGGGATCAAGACCTCGGGCTCCGCCCGAACCCGCCAGAGAGCTTGCTCCCTGCGCCCTCTTCGTAATATTTTATAAAAAGAGGGGTACGGAGAATCAGTTCCCCGGCGGAGTTTGCGGCAAAGCCCAAAGATTTTGATTCTGTGGTTTGTCCTTGGAATTACTTTACGGAGATGGCATCTTGCAGGGTTTTTCTCAGATTCGTCACTTTCCGGGAGACGGCTTGGCGCGATATGCCGAATATGCGGGCTATTTCCGCGTGGGTGTTATTCTCCGCGAGCAGGCCGGCCAGGAGGCGATTTTCGTTGTCCAGCGGGCGCTCCACGGCGTCGGCCAATTCCAGGCGCTCGAAATCCTCCTCGGCGGAAACATCGGCGATATCCTCGGCTCTTGTTAATGCCTCATCATCATCGTCGGGGTCGCACTGCGACAATTGAATAGCGCCCGCGGGATGGTAGAGCTTCCGCGCCGCGTCGCGGATCATCCCGCGGAGAGAGTTGGATATCGTGCGCTTTAAGTTTTGTCTGGAGGCTTTTTTGACCAGTTTCAGAAGCGCGAGGTAACCTTCTTGTTGCAGATCCGCTTCCTCCGCTCCCGTGCGCCGCGAGTATTTCCACGCGTAGTAATTGATACTTCCGGCATTCTCATCGATAACGCTTTTCAGCCTTTTTTGGGTAATCCTCAATTTGATCACTCTCTTTTAGTCTCTATTATTTAATTTATATATTCTAAATGTAAATATTTTTTATAATCGCCACAAATTACTTGAGAAAAGCCTATGCTTTTGGCTATTGCGAAAAGGTGTTTTTGCGCTGAGGGGGCGGCCAGTATATCGGCGGCACAGCCATCGAGGTGCAGGCTGCGCGGCGCTCCGCCTACATGCCTGTTGTGATTGGGGCAGCGATAACCGCTCGTCACCACCAACGGGACGCGCGCGGCCTCCCGCAGTTTCTCCAGCATCCGCAGGAGGCGGGGCGACAATTTCACCAGGCCGCAGCAGCGGCACTGGAACTCCCTTAATTTGAAGTGCGTGGAAATTTGGATGTCGTTTATCATCGGGCATCGCTCCCGCCCGTGTGTGTCATTCCCGCTATCGCGCTCTCAAGGCGCGCTATGGCGCTTGTCAGTTCGTCGAGCCTGCGCTCCATCCTGATCAAGAGAAACCCGGCTACGGCGATGGAAAAAACTCCTTCAGTGAAATTCATCAGCGTATCGTCCATCTTCGTCCGCTTCCTTTCGTGCGTCTCATCTAAAAAGGGCGGGCTCTTCGCCCGCCCTTTTTGTTTGCCCGCTTAGAACAGTGTTTTCACGCTGCGGCTCGTCAAGGTTGCCCCGAGTTTTTCGTCGGGTTCGTAGTTGAAAACGTCGCTCGCAATGATGGCGTCCATGGCCTGCATGGCTTCCGCCGCCGTGATGTCGTCCCTCACGTTCTGGAGCGACACGGTCTTTTTCTTGTCGTCGTCTGTGCTGAATTTCATCGCCAGGGTCAGAACTGTATCCATGTCCTCGCGCCTCCTTTCGTTATATGATTAGCAGCTCGTTGCGCTGCAGGGATATCGATTCCACATCCATGGAGAACAAGCTGTCAGCCGCCTCAGCCACAGATGCCAGGCTGTCCGCGTCGGCCGTGCTCTTTATCCCGTTCAAAGACACGTTTTTGTAAATGGTCTTTTCGCCTTCCGTCTCGCCGGTGTTTAATTTGAACGTCATT
>JAITRO010000088.1 GCA_031288335.1 Synergistaceae bacterium | reverse complement strand
TTGCATTTATAGCACTGCATCCCGTTACGCTTCCCGTTTTTTATGTTTTTCTCGCTGCCGCATTTCCTGCATCTCATGATATCAGCCCCTTCGCTGATATTATACCATTAATTATACGGCACCATCAAAAAGAAAACTTTGGATCGTCAAGGCTGTCGGCAGTCGTACAGGGCGAACCGTGGCCTGTGTGCTCGGCGGTCGTGATACTGCAACCTTCCGACGACTCTATAAGAAAGTGAGTCACCGGGTCAATCCCAGATTTTGTGTAAACCTCTCGAAGGCATGAAATGAGGCTGTCATATTTGGCGCGTCGTCACATCACGATCTCCACGCCATGCCCATTATAGGCCGCCACGTGCCTGGCGGCAACAGGCCAGACAGGGAGTCCGCCAGACCCCTGCCGGCGGAGCCGCTCCAGCCGCACGGGTTCATGCGGCCCTGTCTGCGAAATACACCTCCAACTGGGCGTGGATGGCCCCCCAGTCCTGACGGCGGCCGGTCCATTTCTTCGTTATGTCGACCATCGCGAGGTACAGCATTTTAAGGAGGCTGCCGTCAGCCGGGAAGACTGATTTCGACTTCGTGACCTTGCGGAGCTGGCGGTTGAAGCCTTCTATCGCGTTCGTGGTGTATATCAGCGTCCGTATCTCCTGCGGATACTTGAAATACGTGCTCAGGCTGGCCCAGTCTGAGCGCCACGGAGCCGCGATCTTCGGGTATTTTTGCCCCCGTTTTTTCTCGAACCTGTCCAGGGCGCAGAGGGCGGCTTCCTCGTTCGGTGCCGCGTACACCTCCTTCAAATCCGACATGAGCTCTTTTATGTCCTTGTAGGAGACGGACCTCGTCGTGTTCCGTATCTGATGGATCACGCACCGCTGAATCTCCGTCCTGGGGAAAGCAGCCTCTATAGCGGCGGGGAAGCCAGTCAGTCCATCCACGCACGCGATCAGGATGTCCTCGACCCCCCGGTTCTTCGGCGCGTTCAATGTCGGCAGCCAGAACTTCGCGCTCTCGTTCTCGCCAACCCACATCCCCAGAACGCCGCGCTGTCCCTCCATGTTTATGCCGATCGCGACATAGACCGCCTCCTTGACAATGGCGCCCTCGCTCCTGACATGAAAATTCACCGCGTCCATGAAAACAACCGCATATGTGCTCTCAAGGGGACGGGACTGCCATTCCTTGACGGCCGGCAGTATCTTGTCCGTCACGCGGCTCACCGTGCTGTCCGAGACAGACATGCCGTAGATTTCGCGTATGTGCGACTCGATGTCGGCGGCCGCCATGCCCTTGGCGTACACCGACAGGATTTTTTCCTCTATGTCATGAGATATGCCCGTCTGCTGTTTCTTCACCAGTACGGGGTCAAACTCGCCGTTGCGGTCTCTGGGGACACTCAAGTTTATTTCCCCAAAACTGGATCTCAGCGTCTTGCCGCTGTGTCCGTTGCGGCCGTTGTCCGTGGTTTTGTTGCGATAGTCATATTTCGAATAGCCCAAATCGTCGTCCAGTTCGCCTTCAAGGCCGTTTTCAAGGACTGCGCCGATCATCTCCTTGAACAGATCCCTGACTCCCTCGGCTGTGCTCACGTTCAGATCCTGGAGCACCGCTGATAGTTTCTGCCTGAGTTCCCTGCGCAAGTTCAGTTCCGGGTCGCTGCTCTTCCTTGGCATGTCGGATACCTCCGTTCAGATGTTCGCATTCTGCACCCTCGCGGAGGTTTACAAAATCTTTGGGATAGACTCTTATTTTCCGAACAATTTTCGGAAAAATCCTTTCTTCTTGCCGGCAGACGTTTTCACACTATCCCTTTTTTCATTGTCGGCAATCGCTTCAGCGATCTGCCGCATGGCAATGTCGGCATAAAGCAGCGGGCCTTCCGTATCGCAATGAAAGAGGTTTGAATAACATTAAAGAAGCGTTCAGGTTCAGAGGGTCAGGCTCAATCACTTCCGTCGCTTCAAGCAGACCAGTACCGAGTTCTTTGGGCACGCCAAGCGCCTTCAAAAATACCTTATGAAATCCGGCGTCAAAAATGTCCCTGATATCATGCCGGATTTCCGCGTCTTCTTCGTAATCCGAGAGAAGCTGAATGACTTGTTCCGCAGGGATATAAACCCCTCCACAGTAGTTCTCGATGATAATATTTTCGACCGGATTCGCAATGTCCCGGCCGAGTATGCTCCGCCATTCCTCGGTATATCTTCTGTACTCCGGCTTTTTTTCTATCAAAAATGAAAACGCGGAGCCTCTTGCGTAATAAAATGCCCTGAAAAACCCTTGCACTGTGGCTATATAATACGAATGTGTCTTATCGAAATTCTCACTGTTCGCCGTTTCTTGCCCAATACGAACTGTATCCCGATATTTCTCTTTGTAAAAACCTTCTATTCCGTACTCCGATGCGAGAGCGTCAATCTTTGTGTCATCTTTCATCATGTCAAAATACCACGTTTGAATTTCAAGTTTACTTATCGGATGGAAACTGACATCATATCCCACAACAGCTGCCTCCTTAATGCACTTGGTAAATGCTTGCATTGCGTAAGTCCGTAGCTGATTTACGGGAAACGAATAAAATGGGAACGGTAGTGCGTTAGCGCCTTATAAAATCAACACGAAAGTTCCTATTGTTATCAATGCGCCTCCGACGATGGTTTTTATGTCAAGGCTCTCATGAAGGACGATAAACGCTAACACAATGCCTATAACGACGCTGGATTTGTCAATGACTATTACTTTTGACGCTTCACCCAACTGCAAGGCTCTGTAGTAAAAAATCCACGACAGTCCCGTGGCGCACCCCGACAAAATGAGAAATACCCAACTTTTTTGCCCGATAGAGAATATCTCTTGTTGTTTCCCGGCCGCGAAAACAATGCCCCATGCCAAAACAAGTATCACAGCCGTTCTGATGGCCGTCGCCAGATTGGAGTTTACGTTCTCTATGCCAATCTTTGCCAATATGGACGTCAATGCCGCGAAGAACGCGGACAAAACGGCATAAATGACCCACATGATTTACGCCTCCCCAATCGTAACAGCGTTCAATAGATGGGATAATATGTTTTCACAATCCCCAAGCTCTGTCAATTCCTCGAAAAGCCCGACAGCCCAGATAAAATACATCACATCAAAGATTTCTCTTCGGAACACGTTCGTGTTGATAACATATGCGGACATAACGGGCTGACCAATTCCGGCAGAAGAATATTATGCGTCCCTTGTCGCTTTCACGTAATACTGCCGCCGCCTCGGGCCGTCAAATTCGCAGAAGTAGACTCCCTGCCAAACACCGAGCAGCGGAGCGCCGTCCCGCACGATCAACGTCACGCTTGAACCGACAACGCCGGTTTTCAAATGGGCCGCGCTATTCCCTTCGCTGTGCCGGAACTCAGGCCTGTCAGGAAACGCAGCGTCGAATCCCAGGAGGAAATCGCGGAGGACGTCAGGATCGGCATTCTCGTTTATCGTGATCCCAGCCGTGGTATGTGGGCAATAGGCCACACAGATTCCCTCTTTTACGCCACTTTCGCGAATTACATCACGGACGGCCTGGGTTATGTCATAAAGCCCTTCTTTTGCGGTTTGCAAGTCGAATCTCTCAAGCATCGTCTACCTGTCGAAGAAAGGGGATTTCCCCGAGACGGACAGCGGTATCCCCATAATCAGCTTGTACTCGCCTAAAAACCCAAGCGACGCGGCAGCCTTGCCTATGGTGAACATTATCCTGCTGTCTACCCTGTTATCCGCGACAAGAGCGACCGCCGAACCCAGAGCGATACCGAGGTCAAGCGGCGTGAATACGCACGCTGCGCCAGCGCCGGAACACGCGCTGCATCCGTCGAACCCGCAGAGGGAACACATTTCCCCGAGACCCCTCGTCTCATATTTCGCACCGGCTATCACGACCGCACCGCTCGCCTCCACGTTATTGGCATCACGAATGAAAAAATCTCCTTCCTCGCCAAGGCTTTCACCGATACGCCGCATCTCGGCAGTCAGCTTTTTCTTGTCGCCCTCAGTCAGCACCGCCGTCTCCAGATGGTCAATGCCGCAGGCTTTGGGAGCGGTGCGCAAAGCCGCGCAGGACGCCGTAGGCCAGATTCAGTACAGCCTGTTCTTCCGCTTTTCGGGAATCGATGATCACGGATTTTTCATCTCCATTCTGTTATAGAGGGAATATGCGCTATTATAGCCAAAGCTGGCCGTCAGACAAAAACTTACGCGCCAAATCTTTGCGGCGTTCAGGAGGACATCGGCATGGATTATCAGACCGGCAATGACATTGTGGAAAAAGTGCGGGGACTTTTGCGGGAAAACTCTGACGAAGAGACGAAAAAAGGCAGCCGCAGGTTTTTCAAGGAGAATGAACAGGCTCCCGTACACGGCGTAAAAAGCGCCGCCGTCAGAAAAATCGCCAAAGCCGCATTCGCTGAGATCAGAGGATTGCCCAAAAGCGAAATATTCGCCCTTTGCGATATCTTCTGGGAATCAGGGTACATCGAAGAAATCGGCGCGGCCTGTGAGTGGTCTTATGCCGTCCGTAAACAGTACCAGCCCGAGGATTTTTCGGTTTTCGAGAAATGGATCGATAGCTACGTGAAAAATTGGGCTGCCTGCGACACTTTGTGCAATCATACAATAGGGGCTTTTATCGAGATGTACCCGGCATTTGCCGCGAGCTTAACGGACTGGAGCAAATCGGAAAATAGGTGGAAGAAGCGGGCCTCCGCGGTAAGCCTGATTATTCCGGCGCGCAAAGGGTTTTTTCTGCCGGAGATTTTCGAGATCGCCGACACGCTGCTTCCCGACCTCGACGACCTCGTGCAAAAAGGCTATGGCTGGATGCTGAAAGCGGCCAGCGAAGCCCATCAGACCGAAGTTTTTGATTTCGTCGTGTCTCGAAAAAAGGTAATGCCCCGGACAGCGTTTCGCTATGCCATTGAAAAAATGCCGCCCGAACGCCGTGCCGAGGCAATGAAAAAGTGATATGACTATCCGGCGAAGTTAAAACACGATCTCGACCAGGTTATCGCTCTTTTCCGGCGGCGGTATCTTCGAGCGCCTGTCCATCTCGGAATCCTGGAAGTACAAACATTGCGTGCCGTAGATTGCCGGAAACCCCGCCGGAAATATGAGCATGTTCCCGGCGTCAATCACGTCGCCGCTGGAATTTTTCAACAGTCCTGGAAGCCTCCGGCACTCGTCCGGCGTCATGAGAGGGCGCTGCACTTCCTGCAAGGAAGTCTGCCGAGACCTGTTCCCGAACAGCTTCCCTTCCTGAAAAGATTCCGAGAAATTCTCCTT
>JAITRO010000059.1 GCA_031288335.1 Synergistaceae bacterium | reverse complement strand
GTCCCCACCTGGCGCGCCTTATCGCTCATGTGGGGAGTGGAGCCGTTCCTCGCCGAGGAGCAAGACACTTCCGAGGACGCTGTGGATGCCGCGATGGATTCCATCCTCGATCGCGGATGCGTGCGTGAGGGGGAGGTCGTCGTGATAACGACTGGTTTCCCAGTGTTCATCTCAGGCACCACCAATATGCTGCTCGTACGGACGGTCGGCAAGATACTTTTCCGCGCGCTCTCCCTCGTCAAAATGGAGGCGTCGGGGATCGTGTGCAGAGCAGGCGCGGCATCCGATGCCGACGCCCGCATGGCGCAGGGAAACGTGTTGGCCGTCAGGAAAGCGGACGCGGGATATATGCAGGCCATGAAAAAAGCCGCCGCGATCATCACGGAGGAACACGGCGTGACGAGTTTCGCATCCTTGACCGCCCTCCAGCTGGGCATACCCTGCGTATCTCACGAAGGGGCCTTCGATTTACTGCGGGACGGGGCGCTTGTGACGGTGGACGGCGTGCACGGCATCGTCTACGAGGGCCTCGTGAAGACGAAATGACGCGCGCGGCTGGATGCCTCTCCTAGGCGCGCACGTATCGTCCGCCGGCGGTCTGCCCCGCGCGGTGGAACGCGCGGTTGCGCTGGGCTGCGAGACGTTTCAGCTTTTCACCCACAATCCGCTTCAATGGCGCGGCGCGTCTCCGACCCCAGCCGCGGTGGATGAATTCAGGCGGGCCTTGATCGAGAGCGGAATAAAGCGCGTCACTGCCCACGCCTCTTATCTGATAAACCTGGCGGGCGAGGGTTCGGTGCTGAACAAAAGCGTGGATGCCATGATATACGATATAGAGCTTTGTTTTCAACTCGGTATTGACAGCTTGGTCGTGCATCCAGGTTCCTCGAAGAACGGTCCGCGTGACGAGGCTTTGACGCGTCTCGCCGCCTCGCTCGACAGTGTGCTCGAGCGCACTCGGGACAAAAACGTGTCCATACTGCTCGAGACAATGTCTGGGCAGGGCGGCGCGATTGGGGCCGTGAATGAGGAGCTGGAGGGCATACTCGACGCGCTCGCCTGGGACGGGAGGCTCGGTATCTGCGCGGATATTTGCCACGTGTTCGGCGCGGGAGCGGACGTACGCACGAAAGGAGGATACGCCAGATTTGTGGCCGCTTTGGACAAACATTTCGGCCTCGACAGGATAGGTTGTTGGCATCTCAGCGACAATAAAGGAACTCTGGGGAGCGGTGTCGACCGCCACCAACACATCGGAGAGGGAGAAATAGGCCTGACGCCGTTCGGCATGTTGGTCTCCGACGACAGGTTCGTCAATACCCCCATGATCATCGAGACCCCAAAGGACGGCATCGGCGACGAGGGAAACCTGGCAATTCTGCGGAAACTCCGCGGATCGGAAAAAAATCAATAAAGAATATTTTCCCGCCTCATTTATAATGTGTTGGAAATATGACGCTGCCGTCTTTATGGAGGTATAGAATTTGTCGGCTTTTTCGAACATTCGCTGGCAGGATGTGGTGGATATACTGGTCGTGGGATTTCTCTCGTATCGCGTTTTGCTCTTTTTCGTGGATACGCGGGCTATGCAGCTTGTGCGCGGGCTTTTCGTCATCGTGGTCTTTGGACTTATCGCGCGCGCCATGGAACTGCGCGCGATCATGTGGCTGCTGAGCCATCTGCTGAGCGCGGTCATAATTACCGTTCCCATAGTGTTTCAGCCGGAACTCAGGAGGCTGCTGGAGGCTATAGGGCGTGGACGCATTTTGGGCAGGGGCGGCGGCGTCGAGGATATTTCCGAAGGCTACGCGGAGGCGCTGATAAACGCGCTTGCGTACTTGCAGCAGCACAGGATTGGCGCTCTCATCATATTCCAGCGCGACACCGGGCTCAGGGAGATATGGCGCTCAGCCGTGCAACTGCGGGCCGAGATAACGTACGAATTGATCATCTCGATATTCTGGCCCAACAATCCCCTGCACGACGGCGCCGTCATCATGGACAGGCAGTCGGTGATAGCGGCGGCATGTTATCTGCCTCTCACCGACAACAACGATATCTCCCGCTGGTACGGCACGAGGCACAGGGCCGCGGTCGGCGTGACGGAGGTCTCGGACGCGCAGGCGCTGGTGGTCTCAGAGGAGCGGGGCAGCGTCTCTCTCGCGGTGAGAGGCAGGCTGTCGCCGCTGAACGACGATCAGGTATCCCGTTTCGTACACAGGTATTTCAAGCCTTACGACGAAAACGTCGGCCCGCTTCAGCGCCTGAGAAAGGAAATGGAATACCAGTGGCCGGGCGACGACTGATGGCCGGGATGAACGCGGGATGATGGACAGAGCCGCGAAAACCAGGTGGTTTATGAGGGCCGCCTCGGTGGTATTTGCTTTTATGCTGTGGTATTTCGTCACGTGGGATTCCTCGGGACTGGAGAAGCGGAAGTACCTCGTGCCGCTCAACTACGGGAATGCGCCGGAAGGGTATTCCATATCGCGAACCGTGCGGAATGTGGAAGTGGAGCTGGAGGGAAAGCCGGAGGCGTTCGCCTTCATCGGCATCGGGAACATCAAGGCTTCGGTAGAGATGTCCGGTTGGAGGCCCGGGAAATACAGTCTTCCGATACAGCTGACGCCGCCCGGGGGTGTCCGAGTAGTCAGTTACAGGCCTAACATTGTGGACGTCGAAGTGTTCAGGATGATAGAGCGAACATTACGTCCCGTGCTCGTCCTGGAGGACGATGTGCCCGACAGCCTCACGCTGGCGAGCGTGGACGTGGTTCCCGCTGAAATCACCGTCAAAGGTCCCGAGGCGGCTGTGATGGCGCTGCTGAGGGCCGAGACGAGAGGCACGGCTCGGGATATGGCGGACGGAACGCGCGAGATGACCGTCATCCTGACTGATGAAAACGGTGACGTGAGCGGCCTTCATATCGAGCCGGCCGTCGTGAGAGTGACCGCTCATTTTTCGCGCGCGCTTCAGGAACTCAGCGTTCCAGTGAAAATAGAGATAACCGGCGAGCCTCTGAAGGGGCTGGAAGTGGGCGCAGTCGTGACGTCGCCGGATCACGTTACGCTGAGGGGAAGCAGGGAAGCCCTGCGTGGCGTGACGGATGTCATGCTGAACCCCATAGACGTGTCCAGGCATTCCGAGAGCATAAATATCGACATACCGCTCGAATCGCCGTCGACATCCATCACTATAGCGGGCCAGTCGCATGTCAACGTGCGGGTGGAGCTGCGCGACGCCGTGGAAACCAGGACTTACATGGGCGTGCCGGTGGCTCTTGAAGGGATTTCGGGCGCCGGTCTGTGGTCAATGTCTCCCCATTTGGCCAACGTCACCGTCGAACGCTCGGCGGCTTCGGACATCCCCTTCGCGCCTGAAAAACCGCCGTTCGTGTTGTATATCGACGCCACCAACGTCGTGGCGTCTCAGATAACGCTGCCCATAATGACCCGAAACGTCACCGCCGGCGTGGATGTCATCAGGATAGAGCCATCCCACGTCACGATCACGCTTTTGAAAAAGTAGCGCAAGGAGAGGATTTGCATGGTTTGCCCCGATAAAATACGCCGCATGTTTGGTACCGATGGGGTCAGGGACGTGGCCAATAGGGGTCTGATGACCCCGGAGGCCGCGTTGTCGTTCGGGAGAGCGTTCGTCCTCTTTCTCACCGAACGGGGCATTCCCCATCCAAAAATACTGGTTTGCAGGGACACGAGGCGTTCCGGGGCAATGTTGGAGTCGGCCCTTTGCGCCGGCATGATGTCGGCCGGGGCCGAGATATATCTTTTGGGAATATTCCCGACCCCGGGCATAAGCCGCATTCTCGGCAGCGGCGGTTTCGACGCCGGAGCGGTGATAAGCGCGTCCCATAACCCGGCCGAGTACAACGGCGTCAAATTTTTCAACGCTAGAGGCCATAAGCTGAAAGACGGCGATGAGGCGGAGATAGAAAGCTATCTCCGCGACGATCTCCTTCAGGACTGTCGCCCGACTGGGGCATCCGTCGGAAATTTGCATGACGCCTCGTCTTTGCGCGGAATATACCTGGACTGGCTCAAGGAACTGCTGTCGAGTGTCGGAACGTACGACTGGCCGTTGGTCTTGGACGCGGCCAACGGAGCCGCGTGCGCCGTCACCGGCGAGGTTTTCGCCGGTTGGAGTGCGTCGGTGATATATTGCGGCGTCAACCCGAACGGACTGAATATCAACGATGAGGTCGGCGTCATGCATATGGACCACTTGGCGAGCGAAGTTTCCAAAAACCGCGCCAGGCTCGGCATCGCCTTCGACGGTGACGCCGACAGAGTGCTCTTGTGCGATTCGAAAGGCAGGCCGATAGACGGAGATATGATGCTTTGGGTCATCGCGCGCGATATGCGCCGCGCCGGCAAACTCGCGAACGGCATGGTCGCCACAGTGATGAGCAACATGATCCTCGAAGAGTTTCTCGCCCGCGAGGGGATAAAGATGTACCGCTGTTCGGTCGGCGACAGATACGTATTCGAGAAGATGCTCGAAACTGGTGCGCTTCTCGGCGGGGAACAGTCGGGTCACATCATCATGATGGAACACGCCGGCACCGGAGACGGCATATCGGCCGGTCTCATGTTCCTTAAAGCGTGCGCGTCATTGGGCGAGGATATCGATACCTTGGTGGACAGATTCCCGAGGTATCCGCAGATATTGGAAAACGTAAAAATGGATAACAGAGACCGCGTCCTGTCGTCTTCGGCCCTGGCCGATGCCACGCGAACCGCCGAGGAAAGGCTTGCCGGCAGGGGCCGCGTTTTTATCCGCCCGTCGGGAACGGAACCTCTCGTCAGAATATTGGTGGAGTCTCGCGACGCCGATCTGACGCGCGAGATATGCGGCGATCTGAAGCGCGTCCTGACCGAAATCGCCGGGTAAATGAACGCCCGCGGGTACTCATGCCCGCAGGCGTTCATTATACTTTATCGGTTAAATTTTGTTTATCGCCCTTGGCATCACGTCGGG
>JAITRO010000039.1 GCA_031288335.1 Synergistaceae bacterium | reverse complement strand
AAGCTCGTGGCGGAGGCCATCAGGGATCAGGTGAACGAGCAGTACGGCGGAACGCTGATTGGCGTCGGCTACAGCAAATCGCCAACCGCCCCCTACGACGCCACCAAAGACACTTATTCGGTGTATGCGCTGTCGGGCGAGCCGCTGCGCGTGGTGGACGCGGCCTACGGCGACCCGAGGTTCAGCGAGTACACCGGCGGCATAGCCACTCAGCTCGGCATCAACGCAGGCATCACGGCGGCCGCGGAAATGACTGACGCCGATACGTTCGGCCCGGGCGTCATCCGCATAAGCACGCCGGGGCATTCCGTCGACGTCCCGGTGCTCAATGGCGAAGATGCGCACACGATAGCGAACCGCATCCGCGATTACGCCGGCAGCTGGCTCGACGTCTCGTTCTCCGACAGCGACATGAAAAACGAGAATTCCTCGACCCCCGGCTCTGTCAGGCTATCGCTTGCGGCAAAGGACGGCTCCGCGGTCTCGGTCTTTGACGTGAACAGCGATGTCGCGTGGAACATGGGGCTTGACACGGGGCTCGTCGGCGCGGCGGATTTGCAGAATTTCAATTTCGCCGCGCTCGGTAAAGACTCTACCCTGACGATAAAAGTGAACGGCGCTTCCCATACCATAGATTTATGGGACTCCAATTCGGTTCCGCCCAGGCCGGCTGTGTCCAGCATTGAGGAACTCGCGAACATGATAAACACGCGTTTCCAGGGACAGGACATACGGGCCGAGGTGTTGGTGACAGAGAGCAGCGACGGCACGGCCTCGATGAAGCGTCTGGCGTTATGGTCGCCGAAAGGATATAATTTCGAGTTGTCCGGCACTGGAAACAGTGTCCCCGACCCCAGTGATTCGTCGAAAAACATTCCCATTCCCGACGCCCTGGGTTTCTCGGCGACATTTGGAAACGCGGCGAGCGAGTCCCGGGGAAACAGCGGCCCGTACAGCCAGAACGTGACGTACCGCACGGGAGACAATACGTACAGCGTCGATTTCTTCGGCGTCATGGACAACCTGATAAACACGGTGGAGGGCGGCAATGTCGACGGACTGAGCGATACGATAATACCGCAGCTCGACAACTGGCTCTCCACGCTGTTGAAGTGCAAGTCGCAGGAGGGGGCGCTGATCAATAGATACGACACGGCAGTGTACCGCATGACATCAAACAACACGAACTACACCGACCTCTATACCCAGACGGTCGGGATAGATCTGGCTGAGGCGTTTACCAATTACGAGATGGCGTCCGGCGTCTATCAGGCGAGCCTCGCCGCCATAGCGCAGTTGCTCCAGCCGAGTTTGCTCAATTTTCTGTCGTGAATCTCAATGATTTTCAGCAAATGTTATTGTAAATGTTATCCAACATTCAAGGGGGAGTATCGATGATCAAGTTGACGTCCACACGATTCGGGGAGTTAGAGATAGACGACGGGGATGTGATTCAATTCCCGCTCGGGATCCCCGGTTTTGAGGATAAGCGTCGGTGGATACTGATCGGCGATGAAGATAATGCGATCATGTGGATGCACAGCACAGAGGATGAAGCGCTCGCCCTGCCGGTCGTCGCCCCCGACTCGGTGAAAAGCGACTACAACGCCCAGATACCGCGTGAGTCCCTGGAACCGATAGGCGATGTTAGGGAGGGCGACGTGACCATCCTGATAGTGGTGACCATTCCGCCTGACCGTCCGTGGGACATGACCGCGAACCTCAAGGCGCCGATAGTGGTGAACAGGGCCGAACGGGTGGCTATGCAGACCATAGCGCTGAACAACGACTACGATTTCAGGTATCAGGTGCTCGATGAGAATACGAGGAAGTCGATGCGCGAACAGGCGACTTCGAAAGGCGCCGGCGGTTAATCATGCTTGTATTGAGCAGAAAGCACGGCGAGGCGCTACGTGTTGGAGAAGAAGTCGAGATAACGGTCGTCGAGGTGAAGGGCGACATGGTTCGCCTGGGCATACAGGCCCCTCGGGACGTTCAGGTCTGGCGCAAGGAACTCTGGGAAGCGATAGTGGCAGAGAACATCAAGGCGGCCGAGGAAGCCGCCGCCGCCACGTCGGTGATGCCGGTTCCGACGATACCGGTCGTGCCGGCGAAGGCCGGCGTGTCCGACCTGCTGGCGAAGAAAAAAAAGAAATGAGGCTCGGCGATGCCCAAGGAACTTCACCGCGCCCCTGACAGTCTGTCGGTGTGGCGCAGCAACATCAGGGAACTCCAGTCTCGTCAGCCTAATCTGGCGGCGATGCTCGGCGCTTATGTCGAACAGCACGGCCATGCCTTCGAGCATTACGAGAACGTGACTCCGGCAGGAAAATGGGTTGAGGGCTTCGCCGACGAGCCGTTTTTCGAGCGAAACGCCGAGCCTAAGTTTAACTGGAGCAGAAAAAAACGCGAGGACAGGAACAAGCCGGTGTTCATCCTGTACGGCGTTGGAACGCCCCCCTACCTGTTCAAAGCCATACGAGCCCTGCCTGAAGCGGCGCTCGTCATGATAGTGGCCGAGCCCAACATCGCCCTTCTGGCGTACACGCTGCACATGACCCACGTTTATGAGGCGGCGCCCGAAAAATGCCGCCTTGTCTTTCTGACTGAAGGCCGGTCCTCCGGAAATACCGAAAAAGAGAGGCGGGATTCGGCGTTTCTCAGCACGCAGATTTTACGCGAGGAGTGCTTGGGCACGTCGCTGAGGCCCATAGGGCTTTTTTCGGCCGCGCTTTCGGTGCTTTCGGCCCACGATGGTGAACTCGATGTCTGGAAGGATCAATTTTCCCGGATAGGCGAGGGGATCAGGGAATGGGTCTCGGTGATGCTGGCTTATCTTGGCAACTCGGCGGAGGACACGCTGCTCGGTTTTCGTCAGATAGCGCTGATGTCGCCTCAGATAAGTTTTGGGCCGAGACTGGAGCCGCTGTTCAAGAAATTCGCGGGACGTCCCGCGGTTTGCGTGTCCGCCGGCCCTTCTTTGGACAAGAACTTCATGCTTCTGAAGGATATTCAGGACAAGTGCCTCATCATCGCGGCGGACGCCGTGCTGGGAAAACTGCTTCAAAACGGCATAAAACCGCATATAGTCACCTCTCTGGAGCGCGTCATAGCCACATACAGACTGTTCTTCTCGAGCGTTGTCGAAGATTTTCGCGAAGAGTGCCGCGATATACTGTTGGTAGCCCAAAGCCTCTGCGTGCCCTGGACTTCGGGACGATGGCCCGGGCCCTGCTGCCTGGTGCACAAGGAGGAGGTCGTCCTGGACGCGTGGTTCGGCGGAGGCGTCCTGGGCGGCCCCGGGCTCACCTCCGGCATATCGGTCGCCCATATGAACTATACCCTGGCTCACTATATGGGTGCCTCGTCGATAGCGATCATCGGCCAGGATCTGGCTTTTGCCGCGGACGGTTCATCGCACTCGGGGAGCATCGCGGGAGGGAGCAAAGCGGACAGAAGCGCCTACATCGACATCCCCGGCGCTCTCGGCGGAACGGTCAAGACGACGAGAACATGGATATCATTTCTGCGTTTTTTGGAGACGCTTGTTTTTAGCTCGGGCATTCCCACATCCGACTGCACTGAGGGCGGAGCGCTCATAGCCGGAACGACGGTCGAGCCGTTCGCGGATTTCATAAACGATAAGATCAGGGAGCAAACCCCAATGGAGAGCAGTCCGGCAGAAGTCATAAGAATGGGAAACGTCGAAACGAAATTCGGCAAGATAAAGGCCCGTGTCCTGGCGAGCATTCAAAAACAATATGCCAGCCTGGACGTCATCTCCGAAGGCCTCGATGAAGTCGAGCGATTGATGAAGAGCACGGCGGCACCCGGCCTGGATCAGGCGAGGCGAATAGAATACGCCGCCAGAACCGGCAATAAAATAGACAGCATCCATGCGTCGAGCCCCGCTTTCGACTTCATCGGGCAAAGCTACACGAGGCTTGCGACGATGGAACTTGCGCTGACGCGTTCGCTGGACGACGTGGAAACCGTCGAGCGATGGTATGCGATGCATAAGGAAGTGGTCGATTCTCACAGGGCGGTGTTGTCTTTCATCCGCAGATGGATATCGTACGCGGAGCGCGCGATATCCTATTGGGGCGACGGACATCTGGAATTCGGGCCTTTGGATCCCAAGGAAGCATGGGACAGGGCGACGAAGCTGTTTGCCGAACTGGAGAACGTCGGAGGAGATCGTGCGTCCGAGATATGTCTCGAACTCGACAACGTGATGATGCGATGTGATCCGATCCGTCTCAATTGGCCGGGGCGCGTGCTCTGGGCTTACGCGGCGCTGCTCCTGAAAAACGAGAGCCGCGCGGCTCTCGCCACGAGCTTCATGGACGCGGCCGCCGCCGATTTCGACGGCAAGGAGATGCCGATTGACGATATGGCCGCCTTCTTCAAGGATTACGCGAGGGTTCTCATGGGACACGACCTCACGCACCAGCCCAACCCATTCAAGGCCGAACAGATGCTGTCGAATGCCGTTGAGGTGGCCGGCGGCGCCGACGACGAGGCGCGGGGGATACTGTCGGAGCTTCTCGACACGGAAGTATCGTATCAGACCATCATCGACGATGCTTCCCGTCTCAAGCATGGAGAGAGAACTTCGCCGTGGCTGGCGGATCGCGCCATCGCGCAAAAACAGCTGTTCGAAGGCGACATCAAACGCGCGCTCATATCCGTCTGGAACGCGATCTCCAAGCACTGGCGCGCCGTTCCGGGCTGGGCGGCCAGTCATCTCGACTGGCTGGTGAAGACGATGGACAAATGCCTCGACACCGACGACCGCCTGCTGATCGAGACAATAGATAAAATAGCTGACGGCATGGCTTCGAAGTCCGATCTGATAAGCGGAATCCCCATCAAATATCCGGGGCGCATCGTTGAATTACTGCTGAAACATGGTCTTCAGGCCACAGTAACACCCGCCGAGAAAGCTGAGAAAGTGAAAAAAGAAGCTGCGGGGGCGTAACCTTGCGACACAAAAAACAGCCGGGGAACCAGTTCCACGGATCCCTTTTTATAAAGCGAAAAATATTTGAGCCCAATAATTGCCGTTGCACTAAAGGATGCGGTTTTTTCGTCCGAATATAATATTGGCGGAAGAGGTGAGACGTATGCGCGGAGATTTGACATGGAACGTTATTGAAAAAGACCTTGGCGGTCTCGCGAAACGCATGGAGGCGACGTCTCAAAACATCGCCAACATGAACACCCCGAGATATTCCCGTCTCGAGGTGTCGTTCGAAGATCAGCTCAAAGAGGTGATAGACGCGCCCAGCCGGCTGCCGTTGAAGCGTACCGATGAAC
>JAITRO010000016.1 GCA_031288335.1 Synergistaceae bacterium | reverse complement strand
GGCCGTTTTCCTCCCTGTAGGCGACTATCGCCTGCGAAAGCTTCGGCCCAATGCCCGGCAGCGTGGCGAGTTGGGAGGCATCGGCGGCGTTGATGTTGATCTTCTGCGCGCCCTCTTTGGCGTTCGCTCCGGAAGGATAGGATACGGCCGACACCGGCAATTTGACGGCGGCTGCTTTCTTCGATGCCTGCGCCGCTGCCGGCTTGGCCTGCGGCTGGGTCGGTCGTGTGGTTTGCGGCACTTGCGCGGCACCCGGCGGCGCGGATATTGCGCCGTCGTCGCGTGCCGCAATCGCGGGCACGGAGATATAGGCTTCGTCCTTGAGTTTAGCTGCCAGATTGATTGCCT
Source organism: Synergistaceae bacterium (assembly GCA_031288335.1). Lineage (GTDB taxonomy): Bacteria > Synergistota > Synergistia > Synergistales > Synergistaceae > JAIRKI01. The sequence continues at coordinate 8,002 of JAITRO010000016.1, read as the reverse complement.
CCCTGTCGGCGAGGCGAGTGAAGCCGCCGGCCAGCCTTATCGCGTCGTCCACCCTGCTGCCCGGCTCTATTTTGTACACGCCCGGACGCACGACCTCTCCGGTGACGTAGGCCGCCCATATCTCCGGCTCCGCCTCGGGCGCGGCCAGGGCCGATTCGTCGGTTTGGGAAACGGGCGAGACCGGGATTACCTCTTCTCTGGCGGCGAACGCGCCGCGAAACAGGGCCGTTATGCAGAACACGGACGCTATGCAGGTTATCCCAGCGATCATGAAAAGCCATTTCTTGACGTTGTCACTGATGTACATCATACCAGCTCCCCTTCGAGACACCATGGGCTTGAACCCGTGACGCGAGCCTCGCGGAAAGTGCCCGCCATTTCGAGCGGAGCCCGCACGAGCACAACCTTGTCCGTTGCCGTCCTGCCCTGAAGCAGGCCTTCGCCCCTGGGCGCGGGTTCGTCCAGAAGCACTTCGTAAATGCGCCCGACCATAGAGGCGTTGATTTCCCGCGATATCTCGGCCTGAACACCGTTCAGCCTCACGAGGCGGCGCGCTCTCTCGACGGGGGGAACCTGGTCGGGACGGTTAGCGGCCGGGGTGCCGTCTCTCGGAGAATAGGCGGCGGTGTGGGCGAGGTCGAAGCGCAACTCCTCGAAAAGCGTGACCGACTGTTCGAATTCTTCCTCGGTCTCACCGGGAAAGCCGACTATCAGGTCGGTCGTGACGGCTGACTCCGGCAGGGCGGCCCTTATTCGGCGGACGAGGGAGACGTATTCGTCCCTCGTGTAGCGCCTGTTCATCCCGCGCAGCACACTGTTGCTTCCGGCCTGCACGGGGAGGTTGATCGAGGGACATATATTGGGCCTGTCTCTCATCACGTCCAATATGTCGTCGGTGAAATCCGATGGGTGCGACGTCGCGAAACGGACGCGCCTCAAACCGCCGATGGCCGAGACGTCGTTCAGCAGCGAGGCGAAACGCCCGCGCGCGTCGCCGTCAAAATCCCTGCCGTATGCGTCCACGTTCTGCCCCAGCAGCGTTATCTCCACCACTCCGTTTCGGGCAAGCGCGCGGGCTTCAGCGAGGACGTCTTCCGGAGCGCGCGAGGCAAAGCGCCCCCTGACGTAAGGCACTATGCAATAGGCGCAAAATTGATCGCACCCGTTTGCCACGGTGATATACGCCTTGTGGGGATTGCCGCGCCCGCGAGGCGCGCACGAGATGGGGTCGGCGGCCTGCGTTTCGCGGTCGGCGATGAATCGTTCCCCCGTTTCGAGCGCCCTGTCCATGGCGTCCGGCACAAGGCCAATATGAGCAGGGCCCGCCGTTACCGCAATCCACGGAAACTTGCGCGCCAGTCCGCTTCCGATGCGTGCCGCCATGCATCCGAGGAGTGCCAGGCGCGGGCTGCGCGATTTTTTCCATTTCTTCCCGAATTTCCCAATTTCGCTCGCGGCTTTTTGCTCTGCCCTCTCTCTCACGCTGCAAGTGAGAAAGACCACGAAGTCCGCGCCGTCCTCGCCATCGGCCTCTCTCCACCCCCTTGACAGCAGTTCGCCGCGCAGTTTGTCGCCGTCGTAGACGTTCATCTGACAGCCTATTATCCTGATGAAAAAACTTTTTTCGATCAATACGTTTCTCTCCCGTCAAGCGGATGGATGTGATAGTATCATATAAAGGCTATGCGCATAAAGGAGAATTGTATATGTATTATCGCTTAATTTGCCTCGCGGCTTTCTTTTTCGCGGCTTTGCCTCAGGCGGCGGCAGGCGCTTTATCGCTTCCAGAAATAGATGGCTGGAAGTGCGGCGAGATCGTCTCCGCGCGGTTGGAGGCATTTGAAAAAGATTACGGGTACTTCGAGAAAAGAGAATACAGAACTCGGGAAGGCCTGTCGTTCGAGGCGTTCCTCACCTGCGGCACCGGCCCAAAGTTCTTCAACCAGCCGCCCGCGGGCGTGTCGGGCAGCGATGGGAAGACCACATACGAGATAATTTCTGTGAATGGATACAAAACCTCGCTGGAATACGACCCGGTACTGGGCCTGTCCCTCTCGGTAAACGCCTTCGACAAAAAATACACCCTCACCCTGGAATGCGGCCCGTTCGAGACGAGCGGAAACTTGATCGAGTGTGCCAAGACGCTGATCGGCGAGATGGAAAAGGACGGAATAGAGTGAAACGTTTGAAACCACCTTTTCAAACATCGTTGCGCGAACATATGACTACGCGCGGCATGCGCAGCCGAAACTTATAAATAGCCGCGCTCGGTCAGCTCAAAGGACAAAAAAATTGGGGCTCGCACGGTTCGAGCCCCAATTTTTTTGTCCTGCTGTCAGGCGTTCTCGGGTTCGAACATGTCCTTCGACACGCCGCAAATTGGACATACCCAGTCATCCGGCAAGTTCTCGAAAGGAGTGTTCCCTTCGACACCAGAGTCCGAGTCACCAGCGGCCGGATCGTAAATGTAGCCGCAAACCGTACAGACGAATTTCTGCATATTTCTTCCCCCTTAAATTGTCTTCCCGATAAAACTAAAAGACGCAACGCGATTATATTATCTTATCGGATGAATGATAAGAGCGTTCGATATGAATAGGACTTCAGAATCATATTATCAGCGGAAATAGTCGCGTCCTTTTATGAGATAGTCCATGCCCGACCAGACGGTTAGGATCATGGCCATCCACATCACAGGCGTCGCGCCTGGGATATCGAAGATCATCATCACTATGGCGACAATCTGGCTCACGGTCTTGGCCTTGCCGCCCTTCGATGCCGCGATCACGGCGCCCTCGGCAGCCGCCACCATCCTTACACCGGACACTATGAACTCGCGTGAGACGATTATCACCACTATCCACGCGGAAAGACGCCTCAGCTCCACCAACGATACCAATGCCGCCACGACGAGTATCTTGTCGGCTATGGGATCGATGAATTTCCCCAGATTTGTCACGATGCCCTTTTTTCTGGCGAAATACCCGTCAGCGGCGTCGGTTATGCTGGCGACTATGAAAACTATGCCGGCTATTATATCGCCTATATTGACGATGATCTCCCTGCCGGCTGTCCTTATCTCGAAAGTCCCCAGGCCCCGCACGGTGAGGAAGACCATGACGAGCGGAGCGAGAAAGACCCTCGACAGACTGAGCATGTTCGCGATATTCCACGATGATTTCATTTCCTGCCCTCACGATATATTGTTCGGCTGAGCCGGGACGGGCTGCGAAAGCTCGAACCACGTCGCATTATACATTAAAAAGCGGACGCGTGTTTGCGGGTTTACGCGGATGACTCGCGATCCAGACCGGAAAATGTCTGTTTTTCAAGGAGAGAAAAAAATCTAAAATGCACCCGAGGAATCAAAGGCGCGCATACGTCAACCTCAGAAGGCCGGCCGACGTCTTCGTGATCCGGATGACGATCCAAATATGAGACTTTAGACCTATTGAAAATATTAATTTTGTCCCTATAATACGTCGCGATAAGTCATTTAGGACTATATCAAATAGTTCGAACGTATTACGAGACAGGAGGTGCGGAGATGATATTCAAGTATAAAGCAAGAACCGCCACCGGTCTCATCAGCACCGGTACCCGCGAGGCAGCGAGCGAAAACGCCGCGGTCTCCTGGATGCGGGAACAGGGATGGTCCCCTATTTCGATAGAAGCCTCCGGCAATGCCGGGCCTCTCTCCTCCGACAAAGGCGGCGGGCGTTCATGGGGCGGGGATTTGTTCCCTCAGAAAGTCACGCTGAAGGATAAAAACGTCCTCTTCAAACAGATGGCCACGATGGTCAACGCTGGAATCACCATAGCGGCTACGATGGACCTTCTGTCAGCGCAGGTCGAAAATAAGACCCTTTCCAAATCCATAGCGGAGATACGGGACGCAGTATCGAGCGGAGTGACCACGGCGGCAGCTTTTGCCCGTCATCCCAAGATATTCACATCTCTTGAGATAGCTCTGATAAGGGCCGGCGAGGAGGGCGGCGTTCTCGACGTCAGCCTGGCGCGCCTCGCCACGTTCGTGGAGGCGCAGTACGCGCTGCAGAAAAAGATAAAGTCGGCGATGATGTACCCGTCTGTCATAGTATTCTTCACGCTTGTGACGTTGATCGTGCTGTGCGTGGGCATCGTGCCCCTTTTCAAAAAGGCCTTCGTGAACATAGGCGTTAAGCAGATGCCGTTATTGACCTCGATCGTCTTCGGCATCTCTGATTTCCTTAAGGTCTACTGGTTCCTGCTGCCGATACCGTTTATCGCGGCCTTCATCGCCGTCAAGCAGGTCAATAAAACCACGGAAGGCAGGAAGGTGCTCGACAGGATGAAACTTCGCTTTCCGCTGATGGGTGACATCATATTCAAGTCGATAATGGCGAGGGCATTCAGAACGTTCGCCACGCTGGTGACGGCCGGCGTCTCGATCCTCGATGCCATAGAGATGTCGGCGGGGGTTGCTGACAACTATGTTATAGGCGACGCTTTCAGAACGATGAGGGAACGCGCCCAAAACGGAGTCATGCTGAGCATCACCATAAAGGAACAAAAGCTTTTCCCGGCGATGGTGGCACATATGGTGGCGGTCGGCGAGGAAACGGGCCAGGTGGACGACGTGCTCTCCAAGGTCGCGGACTGGTACGACATGGAGCTGGACGAGAGGATCAAGGCGCTCACCTCCATAATAGAACCAATAATGATAGTTTTTGTGGGCCTTGTGGTGGGTCTGGTAGTGGCCTCGGTCTTCGTGCCGATAATACAGGCCATGCAACAGTTCATGTAAATAACCGCGCGGCGGGTTAATTCAAGGGAGTGATGCCAGGGACTGCTGACTGAGAGAGGTTTTCGGCACGGTTGTTTAAGTTTTGTCAATGGGGACAAAACAGGTCATTTAAAAAGGGGACAAAGTCCCGAAGCAATTAGGAGGAATAAAATATAATGAAAGCACGTAAAGGCGGTTTTACCCTGGTGGAACTTTTGATAGTCATCATGATCATCGCCATTTTGGCCGGCATGATGCTGCTCGCCACCGGTACCGCGACTGACAGCGCGGAAGCCACGAAGGTCATCAACGACCTCCGCAACCTGAAGAGCGCGGCTCTCTTATACTACGGCGACAACATGAGATGGCCCGGGACCGCAGATGCCGCGAGCCTCGACAGATACAGCGACCGCCCCTTCACGGGCACCAATGGGCGTTATGATGCTGTCACTGTCGGCACGGGCTATATTGTAGACGGCATAACGAGAATCAACATAGGGCTGGGCCTCAAGGGCAACAGCGCTACGAAGGGCGTACAGGATAAACTCGCGAGCAAAGCGGCCGAAACTGGACTGCTCCAGGGAGCTGACGTGTCTACAATTTACACCGGCGGTACTGAGATCTTTATGAACATGCGCTAAGCGAAAAAGACCAAAAAAGAGGCGTCCTGGTACGCCTCTTTTTTGTACCCACGATTAAAGTTTTTCATAACCCTTGAACCATAAAGAGTGATTTTCGAATCCTCGGTTCAAGGGTAGTTTCATAGATTGGAATATGCATCACCCACAAGATTCAAGCCGGTCAATTCGTACTTCGAGAATATCGAATATAATAATTTGCAAAAGGAGGAATTGAATCATGAAAATCCGCAAGGGCGGTTTTACATTAGTCGAACTTTTGATAGTCATTATGATCATCGCCATTCTGGCTGGCATGATGATGCTGTCCGCAGGGTCCGCGGTTGACAGCGCCGAAACCGCGAGAATCATCAGCGATCTCCGTAATCTGAAGAGCGCCGCGCTGCTCTTCTTCGCCGACACCATGAGATGGCCGGCCGCCTCGGATATCACGAGCCTTGACAGATACAGCGACCGTGCGTTCGCAGGTGCTGCGGCGCGTTATGATGCCGTAATTATCGGCACGGGGTACACTGTGAATGGCGTGATGAGAACCAATATAGGTCTGCGGCTCAAAGACTCCGCTACGCAGAACATACGGGATAAACTCGCGAGCAAGGCGGCCGACACCGGGCTGCTCGGAGCCTCTGGCGCAAACACAGTTTACAGCGGCGGCACTGAAGTTTATATGTACATGCGCTAGCTAAACGCAAAAAACTAAATTTACAAAGGGGCGCCTGCCGGTGCCCCGAGTATGCTCATCCCCGCAAGCGAGGTACGTCCCATGTCACCTTCGAATTCGAGGCGGATTTCGTTGCGCCCGCGCTTCATATTTATATCTTCCAGCGTCACAGTCACGTAACTGCCCTCACTGAGGAACGTCCCGGAGTATTTGCCGTTGAGGTAAGCCTTGACCGCAAGGATGGTCTGTGCGGATTCGTCCAGAAATGTTGCCCGGATGCCAATGCGTTTATCGGCCATCGCCCAAAACCGGAAACCGACGGTCTGTTCACGTAAGCTCCGGAGTGCCGCGTATTCGCCTTCCACCAGCGCCACGCGCACATTTTCATCCATCCCAGTTCGCTCATACAGCAGTATGTCTCGATCCCCCAGCTCGAATACTTTATATATATCGTTCTCAAAGACCGGCCGCGCATCGGTGGTCTGCGCCACTTCCTCGAACGCGGCATCGGTGATGTAGATATCGCCCTTTTTGAAGGAGCTTTTCGTCGCCCCTCCGCCAGGGACGGTAAGATTCGTTCTCCTGGAGGAGAAAGAACGCCCCAAGGGGGCCTCGTATATCGCGGCGCAATCAAGATAATCGTCGTCGAAGTGCAGGAAGAAATCCGCGTCGGCGTAAGACGCGTTTTTCGAGAATATCTCAATGGCCTTGTGACTTTCAGTCATGCCGGTGCCCGGCATCATCGAAAGTATTTTCGTGCTGCGCCACGCCGAGGCGCAGTCGAGCAGAAAGAAGACCGCGAAAACGGCAGATATTGCGGCTGAAGCCCGGCTGCCCAGGCCGTCCTTGAGTCCGTCCTCGAGGAAACGAACCAGGAATACCACAACGATGAAGGACATGGACATTGCTGATTTGAAGACACTATAGGCCGAAGGCTGCCCCGGCCTGAAATATCTGAGACAGACGAGCAGATGAAAGAGTGTGAACAGCAGGAGGGACGCCCCCATGAACGAAAAAACACGCTCTTTTTTCATTCGGCACACGAGCGCGAAAATTATCGCCGCGTTGGCGCACGCCGCGAGCATCAATGTGCCCGCCTCGGAGATGAACGGCCACCCATAGAGCCCCCTCAATCCCGCGACGTCGGCCGGCGTGGGCATGTTTTCGGCATATCCGGGCGGGAATTTGTCATGAAACAGGAAAATCGAGATGAGCAAGACGAGAGTATGCCAGTTTGCGGCCAAAAACAACCCTCCCGCTAACGCCGCGTTTTTGAGGCAGGGTTTTCGATAGCTCAGACCTTTGCGGACCGCCGGAATCAGGAGCGCCAGAGCCGGAATCAGCGGGAAAGCGACGCTTTCGACATAAGCCAGGCCGTTCGCCGTGAGGACGAAGACCAGCAGGACGCATGTCCATGGATCGAACTGTCCGCGCTCTGCCAGGTGATATTCGATATAAAACGCAAGCGTCACCATGCCGAACGAGTACAACTGCCCCGTGAACGCGTCGAAGACCATCCTCTGCCAGAACGCGTTGAAGACGAGTATTCCCAGAATCGGCAGGGCGATTCTCAATTTGATATCCGCGTCCTTAAAGAACATCCTGAACGTCACAATATTCAGAAACATCACGAAGGCCGACAGCGGGTAAGCAATCCGCGCGAGGTCCGCGCCGAAAAACGCCGACATGAAAGCGTGTGGAAACACGCACCCGCGAAGCTGGAAGTTCAACACTTGGCTTATAGCCAGCACCTTCGGAATGCCTGCCGGAAATGTATCCAAGCGCGCCGCGCCCAACGACAGCACGACCTTCGCATCGATGAGATATTTGCCGAAATCCGCGTTCCTGCTCATCGCAAATACGCCCTCTCCGCGCAAATGGAGAGCACCGGCGTAAAATAACGCCGTGAGAACGCCGATCGCTGCGATTAACCCAGCC
>JAITRO010000005.1 GCA_031288335.1 Synergistaceae bacterium | reverse complement strand
TCTTTTTTGTTTATTGAATTATCGTCAAGACACATTAAAAATTTTCTTTGAGCACCGATGATATTATTGCGATTCTGGAAAATAACTTTTAAAAAAACGCAACTGCCGAATGTGGGATAGAAACGTAATAGTAAAGGTTTTTATCGCAAAGATTGACAGTAGCGGAAGATATGATATTTTAACATGACACCTGCTGACATAATAGGTGTTGAGATATTGACGTTTGAGGTGGCCTAAAATGAAAATTCCAACGCGCGATATGCCGATCAACGAGAGGTACATTCCGTTGCTGCGAAAATGGAAGCGTTTCAACAGCAGATACAGGGCGGGCGACCTGCTGGTGAAAATGGGATACAAAGACATTGCCATATATGGCGGCGGAACGATGGGGACGCTCTTGTACGAAGAGCTGGCCGGCAGTGAAATCAATGTATCAGTGATAATCGACAAAGAAGCGGAACCGATGTTTCCCTATGACCTGGAAGTGATCCCGCTGGAAAAGCTGAACGCCTCATATCGCATTGACGCGGTTGTGCTGACGCCGTTGTTGGAGTTGGGGGATTCCGTGAACATCGAGGAGAGGATAAAACGCAGGATTAACTGTGATGTGCTGTCGCTGGACAATGATTTGATAGTTGAGATCGATCTCATTGACTGCATGAAAAAGAGCATTGAACACGTCTGTCGCAGCGGCGCTCGGATTATGTTTATGAATGTGCATCCTAAACTTCTGTTGAGGATAAAAAATCCTTCGACATATGAAAAATTGTTGGCATATTGCGGAGAATATTTTTTTCATTATAGGTTCAAATTTCCCAGCGTGTTCGATGAGTTGTACGACGATATTGAATATTATTCCGAAGAATATTATAGTGAAATAACGATATTTGAACATATCGAAAGAGACGGCGCAATTTATTTGTGTGACGCAGCAGGACTTTACCGTAATACAGCAGGAGGCTGCAGAATAACTGCAGATGTCCCGGACAAACACGATAACACAATTTATATGTATGGACCTTGTTGGGTAAAGGGGACGTTTGCAGAGGACAAATATACGATTCAGAGTTATCTGCAAAGATTGTTGAATGATAATGTAAATTATTTGGGTAGAGAGTTCAGAGTGGCGAATTATAGTGCGGGAGGAGCAGGAGTTCATAAATATCATCATTTCAGGAAAATCATGCAATAGAGGTTTATCGACGGGGATATCGTTATTTTTATGACTTATGATATGGATAATCTAAAGTTTTTCAACCAGGACGATTCAGACTGCGTTTTATTTTGCGATATATCGGTCGCGTTTGACAGACCGCATGAGTTCGGCGAAATATTTCTGGATTGTAAGCATTGGGGGCATAAAGGCAATAAACTGATTGCGGACATGATATATAAGGTATTGGGCAATTTCGGAAATGGGCCGGTCGAGATAACGGCCGACGAGGGAATCCATGCTGCCCAAATTATAACGGAGAGTCTCTTTCCCGAAAGCCAAAACAAAAACGTATGCGACGACTTGCCATGCGCGGAGCGATCGGATGAACTTGACTATTATCTGTCTTTCCTCGAGTCCCAAAAGGCCGATGTGGAAGGCGTGATCGGCGCTGTCGTGATGAACTGCAACCCATTCACTCTGGGACATCGTTACTTGATAGAAAAGGCTTCGGCGGAGTGCGGTTTCCTGTATGTGTTTGTAGTGGAGGAAGACAAATCCGAATATTCGTTCAAAGACAGGGTCGCGCTTGTGAGAAAAGGCGTGTCGGATATCGGCAGCGTGAAGGTTCTGCCGAGCGGTAAATTCATAATATCGACTTTGACGCTGCCGGAGTATTTCGAAAAAAGCAAAAAAATCACCATTGACGCGACGTATGATATCGAGACATTTGCAAGTCACATAGCTCCTGTGCTGAATATTTCAAAGCGATTCGCCGGAGATGAGCCGACCTGTTATATAACCCAGCAGTACAACCAGGCGATGAAAGATATCCTTCCAAAACATGGGATAGAGTTCATCGTTTTTCAAAGAAAAGAATTCAACGGGATTCCCGTAAGTGCCTCGACCGTGAGAGAGCTTATCAAAAATGGGAAATATGAGGATATCAAAAATCTTGTCCCCGAATCCACGTATGAATTCTTAACGCTACAACGAACATAAGATTTTTAGCCTTGTGTTTATGCGGGTACCAAAAATTATACAGGTTTCATAATCCTGTTGTAGGTGATCTTATTTTTTGAAGCGCACTATCGTCACGCCGAAACCACCCTCTCCCTCGCCGCCCAGCCTGAAATTGTCGACGTAGGGCAGACGCTTGCAGAGGTTTTGAACCTCGCGCCTCAATATGCCCTCGCCCCTGCCGTGGATCACGGACACCTCGCCGAAACCGGCACGATAGGCGCGGTCGAGGTAAAGTTCCGCCATGGGCACAGCCTCGTCTATTGTCATGCCGCGTATCATGATGGAGCTGGGCACTCCCACTGGCGAGGGAGGAGCGGTGATCTTTACGCGGGAACTTCCTCCGGTATTCAGTGTGATGCCGGATTTTTGAGCGAAGCGGCCGACTTTTTGGAGCGACTTGTTTTCCTCTCCGGTGGCCCTTCGCAGCATCTTGAGGGGCAGTTCCATGTGCGTAGCGCCGTAGGAGACGACGGCCTTGTCGCGCCGTATCTCCTCCAGGATGCCGACGACCGACGTGCCTGTCGCCACCACGTTTTCGCCCTCTTCGAGCGGGCGGTCGTCGTGTCCGTATTTGTGCTCCATTCGCTCGTCGGCCCTCATCTCGGCCTGCCGGCGTATTTTGTCGAAATGCTTTTTCGTTCGCCCCATGTGCCTGTCCGCCGAGGGCCTGTCGGAGGACGTCATGGTCTTTAACAGCGACTTCGCCGCCACTTCCGCGTTTTCAACTATGCCGAGCGCCTTTTTGTCGGCGTCTTCCAGCATTTTGTCGCGGTGCTCGTTCAGTGAGCGAAGTTCCTCCTCGTACGCCTTGCGCTCGCGCCCGACCTCGGCGCGCATCTCGTCGAGGCGTTCATGTTCGCGCTCCAGCACCGTGCGCTTCTCCTGCAGTTCGCCTATGATCTCCTCCATGCTCAGTTCTCTCGTCCCGAGCGCTCCGTAGGCACGTTCGAGCACATGCGCGGGCATCCCCAGTTTTTTGGCGATCAGCAGGGCGTTGCTGCGTCCCGGAATGCCTATGAGCAGGCGATACGACGGCGACAGCGTGTCAACGTCGAACTCCACCGAGGCCGATTCCACGTCGGGACAGGTGAGGGCATAGTGCTTTATCGGGTTATGATGGGTGGTGGCGAGCACCAGGGAACGCCGCCCGCATAGCTCGTCGAGTATGGCTATTCCGAGCGCCGCGCCCTCTTCAGGGTCGGTGCCGGCACCCAGTTCGTCCAGGAGTATCAGGGAATTGTCTGAGGCGGCGTCGAGTATCCTTTTGACCTGCGCGATGTGCGCGCTGAAAGTGGAGAGGTTCTGTTCTACGCTCTGTTCGTCTCCTATGTCGCAGTAAACGCCTCCAATGTTGCCGATCTCCGAACCTTCGCCGGCTGGTATCGGAAATCCCATCCAGCCGAGACAGACGCACACGCCGGCCGTCTTGAGCGCCACGGTCTTGCCCCCGGTGTTTGGCCCAGTCACCACGAGAATCCTGAAATTCTTCCCGCAGGATATGTCGATTGGGATGGCGGTGTTCCCCAGAAGGGGGTGGCGCGCGCGTTTGAGGTCGAATCCGGTCCGGCTGCTGACGACAGGCACATGCCACTTGTCCCGCCGCACCTTTTCCGAGAGTGCGTAAAACAGGTCGACTGTTCCAAGTGCGCGTTCGGCATCCGATATAGCGTTCTCGCGGCCGAGCATACGGGCGGTGAGCTTGTACAGTACCCGGCGCTCTTCGGCGTTTTCGTCCTCCGCCATCACGGCGTGTTCGTTGTTGAGCGCCATGATGGCGTGGGGTTCCATGTAAATACTGCTGCCCGAGGCCGAGCGGTCCACCACTATCCCAGGGAAGCTCGTCACCGCATCCTGCCTGACCAACACGGCATGGCGGCCGTTTCGAAGCGATAACACCCGTTCCTGGAGCATGGCCGCTATTGACGGATCGGCGAGGATATTCTGTCCCTTGCGCCTTATCTCACCGCGAACGCGCTTCATGTCCTCGCGGATTCTTCTGAGCCTCTCGGATGCCGCGTCGCTCAGTCTTCCGTCGTCCTCGACGATCGCAAGAGCCGCCTCCTCGCGCGAAAAATCGTGGAGGTCTTTGAGCAGCATCGAAAATACCGGCCATTCATGCCGAGCCCCCGCCAGGGCTTCCTTGAGGCGGGTCGCTCCCTGGAGCAGGCGCATGATCAAGAGCAGTTCCGAACCTGTCAGCATACCGGAGGCGCGCGCTTCCTCGAACAGGTATCCTACGGCCGCCAGTTTGTGGTTCCAGGGGAGATCTCCGTATTTATCTCTGTAGTTCTCAACCGCGCCGAACAGCTCGTGGGCCGTTCGCAATTCCGGCGCGCCGCGCAGGGGAGCGGCGCGCCTCAACAGGGAAGCGCCCAGATCACAGCGGCAGTCACGCCTTATGATATCGAGAATTTTGGATATTTCGAGGGATTCCTCAGCCGCGTGATCTATTATCATACAGGGAACCGGCTGCCGTCACATCTCCGCTCCGGGCTCCGTCTGGTCTTGGCTCGTGATTCCGCCGAACGGCGGCGCAGTTATGTCTCCACTCGCGTCCTGCATTGCGCGCCCGGCCTGATGGATTATGTACTCGCGCGCCTGTTCTTGGATTGCGTCGATCTTCGGGAGCAATCCGACTTTGTCGAGAAGGTCTGACGCCACTGGCCATGTGATCGAAACCGCCGATAAAACGCGGCTTTCCAAAATCCACGCGTCTCCAGCGAGCGGCTGGATTATGAACGCGCTCACCAGAACCAGGAGGGCTATCACGTACGTCTTGAACAGGCCTACCAGAGCGCCCAGCGTCTTGTCCGTGATGGTGAGGTTCGTTTTTTTGATGACCTTTTTCACGAGCGCCTCGATCATCACGCAGCTGAAAAAGATCACGAAGAAAATGGCGAGCATTGACAGAATCGTCGCTGCGACAGCCGACATGCCGAAATTTGTCATCAAAATGGCAGCAAAGGGCCCATAGAATTTTATGGAGCAAAAGAAGCCTCCGACAGTTCCGAGCAACGATATCACCTCGCCGGAAAAACCCTTCATTATCCCCCGAACGACGAAAAAAATTCCGATCACAAGCAGCCCTATATCGACGAAGCTCATCTGAATCAGGTCCCTTCGTGTGTTTTACCGGGCGCTTCGTTCACGCCCGAGAGTATTTCGTCCACCCGTTTTCCGATCGCCAATAATCTCGTCGCCAGTTCCATACAGACTACCGCTAGGAAGCGCTCCTGGTCGGCCGTTACTCCTCCTGTCTCTCTGATGGCGGCTTCCACCAGCGCGGTCGCGTCTTTGAGTTCTTCGTCGCTCAGAGTTGTGCCCATTATGTAGGACTTCCTCCCAATCATCAAGGGAATCTGGCGCGAGTTCCGGCTCATGACATACGCGCGATGTTTTAGGTCTTGTCCTCGGAGGAATACTCCTCCGCAAGAGGCACCAAAGCCATGATCTTCGACGCCAGCTCCTCGAGCTTGGATTCCAGTTCCTCTCGAGCGCGGGACGATTCCTCGATCCGTCTCTCGCAGTCGTTTTCCATATTCTGCTTCGCCTCGTCGAGCGTCAGGAGTTCCAACTCCCGGTCGTCCAACGCGCGTTTCAGCTCGACCGCCTCTGCCCTTGCCTTGTCCCTGTCGTCATACAGCCCCCTTATCAGGGTCTCGATCTTCATGAGGCCCCTTTCAATGTTCGCTATCGAATCACTCATCACCTGTTCCCTCCGCCATCTTGTTGAATTCCAAAAAAGAAGAGCAACTTTGCGTAGAGTATAGCAGATATTTTTCGCGGTGAAAAATTTATTCATTTGTGTGAAAATGATATCATCCTCGAACCACTGAGCCAAAATCCAGGCTTTGCCTTAAACCGGAATGCAACTTGCTTCCCGGCGGCATGAGACGGAGCTTAGGGATTCTATCCGCGGTTCCGGGACCATCTGGCAGGATTGCCATTATTAAGGAGGTTTCGCTTTTTCGATGTTCACAAAAAAAATCCCGCAAAAGAGCGGAGGTTGGATGCTGGCCGAGACGATTTGTTGTCTTTTCATAGTCATGACTGTCTCTGTTTGCACGATCGAGGCGTTCGGAACGATTGCGGCGATATCCAAAAGGTCTCGGGATAAAAGAATGCGCGTGCTGGATTATTTTTCCATCATTAACGAGGCGAACGCGCGTTTCGAGACTTCACATCGCATGGAACGCGGGGAATGGATCGCGTTGGTGACCGCAACCGAGACCGAGCTCGAGACGCGCAAGGGGATGAAGGTCGTGGAGATTTTCGTCATCTCATACGAAGGGAGAGAAAAAGCGAGATGGAAACTATGGAAAATAGACGGCAGGGATTGAGGCGTTCCGCTTTTTGGATCGCGCCGGTGGTCATTTTCATGCTGCTTGCCTCCATGACGTCCGCCTTTGTATTGGAACGGGCGAGGGTGAAATTCTTGATATCGCTGCCGGTGGCCGGCGATATAGAGTTAGCCGAGGCAACCTGCCTGGGCCTTAAATACGCCGAGGACTGGCTGCTCGAATCGGTCACCTCGGAACAGTTTCCGAGGGCCAGGGTGAACTCTCTCACCGCGAATATTCTGACCCGGATAGAAGCCGTCCGCGACGACGGAAGCGTCGCGTCCCCGCCTCCCGACGAATTTGCGTCTGGCATCTCGCTTTACGTGGCTGACCTCTGTTACGAGCCGGGTCTTTTCACCGGCACGCTCGCGAAGCGCGCGGACACCCCTTTCATTCCTCGAATGCCCCCAACGGACGACGCTTTCAGTTACGTCAGGTTCTATTTTCTGCGCGCCACGTTTCCAGCCGCGAAAAACGCCGTGTTCGTCAGCGAGGAAATACTGAGCGTCGCGCTGAACAAGGCGACGCTTGATATATCCGCGAAACGGCTCCTCTTCAGGTCGGGTTTGATGTCGCAATAAAATGATATGATGATAAATAACATCTATCCGCAAAAGAATAACAGAGAATAGGAGGAAAACAAAGTTATTGGCCGGACAGGTTAATGCGGCAGAAGGATATAATAGTGTTACTAAAGCGGGCTGCGCCCGCAGCTCAAATTTTTGTTTTTATTGGTGAAGTGTATCTGTAAGGTACTATACTGAAAAAATCCCAATGTTTCGGAGGATATCGGATGACGGAGAACAATGCGAACAGAGAATACAAGAACAGCGTTTTCGTCGCTCTCTGCGAGGACAAGCAACGGCTTATTGATATCTACAACGCGGTCTCGAACAAAAACTATCCGCCCGATGCGGTGTTGAAAATCACCACTCTGGAGGATGTTCTATTTTTGGGACCGCGCAACGATGTCGCCTTTTTCATGGAGGACAGGCTTGTGGTGCTG
>JAITRO010000220.1 GCA_031288335.1 Synergistaceae bacterium | reverse complement strand
CACTTCCGCCTCGTCGATCTCCGTCAGTTGCCTGTTCTCCATGAGAATCCGGCCGCGTGCAACCGTCGATGTCACGCAGCGGCCGCTCATCCCGAACAGGATGTGCCCATTGACGTTCGTGTCGGACAACTCGGTGGGCGGCAGGTAGTCCAGTACGATCGCGTCGGCCGAATACCCCGGTGCAAGACGTCCGACCGGCAGCCTGAAATATCTTCCGGCGATGCGGACGTTGTTTTCGAACAGCATGGCGGTCACTTCAGCGAACGCGGCGTCGGGGCGGCGCTCGTTGTGTTTCAAAAGCGCGTTAGCCATCTTGAGGGACCGAGGCATATCACTCACGAAGCCGTCGGTGCCGAGACCTACCGGTATGCCCATCCCGCACATTTCCAGCACCGGAGCGCAGCCCACAGCGTTGCCCATGTTCGACTCCGGGTTGAACACCACTGCGGTGTCGGAGTCCTTCAAGATTTTCCGTTCGTTTTCGTCGACGTGGACGCAGTGTACGGCTATCGAACGCCCGCCGAGCATTCCGAAATCGCGGAAACGTTCCACAATCCGCTTGCCATATTTTTCGACCGAGTCCTTCTCGTCATCGACTCCCTCCGCGACATGAACATGAACGCCGCATCGTTCCGGCGCTGCGTTCGAGCAGGCTTCAAGGGTCGCGTCCGAGAGCGTCAGCGACGCATGGAGGCCGAAAGTGCCGGCTACCAGGTCACTTTCTGCTTCGGAGGCGTGACGTATGAAATCGACGTTTTCGGTTATGCCCTCCTTCATAGCTCCTTCGCCGTCGCGATCTGAGACCTCGTAGCAGAGGCAGCTCCTTATCCCGGTCGTGCGCGCCGCGTCGGCTATCCTGAAAAGGCTGCCCCGTATTGCCCGCGGGCTCGCATGATGGTCGAGGACCGTCGTAGTCCCGTTCTTTATGCAATCGACCATACAAACCATGGCGCTCATATAAACGTCGTCCAGCGTCAACGCCCTGTCCAGCCGCCACCATAGACGCTCCAGCACCTCATTGAAGTTCGTGCCGGCGGGTCCCTTGCCGGCGAATCCACGCGCGAACGCGCTGTAATAATGCATGTGGGCGTTGATGAAACCAGGCATGATTATTCCGCCTCTCGCGTCGAGGAAACGCGCGTTTGGATATTTTTCTACGAGCGCCCCGGTTTTGCCTATCTCCGTCACCACCGCTCCATCCATCGCGACGCATCCGTTTTTGAAGTAAGGAGCAGCCGTATCTCTCGTTATGAGAACTCCATTGCCTATGAGCAACATCTTGTTTCCTCATCCCACACTCGGTCATAAGTCGGGAACTCTCCATCCCAAACGACACGGCGATACCGCTCAGGATCGGTATCTCCTTCGGTGCTGAACAGGAGGATAACTGAGTCTTTCCCAATTTTCAGCGCGTCCTTCACGCCGGAGAGGTAGCCGCATTGCGTCATGAAGGAGAGCAGGCCGGCTGCCACCGCCCCCGACTCGCCGGAGCGAATGAACGGGTCGCCGGCGATGGGATTGCCCAATATCCTCATGCCGCGAGCAGCCACGTAATCGGGGCACGACACAAACGCCGAAGCATTGTCGCGAAGTATGTCGAAAGCTATTGTATTCGGCTCCCCGCACGCGAGTCCGGCCATCAGCGTGTCCATATCTCCAGTGACGGCGTGGGGCTTGCCGTCCCCGACAAATGCCGAGCGATAATAACAGTCGGCCTTGTTTGCCTCGGTCACAACAACTTTAGGACACTCTCCGCCAAAGACCGCGCGGAAGAATCCCTGTACAGCCCCGGCAAACGACCCGACGCCGGCCTGTACGAAAATGTGCGTCGGCAGTTCGCGGCCGTCGTCTCTCAACTGTTCCAGCGCCTCGCCGGCCATTGAGCCATAACCTTGCATTATCCAGGTGGGTATGTCCTCGTAACCCGGCCACGCGGTGTCCTGTACGACTACCCAACCCTTCTCGTTCGCTTCGTCGGCCGTCATGCGCACCGATTCGTCGTAGTTCACGTCGCGTACAGTGACGCGCGCGCCTTCGGCGGCAATTGCGTCGTAACGCAGCTTGGACGAGCCTTTCGGCATGTAAATCACGGCATTTTGCCGCAACATGCGGGCCGTCCAGGCAACCGCCCTGCCGTGGTTACCGTCCGTGGTCGTGGCGAACGTCACGTTGCTGATGCGTTCCCTGACCTCATCGCTTACGAGGACATCATACGGAAGTTCGGAGATATTTATTCCGAGCCTTCCGGCCAAATATCTCGCTATGGCGTAGGAGGCGCCCAGTACTTTGAAGGCGTTGAGGCCGAAACGGCAGGATTCGTCCTTGACGTAAATTCCGCTGACTCCAAGTTCAGCGGCCAGATGAGGCAGGCTTCTGAGCGGGGTCGGCTCATAGTTGGGAATCGACGAGTGAAACCCGCGCGCCGCGGCAATCTCCGTCTCCTTAAAATACGAGACGTCAGCGGCGTGATTTCGGAAATATTTTGTCCCTTCGTTGAGTACCCAGAGAATTTTCTCGTAGTGTTCCACACGAAACGCCCCCTATTTTAAATATCTATAGATTGTCTGTTCCGAGACGTCAAGTCTCGAAGCCACCTCCGCCACAGCGCCCTTCAACAAAAACACCCCCCTTGCGTTGAGTTCGCAAACGATGTTCTTTTTCTCCTCGATTGTCATTCTCATCGGATCAGCTCCCCCCATATCAATCACCTCGTCGATCATTGAAAGCACCATTTTGTGTATAGATGCGCGCTCGCTGTCGGACTCCGAATTTTCCTCCATCCCGCCGACTTCCAGCATTTGTCCGAGGATTCTGTGCGCTTCGGACAGTGCGGAAAGATCGGTATTGATGCCGATCATTCCGATTGTTTCACCGTCATCGTCTCTGATGAAAAAAGTCGATGATTTGAGAAACTTTCCGTTGCCGTATGACTTGCTGAGATAGTTGCTGATAAACTGTTTGCCTGTGCGTCTGCCTTCGCTAAGAAGCTCGCTGGCGAACTCCGACATCCGGGAACCAACCTCACGCCCGGACAGCGATCCGTTGCGAATGGCAACAAGCGAATTTTCGGGGTCGCTTGTGTCGTGCAGGACAACCTCGCTGTTTGGCCCGACGACCTCCGCGATGAAATCGATGAGAGGGATGAATCGGTGCAATTTGCTATCAAGAACCATTATGAACCTCCATTAAATCATGATGATTATAAAATTTTATCATGATAATAATTTTTTCGCTCGACGTTTCTATAATACTCTGAAAAAAAATCTTGTCAATAGCGTGAGCAATTTTAAATCGGAGGACGCTGGACCGTTCCCATCAGCAATGGGAAGGAACAATGAGAGCGATGCTTGAGAAAAAAGTAGACTGTCAATCCGTATATCAGGCGGCAAGAGATGTTTTACAACAAAGCGACGCGAAAGCCAACGGCTAAAGCCGTTGGCTGAAAGCTGCATCCGATCGAGGTGGTATTCCCCTTAAATATTGATAATATTAGACGCTGAAGCCATTTTTTCCGTTATTCCATACATATCGGTGATCGCGCCGACCGCTAGCTTGTCTTGCAGCCCATAGTAATTGACGCAAGTCCCACAAGTGAAAATCTCGACACCTCTCTCCTCCATTTTTCTAAGGTCATCGATTGTGTTCGACCCGTCGGACGTCAAATAAGCGCCCGAATTGAAGAAAATAAGGCACTCTGGCAGAACGGGAAGCTCGGTCAAGGAATAAATGAAGCCCTTGATCAGTATCTTGCCAAGCTCTTCCGCGCCCTCCCCCATCGTATTTCTGCTTATAACGACAATCAACCCTCTGTGCGCCGCGTCCCGCCGGGCAACCGGCAAACCGTTGTATGCGGCATTTGGAGTGGGCGGGCTTTTTTCATCCTTGCTGATCGTGACATCGTAAGAATCCTTCGAGTTTTCGACGTAAGAAAAGCCGTATCCGTACCCATTGGCCATTTTTTCGAGATTCTGTACCGCCACAATATTGTCGACCTTTACCAACACACCGCTTGTGTCTTTTTTTGCCAACGCTTTCTTTGACTCGATCACAGGAATTGGACAAGGCTTTCCCAAAACGTCGATAATTTCCACGTTTTTCACCCCTCGTTTTAAAATTTCACACAAATGATATTATATCTTTTCCCCTTTTCACTATTTCACCAATCACCCTGGCAACGGGATCGTCGGTTTGTATCGACGCCAGTAAATCGGCCGATTGTCCTGGAGGGACGCAAATCAAAAGCCCACCTGACGTCTGCGGGTCAAACAGCAATTCCTGGAGCGCGAAAGGCAAACGACTCACATCGGCCTTACCGGCCAGATGATTGCGGTTTCTCTGTCCGGCGGCGGTCACAAGAAATTCTTCGGCGTATTGATACGCTTCCACAAAATAAGGTATTTCGCCGGCATAAATCACGATAGATACTTTGTCCGACGCCATTTCCAACGCGTGAGCCAACAAACCGAACCCGGTTATGTCCGTACAGGCTCCAATATCGAAACCGCGCATTTTTTCGGCGGAATATTTATTGAGCCTTTCCATCGAAGTGACAGCTTTCTTAACCGTATCGGCGCTCGCGACTCCCCCGCGGAGAGCCGCCATAATGATCCCGGTTCCCAGAGGTTTCGTCAAGATCAGCTTGTGCCCCACCTCAGGAGTGTTGTTCCTGATTATCTTATCGTTTTCGACAATTCCCGTCACCGCCAGACCGTATTTCGGCTCCTTGTCGTATATGGAGTGCCCTCCCGCCAAAACTGCCGACGCTTCCATAATCTTTTCTGCGCCGCCCGTCAATATTTCTCTGAGTATTCCCATATCCATTGACTGCGGAAAGCACACGAGGTTCAGCGCGCTCAACGGCTTTCCCCCCATCGCGTAAATATCGCTCAACGCGTTCGATGCCGCAATTCTGCCAAATATCAGCGGGTCATCTACCATAGGCGGGAAAAAATCGGCCGTGGTGACAATCGAGTATTTTTCGTCAAACTTATACACCCCGGCATCATCGCAGGAGTCATAGCCGACAATTAAATTCTCGTCGACCAACCCGGGCAACCCGGTCAGAAGTTTTGACAATTCCCCTGGGCCTATCTTCGCTCCGCAGCCTCCGCTCGTGCAATTGTCCAACAGCGAGTTCAATCTTCGCTCCGCTCCATTGAAATACTCCCTCTCTCCACTTCGGTATAAATACCCTTGCCGTTTTCCGTTGTTTTTAAAAACAGGCCAATCTCGTCAATATTGTTATCGGCCAAGACCTCAATTGCCTGTTTTATGTCGTTTGGATTTACCCGAAGGCAAATCCCACAGCCCTCGCGGATTTGAGACGGCAGAGGCAATACGGCCACGTAAAGTTTTCCCTTGAGCAGGCATTGTTCAGCTTTTATCGCGTGATTCGTGTTCTTGAACGTCATAATGTATTCCATTTTATCTACTCTGTTTCTCTGATAATATCCCTGATCGCCGAGACGCCTTTTTGGATTTCAGCCTCGGTATTGAAATATGAAAATGAAAACCTGACCATTCCCAAACCAACCGTGCCGAACCGCTTATGCAGGAGCGGGGCACAATGGCTGCCTGCGCGGGTGGCGATGCCGTAGTCCGTCCAAAGCCGTTCGGCCAGCTCTGACGAAGCCAGTCCATCAACGTTCATTGAAATCACGGGAAGCCTGTTTTCGTCTGAAAAATCGCCGTAAATTTTGACCCGGTCCAGATTTCTCACGCCATTGTAAAATGTTTGCAGCAACTGAAGTTCTGTCGCGTGGATCTTGTCTATTCCGGTCTGGTTTATAAAACTCACGCCTTTTTGTAACCCGTATATGCCGTGGCCGTTCAGCGTCCCCGCCTCAAAAATATCCGGCATATCTTTTGAATGGAGCGCGTCAAAGCTGTTGACACCAGTTCCTCCGCTCTTGACTATACTGAAGTCGAAACTGCCTTTTACAATCACGCCGCCGGTTCCCTGCGGCCCGAACAGGCTTTTGTGCCCAGTGAAGCAGAAAATGTCGGCCATGTCGATATGTACGGGAGCCGTGCCAAATGTTTGGGAGATATCCAGGATCATTGTGATATCATTGGATTTGCAGAAGCCATAAAGTTTATGAACGTCCGTAAGATTGCCCGTTACGTTGGAACCGTGCGTGCAGACCAAAAACTTTGCCGGCGGTTTTACTAACAACTTTTCCAACGAATCGAGCAGCAGATTTCCGTTATTATCGCAATCGATAATGTTCAAATCGCATCCCGCGAGATACAGAGGGCGCAATACCGAATTATGTTCCGTGACTGTAGTGATCACGGAGTCCTCTTTCCGGACGAGCCCCCCTATTACCAAATTCAGGCTCTCTGTGGACGATGACGTAAAGGCGACATTTAAAGGATCGTCGAGTCCGATCAACCTTGCGATCTCCGAGCGAGTATTAAATATCTCCCTGTTCGCGAGCAAAGCCGCGTCGTATGAGGAACGCCCTGCGTTGCCGAAGTTGTTTAACGCATAGGCCACGGCATCCGTCACTTCGCGGGGTTTTGTTATAGTTGTCGAGCTATTGTCGAAGTATATCATGTGCGGCCACTATGGGCTTGCCCCTGTTTTCCGCGCAAACGCAAGCTCCGAGAGCGCCCGCAAACAGTGCATATTTATGGGTGATCACGCCGAGACCGATTGCCTGAGTGATCATTTTTATAAGTATCCTGGATTTTGAAAGTCCCCCTGCCATCAGCAAAGGGGCGGTTCCGATGAAGTCAATTCTGCCCGTCATTTGCCGAATTTTTTGCGCTATTGACTGTAGAACTCCCGCCATAATCTTTGATCGGTCTTTTTGCATGGCCAACAAACCTATAATTTCGGATTCGGCAAAAACCGCGCACATATTGTTTATGGGAATTGATTCGTTCGAATCGGCAAATTCATCTATATCCTCCAAGCGTAATCCGAGCCTTTCGCACGACATATTTAAAAAACGTCCCGTTCCCGCAGCGCATTTATCGTTCATTATAAAATTTATCACCTTGTCGTCCCG
>JAITRO010000217.1 GCA_031288335.1 Synergistaceae bacterium | reverse complement strand
CCTCCTTGCAGACGGCTATCATCTCACGGGCGGCATCCTCCACCATCGCCCGGCATTCCTCGATGGTCGCGCCCTCGCTGATGACCTCGGGCCACTCGATCAATTGGCCCATATATCCTGATTCTGTGCGAGTGTAGCAGACAGTATAGGAATTCATGCCGATCACTCCTTTATATCGTAATGATACGCCGTGCGGCGGATATGAGCAAGCGGGGGGCGACGAGGGCATTGTCTATATAATCTCTACAGCGGTTTTACGCCGTTTTCGTCAACGCCCCAGCCGCTTCCTCCAAAGGAAAGACAACCACGCCGTCGGACGCGACTTCGGCTTCGATCTCTTTGAACATCTTCCCGCGCCGGCAAAGCCCCTCGCGGAACGTTTCTTCGTCAATCGCCGATTTCGATATTTCTTCCGGAAGATATTCCGCGATAAGCTCCCGTATATTCGCTTCGGCTTCTTCTATCGTTGTCCCGCACGTATAGCAGTTTTTGAGTTCCGGGCAAATCACGTGATAGCCGCCGTTATCGCGCGGATAAACAATAATGGATAAACTGTATTTCACCGTCACCGCCTCCAGTCCATTAGGTCATTCACAGTATAACCGGCCTGCCCTAAAATATGCTGCGCCGTACCACGGGGAAGAATCCCTTTGTGTGATGGTATTGGCACCCTGTTCCCACCCTTTACCATCTTCACGCCGTGCTTCCCGCCTGTCTCCCGATGAAATCCCTTCGACGCGAGAAAAGACATTATTTCAGCAACCGTCGTCGTAAATCCCAAACCGTATCCCTCACACCATCGGCTTCGGTTTGTCGCGGTTGTCTTTGACAATCATGTTTTGGGCATACCACCAGAACCCGTCGCCAAAACCTTTTGTGAATGTGATGGTGTAATCCTCCATCCTGTCGATCGCGAAATTTTTTTCCATCATATATTCGAGCGAGACATCCCGCACCTGTTCGACAGTCGTATCCTGTATCGTGGTAGTGAACAGCTTGGCGCCCCACGCCGCGCCACTCAATCCAATCACCAGTGCGATCGTCAGCAATGCCTTTTTCATAATAATCACTCCTTTATGTTTTACCTTCATGCGTTTATGTGGGCGGCGGCGAAGGCGCGGGGGCGGCTTTATAGCAGCTAGTTATTTATTCAATTTTGTCCATTGATTCGCCGAACATTCCATGCGCAACTGTGAACACACATTGCGAATCCTTGTATTTAGCTCCGGCGCGCAGGGATATTGCATCTTCCACCCACTGAGCTAAATGTTTCTCGATGTCGTTACGTGCATCATTGGGGTCAGGACGTTTCGTGGAAACTACGGTTTCCAGGCTGTATTCCGAATCTCTGGTTTTGATAAGGAACCGATTGAACGGGTTTTTCCCCTCAATCATCCCCTTTAAGCAGTTGCTATCCTTGAGGTCACGGATATAGATTCCAAAAAGTCCCTTCCCCGTATTCCACGCACGCGCGATTTCGTATTGAACAAACTTGCGCTTGGCGGTGTGTTCCCCAATAAACACTATTACGCAAGTGCAATTTTCCATCTCATTATCGATCCATTTTTTTATCTCGCCATCACCCTTTTTTTGGATTTCTTCCCAATGATTGGGCTGGACAGGTTTATTACGCTCAAGAAAGCCGATGTTTCTAATATTCTGAACCTTCCATGTGTCAGTGGCTTGATAATGGAAACTAAAGAAAACCCGGCGTCGTGTCTCTATCATAATACAGCCTCCATGAAATGAAGATTATCAGCGTGAGATATAGCAGGAATTCGCTGATCGACAACATAGCCTTTAAAGTTTTACCTATGCCGCATACGCCGGTTTTCATCGAGTAGGGGTCAGCGGTGAAATCATGTGTCCTCACATCCTCGTATAACTCCCTGAACAGCCTTTCAAGGCTCAGATAATATGCGTCGAGGTACCAGAATGCCAGCAATGCCACAAACTCCGGAATGGCATATATCAAGAATTGCCACTTGTCGCCGTTAATCGCCTCCAGAGCGGCGAATAAAGTGATAGCCCAGCCTTTACACATAAATGAATTGTGTGCCATGCGCGAGATCGCCTGCTGGATGAATTCAAGATGTTTCGTCTTGTCGTAGCTTTCAGACATCTTTCGCCTCTCTCCGCGCGCTCTCTATAGCCGCGCCGATCACGTCGGCCGACGTGCCTTTAGGAAATTCCATGTGGACATCGCCAACCTTTATGACTATGTTCTCGGGCGGCAGCAGGCCCATCCGGTTCGCCACGTTCGCCGTACCATTGTTGTTTATGGTGTCGATTAAGTAGTTTTTTGATGACACATCATGCGGAGATGAATTGTCTTGATTTCCAAAGAGATAAGAAATAGGCACGTCAAGTATTTTCGCTAATTTTTCTTTTTTTTCATCGTTAGGTTCTGAAACACCCGCGCTCCATCTCCATACAGTATTAACATTTACCCCTAATTTTTTAGCGATAAACGAATTTTTTAAGCCTTTTTTAGAAATAGCTTCTTTTAATTTATCAGCCTTCATAGAATAGATTCTACATTTCTTGGAAAAAACTATCAACAACATTGATTGCGTTAAATTTTTCCAAAAAATGCATAATATATTGACTACTTCATGAAATGGAATAAAATAACGCATGACGATCTTAATTCTTATATAGGAGGACAAAAATGCTGGACATATCCGTTAGACGATATTTCAAGATAGGAGGTGAAACTATGAACGTTGAAACGTTGGCGGAGGAGCTTCATGAGGCCGGAAGGGCCGCGGTTGAAGCGGGAGCGACGGTGAATCCTACGGGAAGCAAGTTTCTTGAATGGGACGAAATCACCGAGCAGGCGCGCGAGGGACGCAGAATCCAGGCACGATATTTGCTGGAGCGTTATGAGATCAACAAAAAGTAATAAAAAGTAACATGCTGTCAAAGGAAACTTATCCTCCTTTGACAGCAAAAATTCAGGGGGACGAAAATGCTGGACATATCCGTGATTCAAGAACATGTAGAAACAGATTACTACCAAGTGGTAAGTCGTTTTCGTTCTATTCATATCGAATACGAGGGCACAACTGAACGTGACCCACTTTGGCAGGAGGTAGGAACGAAGACCGTTATCGAGTTTACGAGAAAAAATGACTGTGCCGAGAGAGTCTGTATTCAAAGAACGTTGGAGAACATGCACGTAATATTACTGCAACCCAGTTGGACCGATCATTTTGACGTGAGCAAACTCGATTTCGAATCTGAACGCTTCACGAAAAATACAGATGAGCGCAAGTACATTGTTTTCATCATCCCACAGACGTTGCAAAAAGCGCACGATGTCGCGATAGTGACACCCGTCCCGCGCAAGATTGCCATGATGGTTTGCGGCGATGGCGATAATGTTCATCTTGATTTTCCCAGTGACTCTTTCCCTGCCGGAAAAATCATACGGTCGGCGTCCGTTGTTGTCAAACGACTCATTCGCGAGATGGACCAGTCATCATGAAGGGCCTGGCCATACTGATGTCCCGTCACGGGGACACGATGGCGAAGCTGGCCGACGCGATGGATGTGAATCTCAACACCGTTTGGCGGTGGCGAGTTGGGCAGAACGCGCCGTCTCTTGAAATTCAGCGGGCCATCTGCGAGCGGTACGGTTGCACGCATGATGAGTTGCTGAACGGGCCGGCTAAGAACGAACTGAAATTCAATATAGTGTGGGAGGTAGATGAAATGAACATGATCGATGTGCCGAATAATGAGGTTTTTCTTGGATTCAAGCCTCATTTCAATGTCGTTGCGGGCGCTTTTCCCGACGACGCGGACCCGGACGAAATTGGGCGCCGGATATCCAACGAGCTTCGAGCCGCAAGGGTTGCCCGCGACGCGAGGCAGAAGGTTCTGGCGGGCGGGGAGGGGGCGTAATGGCGGACATCGTCATAGCACAAGATGATTTTGAAAAAATCCTGGAACGTTTCGTTAGGGCTGAGAGAATCCTGATTGATCTTGCTAACGATATGCTCAGGATGCTCACTCTCAAAAAAGAGATTGATCCGAAAGCTTTGAGTCAGGAAGGCTTGATTTGCATCGAATCATTAAAGCGATACAAGCATGTGATGACCGTTGTGTTTGAGAAAGGTCTGACAGTGGATGACATCATCAAGGGAATTATCGAGAGAAAAGAGTTGATCGAGGACATCCTTAACAGTGAAACGAGCGCGGTGATTGGCGGGTGTGAGGATCGAGAGGATCCGGCGAGTGAGGGATGAAGAGTGAAAGAAATGATAGAAAGATACACTGGAGGTCTTACAGCAATAGACACGCAAGGAGTGAGGCAGAAGAAAGGAGGTGAAATTATGAACGTTGAA
>JAITRO010000104.1 GCA_031288335.1 Synergistaceae bacterium | reverse complement strand
CACAGAGTGCGTATTTGCGGGTTTATTGCAATGAGAAGGCGACGTTATTTACGGCCAATTCTAAAAAGGACGCGGAAAGCGTAAAGCGGGATGACGTTCTGCCGAAATTTCAAGGAATTGTGTCGCACGATCACGAGAAAAAATTTTACGGTTTCGGCACAGGCGACGCGACCTGCGGAGCACATCTGT
This sequence comes from Synergistaceae bacterium, assembly GCA_031288335.1. GTDB lineage: Bacteria > Synergistota > Synergistia > Synergistales > Synergistaceae > JAIRKI01. Next base: position 20,767 of record JAITRO010000104.1, on the reverse strand, counting down.
TGCGGAATCTGAAAGGTTTGCGCGAATTGTACAAATGTCCATGGGCGAGAGTTCGCGGATTTTTACAAGGGTATAGCTTGATTGACAAACATGATTTTGCGTGTATATTATCGGAATATATTTTCATATTAAATAAATATGATTAATTATGTTTATGGAGGATATTTTTTGACGTAAATGCGGATACTAGATTTGGTCGGCGGCACGCCGATGATAGAGCTTCGCAGGATAGCGGATGCGGGCGGGGCGGCATTGATGGCAAAGGCCGAATTTTACAATCCCAGCGGATCGGTCAAAGACCGCGCTGCCCGGGCCATGATATTGGACGGCATCCAAAAGGGAACGCTGACCCGAGATAAGATCATCGCGGATGCGACCAGCGGTAACACGGGCATCTCGTATGCGATGATGGGGGCGGCGCTCGGTTATTCCGTCACGCTCTTCATGCCGCAAAACGCCGGCCGCGAGCGCAAGGCGATAATAAAAAGATATGGAGCGGAGATAGTGGAGACCAGCCCTCTCGAAGGTTCGGACGGCGCTTATGTCGCGGTGAGAGCTGCGGTAAACGCAGAGCCGGAACGTTTTTTTTATCCCGATCAATACAACAATCCCATGAATCCGACGGCGCATTACGAGACCACCGGAACCGAGATATGGGAACAGAGCGCGGGACGCGTTACTCACTTCCTGAGCGGCATGGGGACGTCCGGCACGTTGATGGGAACATCCCGCCGCCTGAAGGAGTACAGCGAAACGGTGCGTGCTGTCGCGGTACAGCCCAGCTCGCCGCTCCACGGGATCGAGGGCGTCAAGCACATGGATTCCACTATCAAGCCTGGGATATACGACGACAGAAGGATAGACGACGTGATCGCGGTGACGACCGAGGAAGCCTATGCCATGGCGAGGCGTCTGGCGAGGGAGGAAGGCATTTTCACTGGGATTAGTTCCGGGGCGAACGTCGCCGCCGCAGTGTCGCTGGCTCGCCGTTTGCCCAGAGATTCTCTGGTGGTCACGGTTCTGTGTGACAACGGGTCGAGATACTTGTCGGGTTCTTTTTGGGAGAACGGCGAATGATACTTCTCGATGAAGAGGCGAGGCTCGTCATACGCTCCGAGGGAGAGCGCGCCTATCCGAACGAATGCTGCGGTTTCCTTATCGGGAGATTCGGCGAGGCGGGAGCGAGAGTCGTGACCGAGGCGCGTCCTGTCCGAAATTCCCGCGAGAAAGAGGAAAGATATCACCGCTTCGTCATCGAGGCGGAGGAGTTCATGAGGGCTGAGGCATATGCCCGTAAAATGGGACTCGAATTGCTCGGTTTTTATCACTCCCATCCCGATCATCCCGCGGAGCCGTCCGGTTACGACGAGGAAAACGCCCTGCCGTTTTACTCCTATGTCATCGTCGCCGTCGAAGGCGGCGCGGCGAAAAACCTGACGAGCTGGGAACTGTCGGCGGATCGGGCCGGGTTTGTGAACGAACCTATCGGCGCAATCCCTGCTGCTTTTTGGAATGCAAATATCATAAATATCGATAAGGAGGATATATAAATGCCGGTTATCATACAGATTCCAACCGCGCTGCGGCAATTTGCCGACGGACAGCCCGAGATTTCCGCGGAGGGGTCGACCGCCGGAGACGTCATAGCCGCGTTCGCGGAGCGGTATCCGGACATAAAACGCCATTTATACGACGAATACGGCGCTCTCAGGTCGTTTATAAACGTGTTTCTCGGCGAAAACAACATAAAAAACCTGGAAGGGCCGGCAACGCCGGTCAAAGACGGAGACGTGCTGATACTTGTGCCGGCGATAGCGGGTGGAACCGGTAAATCGGCATGATTCCGATCCCTGACGAGAGGCTGAGCGACCTCTCGAAGGACGAAATACTGCGTTACAGCCGGCATCTGCTGCTGCCGGAGGTGGGGATCGACGGGCAGAGGCGGCTCAAATCGGCGCGGGCGCTGATCGTCGGTACCGGGGGATTGGGCGCTCCGCTGGCGCTGTATCTTGCCGCGGCGGGTGTCGGCACTATCGGGCTCGTCGATTTCGACTTTGTGGAGGCGTCGAACCTTCAGCGCCAGATAATCCACAGCACGAGGGACATAGACAGGCCTAAAGTGTTTTCGGCCAAAGACCGCATAAAGGGACTGAACCCGAATGTCGGCGTAGAGCTTTACGATACGCGTCTCACGAGCGAAAACGCCTTCGACATTCTGAAAGGCTACGACGTGGTGGCCGACGGCACCGATAATTATCAGACGCGTTATCTCGTCAACGACGCATGTGTGCTGCTCGGCATCCCAAACGCATACGGTTCCATATATCAGTTCGAGGGGCAGGCGAGCGTATTTCACGCGGGCGACGGCCCCTGTTACCGATGTCTCTACCCGTCGCCGCCTCCCCCCGGCCTCGTCCCCTCCTGCGCGGAGGGCGGTGTGCTCGGCGTGCTGCCGGGCATAGTCGGCGCCATACAGGCATGCGAGGTCATCAAGCTGATAGTTGGCAGCGGCGGCGGGTTATCAGGAAGGCTTCTCTTATTCGACGCGCTGAGGATGAAATTCAGGGAACTCAAGATAGAAAGGGATCCGAACTGTCCGATATGCGGCAAGAATCCGACAATTCACGAACTCGTGGATTACGAACAGTTCTGCGGATTGAGGCTTCCGGAGGATGAAGAGCCGATAGAGACCATCACGGCTCTTGGCCTGAAAGAGAGGATAGACAGGGGCGGCCCGCTGCAGATAGTCGACATACGCGAACCGCACGAGCGGGCCATAGCCAAATTTCCGGGAGCGAAGGTCATTCCTCTGGGGCAGATGTCGAGGCGTGCTGAGGAATTCGATCCGTCCGTCGACGCCGTCTTCATGTGCAAGATAGGACAGCGCAGCGTATACGCCATCAGAGCGCTTCGGGACGCCGGATACAAAGGCCGGATGTTCAACCTGAAAGATGGGGTGAACGCCTGGGCTCGCGATGTCGACAGCGATATGCCGCGATACTGACGCGGACTCGGGGGATTTCTAAATTTAAGGGAGGAAAAAAGAAATGTCAGAAAAGCCGATAATCAACGCGCTGAGCCGCGATGCCGCGTATCAACTCGCCAACGTGACCAAGACCGTTCCGCAGTTCGGAGCGCTCACGCCCAGATGGCTGACGCGCCTGCTGGAGTTCAAGGGCCTCGAAAGCGGCATATACAGGGTGAACAGGGTAGTCGAGGGAGAGACGCCGCTGGACGCGCTGTGCAGCAAGGATCCAGGGAAAGCCGAGATACCTAAGGGCTACGTCGAGTATGAGAAAAAACCGCGCGAGTATGAACTGGGTGCGATCTCCAGTATAATCAACATCGATACAAAAGTATCCGACGTCTACAGCTCGCCCTACGACCAGATAGGCGAACAGATATCGCTGGCCATAGAAAGCCTCAGGGAGCGCCAGGAGAGTCAGATAATAAACAGCGACGACTACGGCCTTCTGAAAAACGCGGCCGATTTTCAGCGCATACAAACCCGTGACGGCAGGCCGATGCCCGATGATCTCGACGAGCTGATAACCAAAGTCTGGAAGGAGCCGTCATTTTTCCTCGCCCATCCGAGGGCTGTTGCCGCCTTCGAGCGTGAGGCCACCCGCCGCGGAGTTCCTCCGGTGACCGTGAACCTGGTCGGCGGCACGTTCATTACGTGGCGAGGCATTCCCATCATCCCGACGGACAAACTCTTTGTCGACGGACAGAAGAACCCCAAGGGGCAGACCGGCAAGACAAACATCCTCCTGATCCGCACGGGAGAGGCCAAGCGCGGAGTCGTGGGACTGTACCAGGCAGGCCTGCCCAACGAGCAGTCTCGCGGACTGTCGGTGCGTTTTCGCGGCATAGACGACAATGGCGTCGCCTCATATCTGCTCTCCCTGTACTGCTCGGCCGCGATACTGGCCGACGACGCCGTCGCCGTCCTCGAGGATGTGGAGGTTGGTGAATACTATGACTACAAGACCATCGTACGCTGATCCAATCCATCCCGGCGGCATCACGAGAGGTCTTGAAACGTTTGATCCGGGCGCGCTGGGCCTGCCCAGCGAAAGAGAGCTGGCCTCGCTCGCTGCCGGATATTTTCCGGAGTTCCGCGGCGAGCGCGAGAACGAGCCCGCGATATATCATCCCGTCGTCGTCCCGCTGGGCGCGCCGGATGTTCCTTACGAACGCCCGGCATTTGCGCGCGGTATAAACGAGCGGGCGTATGTCGGAAGCGTTCCGCTGGAGGATATTCGAGCGGATTTCCCAATCCTGTCCGAAAAGATGAACGGACATCAGCTGATATGGCTCGACAACGCCGCCACCACCCAACGCCCCCGGCAGGTGATAGAGAGGCTTGTGCGCTATTACGAGCATGAGAATTCCAACGTGCACAGGGGAGCGCACACTCTTGCCGAGCGTTCCACGGACGCGTTCGAAGAAGCGAGAGCCAAAGCTGCCAATTTTATCGGCGCTCGCGACGCGGACGAAATAATTTTCGTGCGGGGAACAACCGAGGGGTTGAACCTCGTCGCGTATGCCTTCGTCAAGCCGCTTCTCCGCCCCGGCGACGAGATAATCCTCACGCTGCTTGAACATCACGCTAACATCGTGCCCTGGCAGCTCATAGCGGAGGAGACGGGCGCCGTCATCAGGGCCGCTCCCGTCGACGACAGCGGACAGATAATCATTGCCGAGTACGCGAGACTGTTCGGCCCAAGGACGCGTTTCGTCTCGGCGGCTCACGTCTCGAACGCCATAGGTACCATAGCTCCGGTCGAGGAGATGATAGCCATAGCCCACGGGCACGGCGTTCGTGTCTGCATCGACGGGGCCCAGTCGGTCTCGCACATGCCTGTGGATGTCAAGGCGCTCGACGCGGATTTTTTCGTCTTTTCGGGACACAAGATATTCGGGCCGAACGGCATAGGCGCGGTATACGGCAAAAGCGACCTTCTGGAGGCCGCGCGTCCGTGGCAGGGCGGCGGCAACATGATAGCCGACGTGACGTTCGAGCGGACGCGATACCAGCGCGCTCCGCGCAAATTCGAGGCCGGCACCGGCAGCATCGCCGACGCGGTCGGCCTCGGAGCGGCGATCGACTACGTCTCCGCGGTAGGCATGGAGAATATTGCCGGCTACGAGAGCAATCTGCTCGAATACGCTCTCTCGGAACTAGCTGAGATTCCGGGGCTCACCCTCGTCGGTTCGTCCGCCCGAAGGGCCGGCGCGATCTCCTTCGTGTTGGACGGTTACAGCAACGAGGAGGCCGGTCGCCGCCTGAATGAAAAAGGGATAGCGGTGAGGGCGGGGCATCACTGCGCTCAGCCGATATTGCGGCGGCTCGGCCGCGAGGGAACCGTGCGACCGTCGATCGCGTTCTACAATACCGCCGGAGAGATCGAGGCATTGGCGCGCGCGCTTTTCGATATGGTGCGCCTGATATAGGTACGCAGCACCTTGGGCGTGTTGATGCTGGATAAGAAATCAAAGCGGCCGCGAGCATAACAATACAACCCCAAAAAACAAATCCACAGGTTAACGAGTTTAATTCCTGTGGATTTGGGAAAAGTTGTATAATATGAATATGACATACGCGGGCGGAACGGAAAGACTATATATGCTGTCGGCCTACAGACGGGCCGCCAACGGCGACTTTACGTCGCTGCGGAAAGTCACCTCATCGAAAGGCGAGGTGATGAGTGCCGTCCTGCAAACGGACGCCGCCTTGCGCAGCATGCTCCGCTCTCTGCGCGCCATAAGGCGCATATGCGCCGTCTGCGCCGACGAAAATACGAAGCCGGAGGAAAGGGCAGAGTATCAGGCTCAACTCGAACCTTTGAAAAACGAAATATCGAGATTGTCGCAAATCGTCTCCGGCGTGGAATTTATCTCCATCGACGCCTCGCGGATCATCGACCCGGATTGTCTGCGGAGCCTCGACGAATCCATACGCCATGTGTCGGAACTTCGCGAATCGCTCGCGGCTTCCGATGAGGAAGAAAAATTGTCTTCATGGATGGATTCTATACTGTCGAAATGAGACGAAGGACAGAACCGCGATGTTTTAGCGCGGCTATTTCCGTCCGTCAGAGTGTGTCAATTACTGATCGTGACGCGGTTCCGGCCGTCTTCCTTGCTCTTGTAGAGACATTCGTCCGCCCGCCCGATCAGGGATTCGGCGGTATCGCCCTTATGGGCCGTAGTCCCTCCGAAGGAGATCGTGACCGCAATGGCGTTGTCGTCGTTCTTGATGATTTTTTCGGCTACCGCCTTGCGCAGGTTTTCGGCCCTGTAGAGGGCAGCTTTGTTGTTCGCGTCCCTGAGGATCACTAGGAACTCTTCGCCGCCCCACCGGCTCACGACGTCGAGCGAGCGCACACCTGAGCGGAGAGTATCCGCCACAGCGGCAAGCACTGCGTCGCCGGCGTCGTGCCCGTAGGTGTCGTTGACGCTTTTGAAGAAGTCTATGTCGCCCATCAGCACCGAGAAACCGCGTCCGTTTTGCCTCAGCGCATCGAGACACTCGAATATCGCCTCCTCGGCGAACCTGCGGTTCGGAATCCTCGTGACGGTGTCGATATAGGCCTTCTTGCGCATATCTTCCAGTTGGTCGGACATCGACAGCTCTCCGTAAGATCGTTCGAAAACTTCCAACACGCCCGTCATTTGGCCGAACTTGTCGATAATGGGGGCGCACCTCATTCTTGCGGGTATGGCGTATCCGTTTTTATGGCGAAGCCTGATGTCCGTCACCGCCGGTTTCTCGCATTGCTGAGGTGTCAGGAAGGGGCAGCGATTCTCGCATAGCGGCTCGGGAACGGTCATGCCGGCGACTACGTCATTGGGGCAAGCCTTTCCGATGGACTCTTCCACCGAAAAGCCTGTTATTTCGACGGCCGACTCGTTCCAGAAACATATGCACTTCGTATTGTCAATGAGACAGACGCCGTTTATCATGTTGTCGAGGAATCTTTTTTCTTCTGGGGAGAGATCTTTTGGATCGAACATATTGCAGCCTCTTCAACTTATTAAAACTTTAGCCGATTATATCATAGTATGGCAATCTCAACAGATTAACATTACAATAAACATAAGATTTTCAGCCCTGTATTTATGCGGATTCTCAAAATTATATAGGATTATTGAAATCATGACCTTATGGCTCTACAGATTATCATGTTCATTGTAGAGTCAGTGCCTTACGGACACACTTCACCAATAAAAAAACAAAAATTTGGGTTGCGAGCGCAGCCGGCTTTAGAAGAAGCTCCCTGATTATTTTTTCAAAAGCACCTTCGCCTCCGGTTCTTTTTCGGTTTCCGTGTGAATTACGACCTGACGGAAGGGGATTTCTATTCCTTTTTCGTCGAATTTTTCCTTTATCACCCGCCTGGTGGCGCGCTCCACGCCCCATTGTTCGCCAGGGAACGTTTTCGTCATCACGCGCAGGAGAATGTCGCTGTCGCGAAAATCCATTATGCCCAGCACCTTTGATTCTTCCACCACTACGCCGGGCATTCTGCGCGCGACCTCAGCGGCGCACTCTTCGAGCACTTCCATCACACTGCTTATATTCGAGTTGTACGACACTCCTACGTCTACGATGGCGACGGCAAAGTTCTTGGTGCTGTTGACAACTTGCGAGATATTTCCGTTCGGTATGATGATCAGTTTGCCGTCCGAGGCGCGAAGGCGGGTCTCGCGCATGGAGAAACTCTCAACCGTGCCCGAATAGGAGCCTATCGTGATGAAGTCGCCGATGTTGAACTGATCCTCTATGACTATAAAAAGGCCGTTGAGAAAGTCTCTCAGTATGTTCTGCGCGGCAAGCGAAAGTCCCAGCCCGACGACCCCGATACCCGCGAGGAGCGGTTTTGGGTCTACCTTGAAATGGTCCAGCATGATGAAGGTGAAGTATATACCTATAAGTACCCTGACCGTCTGAAGCAGCAAGCCTTTAAATGTTTTCACTCTGGCGTTTCGGACGAATAGGCTTTCGATAAACGAGCTTTTAGCGTATATCTTTCGCATCGCGTAGTCGAGCGCCCACCATATCGCCGCGGTCAAAACAGGTCCGGTGAGGAAATTCCACAGTCTCGTCGCGTTTACCTCCACAAGCGGCGTCGAGTCTACGTTGAGGTGCATCAACAAGATAAACCCGAAATAAACGGTGATGATAAGCCTCAATACTGTCAGTATAAAGTTTTTGAAAGGCTGTAATTTTTCGTGTTCCACAAAGACGCGTTCCAGAAAGCCGCTTTTTTGATAAAGTTTGCGGAGGCCGTAATCCAAGGCAAACCATATGACAGCCACCAGCACCGGGCCGGTGATGAACCTCCAGAACATATTTCCGTCAACGATGAATTTTGAGAACATATCGAACCGCCCCCTAAACCTGTTTCATTTTTGAAACCGCCCGCGCCCTGATATTTCAGCGCGGGAAACGTATTATCCGCGCGCCGTCAGGAAGAAGTTCTTCCAGCAAATCCTCGATTTCCCCGGCCGAATCTTTGGGAAAGGGGAGTTTCCATACCCGGGAACCGACCTCGAAAGCAACCGTGAGACATTTGTTTCCGGAAACGATCCGCACGCTCCGAATCGCGATCCAAGGCGCCGTTTTTCTTATTATACGTCCCCAACAGCGCGTTTCACTCACTATGCCGTCGTCGGTCAGATAAAGCACTCTGTCCATGCCGGAACACAAGTAACACAAAAGACCGGCAAACGCGTTGGTCGCCGCGCCGCGGTCAAATTCGCCCGCGAAAAACGACGAGATCGCCCTGTATTCGAGCAGTGTCCCCAAAAAAATTCCCGCCGCGGTCATCATCCATTTTGGAGCCAGCGCCCATGTCGAACGGAGCGCGGTTATTCTGCGCTCAAGTATCATATCCTTAAACCTAAGGATTAAAACCTTGGGGCTTTGCCCCAAACCCCACAAGGGGGCAAGCCCCCTTGACTCCCTTTAAGAGGGTGCGGGGAGCTTGCTCCCTGCCGGGTTCGGGCGGAGCCCGAGGTTTTATCTGTATATTTTCTCATTCCGGATCACGTAAACGCAGTCATCGTGTGATTTTGCATAAACTCCTCTACCTCCGGCGCGCGCGGCATGGAGTTCGCCGCTCCGTAGCGGGTCGCGACTATGGAGGCGCAGGCGTTTGCCCAGGCGAGCGTGTTTTTGAGAAATACCGGCGTCATCTCCGCCATGCCGCTTCTTTCGAGGGGCGCCAGTTTCGATATCACTCCCGCGATGAACGAGTCGCCGCATCCAGTGGTCTCCGCGATCTTTACGTCAGGACACGGAACATGTATGGTCTCGCCCCTCCATATCGCCCGCGCGCCCCTGGGGCCTTCGGTGACGACCACCAGCCCCGCGTGGTTGTACCCTATACGCGAGACTCCCTCTTCTATTGTCTGCGTGCCGGTGAGCCAGGCCAGGTCGTCGTCGCTGAGTTTCAGCACATCCACAAGGGGAATTAGGTATTTCAGCCGTTTTTTGTAAATCGGCTTGTCGTTCACGTAGAGCGGACGCACGTTCGGGTCGAGCACGGTCAGCACGCCGCCGGCGCGCATCTTCTCGAATACGCTCAAAATAGCGTCTCCCACCGGATTGTCGGCCAGAGCCACGGAACCGAACGAGAAAACCGACGTCTCACTCGGTGTTATCGGAGGAAGCTCGTCCGTGGTGAGAGATATGTCGGCCGCGTTTTCACGGTAGAACCTGAACTCGGGTTTTCCTTTCGCGTCCACTGCGGCCATTGCGAGCGTCGTGTTGTGTCCCGCGCCGTCCGCCACGCAGGACATGTCCACTCCTTCGGAGGAAAGAAATTCTTTCAGTGCTCCCCCGAACTCGTCATCGCCGATTTTGACCAGGAACGCGACCTTCATCCCCAGACGCGACAGCCCTATCGCGATGTTGAATGGACTCCCGCCCGCTTTTTTGGCAAATTCGGCAGCGCCCGCCAATCCGGTTCCCTTGGTGGTCGATATGAAATCGTACAAAATCTCGCCCGCGCATATTATCCGTTTGGTCACGCGAATACCTCCCTACGTCGCGAATTGTGCAAGTCTTGGGAACAGTTCCCTGTTGCGGTCGTAAAGTTCTCTGTAAATGCCGAATATCTCCATATAAGCCGAGTGAGCTTCGGCGTCGGGCGTTTGAATTTCGCGGGACATTCGCGTCATCTCCGCGCACGCCGTCTTTATGTTGGGATATAGCCCAGCTCCAGCCGCGGCGAGTATCGCCGCGCCGGTGCAAGCCTGTTCTTTTGTGGCGGAACGCGTTACCGGCAGGTTGTAGATGTCGGCCTGTATCTGCTGCCATAGTCTGCTTTCGGCTCCTCCGCCCGAGGCGATGACCATTTTTGGCGACACGCCGAGCCCAAGAGTTATTTCCAGCCCTTCGGCCATGGAGAAGACAACGCCCTCCATCACGGCGCGGATCATTTCGTCGATGCCGGTCGCGCCGGTGAGGCCGAAGAACATCGCGCGGGCGTGTCCGTCGAGGTGCGGCGTCCTGTCGCCGAAGAGATACGGAAGAAATATCACGCCGCGCGATCCGACCGGCACGCGGGATGCCAAGCCGTCCAGGTCTTTGTACTCGCCCGGTATATTGGCGTGCCGTTTGAGCCACTTGAGGCAATAACCGGCGCTCAGGTTGGCGCCCAGCGCGTACCACGCGCCGCTGAGGGCATGGTTGAATGTATTCGTGCGCAGCAGTTCGTCATAAGCGGGAGCGGTGAGCGGTGCGAAAATCTGCCCTGCGGTTCCGATCGTCGAGAGCAGCGTCCCGAACTCAATGACGCCGTTTCCGAGCGCTCCGGCCGGTTGATCCGCCGCTCCGGCCGCGACCGGTATGCCCGCCGGAAGTCCCAGTTCTTCCGCGGCGCGAGGCGTTATTTGTCCCACGATCGCGCCGGTGGGGACGATTTCAGGGAAAATAGACGACGGCAGCGACAACGCATCCAGAAGGCCCCTGTTCCATCCGCCGTCTCTTACGTTATAGGCGCACGTTCCTGCCGCGTCGGTCGGCTCCGAGACGCGGCGTCCCGTCATCCTGAAACAGATATAGTCCTTAGGCAGCATTACAGTTTTGATTTGCCCGAAGGTTTCCGGTTCGCGCCTCATGAGCCACAGAAGCGAGGGGAGCAGAAAGCCCGGCGAGGCCTTGTTGCAGACTTTTTCGATTCCGGTCTTCTCTATCGCTTCGTTTACGTCGCGCATTTCGTCGATTGACCTCTGATCCGCCCAGATAATGGCCGGCCTCGCGGGGGAATCGTCATGCCGCAAGGCGACGAGCCCGTGCATCTGGCCCGAGAAACCGACAGCCAACACTGTCACTTCCCCCTCGGTTTCTCTGCGCGCTTCGCCGAGCCCTTCACGCACTGAGATCACCGCCGCCTCCCACCATTCCTCCGGCGGCTGTTCGGCGCGGCCGATTTGAGGCGAATTTATGGGATATTCTCTCCGACCGGAGCCCTTGACGTTCCCCCTAGCGTCCATAAACACGGCTTTGACGCTCGAAGTGCCGATATCTATGCCCAACAGGAGTTCAGAGGCATTCATCGTCCCAAACGGCTCACCAGGTCGCTTTTTGCGTGCCGAACATGTCGGACGTCTCCGCGACGACGTTGTATATCTCGTATCTGCCCGAGCGCATGACGGTTCTGACGTCCATCACGCTCTCCGTTACGGAGCGCAGGCCTTTTATGAAAGCCCTCATCACGTTTGTGCCGATATTGACCTTCGAGATGCCGGCCGCAACCGCCGCCCGCACCTGGCCGGCAGGCGTGCCGGAACCGCCGTGCATCACCAGCGGGCGTCCGACAGCCGCGTTGATCTCCTTCACCAGGCCTATGTTGAGTTTCGGCTCGGCCTTGTAAACGCCGTGGACTGTTCCAACCGATACCGCCAGAAAGTCGACCCCGGTGCGGAGCGCGAAATTGGCGGCGTCCTTAGGGTTGGTATAGACCATGTGCGTCGCGTCCTCCTCAGTGGGAGTGTTCTCGCCCCCTGGGACATGGCCTATCTCGGCCTCTATCGGCACGTTCATAGCGTGCGACATTTTTGCCGCCTCGGCTGTGCGCGCCACGTTCTCGTCGAACTCCATGAACGAAAAGTCTATCATCACGGAATCAAACCCCAGTTTCACGGCGGCCGCCACTTCCTCGTAAGTGCGGCCATGGTCGAGGTGTATGCCCACCGGCACGGACGCGGCGTGCGCTATCACATCAGCGCCGCGGTACAGCGCTTCCATCCCCATGTGTTCGATGGCGTCGTAGGCTATTCCCAGCAGGATCGGTATGTTCAGTCTCTCGGCAGCCGCGACGAGCCCACGCGTTATTTCGAGATTGATGGTGTTGTACATCGGAATCGCGTAACCGCCGTTATGGGCGTCTTCCAACAGCACTGAAGCGGAAATTCTCATGAAAACCCTCTCCTTAGCGGAATCGCCGGTTTACGCGCGCCTGCCGTCGGTTCCATGATATGTCTTCGAGAAATACGAAACAATTTTATTATATCAGACCTGGATTGTCACTGGGCGTTTTATCTTGAAATTACAGACAAAACCTCGGGCTCTGCTCGAACGAGCTTTGCTCGAAGCCGGCAGGGAGCAAGTTCCCTGCGCATTGCTTGTGATTTTGAACGGGGTCGGCGGCGTCAAGCAAATCTCTTGAGGGCGGGAGCGTCGTCGTTGATGTCCGGTCCGAAGAACTTTATTATGAAGAGATCTTCCGTCCCCATGTTCACCACGTTCACCCCGGCGCGCGCCCGCGCCGCAGTGACCATTATCTCGCCGAGCACGTGATCTCCGCTCTTGATCGGCAGACCGCCGAACGTTCCCTCGCCGTTCCAGACAAGTATGTTGTAAGCGCCCCTGTCGACGCTTTTTATCGAAGCCCCGGGGCGTAATATAAGTTTCGTGCCGCTGTACTTGCGGGTGTTGTAGAATATCCACCATTCCTCGCAGCCCGCCGCGCGTCCGCCTTCCAGGATGACGGGAGGCGTGTGGTGATTCTCGTAAAAATAGGGGTCGCCGTTCGCCTCCCAGTCGAGCTGTTCGACGGCCGCCATCATGCCGAGTTCCTCCAGTTCCTCCGGCGGAATATCGCGCGTCAGGACGCTCTTGTCGAGCAGCGTGTGGGCCAGTTTGCCCTGGAACATGCCGGACACGTCGGAGTCCTCCTGAAGCTCTATAGTGAGCGCGCTGCCCGGTGCGTGCAATATGCCGGGAGGCAGGTGGAATCCGTCGTCCGGCATATTGATATATGCCCGCGACAGGGCGAGCAGCCTGTCGGTATTCTCCCAGTCCTCCAGGTATTTGGCTATAACGTCCTTGCGGTTTTGGCGGACGATGAAAGGATGCAGGCCGAAGAAGGTCTCGGGGTGCGGGCCGAGGGGAACTCCAGGGGGGAAGTAGTACGACTCTTCTTTGGATTTTTTGCCTATCTTCTCAGCGTCCTGCTGGCGTTGGTGGATATGGAAGGGCAGCCTGTCGGCGTTGTCGAATATCTTGGGCAGCCGCCCGAGTCCCTTGTGAGTCGAGGCGTAATCCGCGCCCATGATTTCGTCGGGCAGGGCTTCCACGGCCGCCTTAAGCGTTATGTCCGGCCCGCCGTCGGTGTTGATGAACGACAGTCCCTCGTCCTGGGTGTGAATCGGATTTTCGGCCTCGGTAGTCGAGCCGATCCAGCGCTCGGTGATAAAACCGCGTTCGCCAACGTCGTAAGCGTCGTCGGGAAGGCCGAGACGTTTCCCCGGCGGCAAAAATACCCGCGAGACCCACGCGGGCTTGAGGCGTAGCAACCCGCCGTTTTCGGCGAGCAGTTTTGCGATTGAGTCTTTGACATCCATTTCTTTTCCTCCCTGATAATGACGATGATCTTTGCGGATGCATATCAATTAGTATAAACCCATTTAGCCTCGATTAACACTGGCGATAAATCGCCGGAGAATTGGCTGGGAAATAGAGGATGCTCATCGCTTCTATCCTCCCGCTTTCGGCGGTGATATAATGCAATCGGGCTGTAAAATATCCATAATTATTAAAAGGAGGTTCGCCGATCCCGCATGAGCAAAGCCCGTCCCAAACTAAACCCGGCATTTCCGCCGATCGTCCTCGCGATAGGAGTGGCCTGCATATCGTTTGGGGCTATTTTCGCACGTTACGCCGATTCCCCGCCGCTCGTCAAGAGCGCCTACCGCGTGGGCATCTCCGCGGCGATCGTGGTTCCTCTCGCCGTCATCTTCTATTGGCGCGAGTACCGCGGGATGTCTCGCCGCGAGATATTGCTGAACGTCCTGTCGGGGCTTTTTCTTGCCCTGCACTTTGCGACGTGGATAACATCGCTCGACTACACCAGCGTCGCTTCCAGCGTGATTCTGGTGGACACCATACCGATATGGACGGCGATTTTCAACCTCGCCTTCGGCGTGGCCCGACCGAGCCGCACGATGTGGTTCTGCGTGTTTTTGAGCGTGCTCGGAGCGGCCATAGTCGGTTATGGGGACATATCGTTCGACGGAAGGGCCCTCTTTGGCGACGCGCTCGCGGTTGCGGGCGGCGCCGCGGCTGCGGCGTATATAATATGCGGCAGGGAAGTGCGCCATAAACTGGGGCTCGTCCCTTATATCGGCCTCTGTTACGGAACCGCCGCGCTGGCGCTGTGGGCGGTTGTGCTCGTCATGGGTTATCCGGTGACCGGTTTCTCCTCCGTGACGTGGGGAGCGTTTGCCGGATCCGCGCTGATGTCGCAATTGCTCGGGCACAGCAGTTACAACTGGGCTCTCGGTTACTTCAGCTCCGCTTTCGTTGGGATAATGCTCCTGGGCGAGCCGATAGGCAGCGCGATTTTGGCGTATATATTGTTCGGAGAAATTCCTGCGCCCGTCAAGTTCGTCGGGTTTGCGCTTCTGATGACGGCGATAGTCATGGCGGCGAGGGACGAAAAATGAACGGCTGTGAAAAAAATGTCATCTAACGCGGGCTGCGCCCGCAACCCAAATTTTTGTTTTTTATACAACAGGAGGTGGTCGCTATGGCCGGAAACGTAATTCACGGCGTGACGCTGATGAAAGAGAAGGATATTTATTTTTTCCGCGAGGGCAATCATACGAAACTTTACGAGATCCTCGGGTCGCATCTCATCGAACATGGGGGCGAACAGGGGACTCTGTTCGCCGTGTGGGCGCCGAACGCGGAACGGGTGTCCGTGATAGGGAATTTCAACTGCTGGAGCGACGGGGCGCACCCTCTCGCGCCGCGATGGGACAGCTCCGGGATATGGGAGGGTTTCATTCCCGAAGTCGGGCACGGCGATCTCTATAAATTCTCGATAACCACGAAAGACGGCGAAGTCGTCGAGAAGGGCGATCCGTTCGCGTTCTGGTGGGAGACGCCGCCGCGAAGCGCGTCGTGTGTCTGGAGTCTGGACGGTTTCGGCTGGGACGACGGCGAGTGGATGAAATCACGCGCCGATAAAAGCGAGATAAGGGCCCCGCAGTCGATATACGAGGTTCATCTCGGCTCATGGCGGCATCTGCCGGACGAGCACGACCGCTCCCTGTCCTACCACGAACTTGCCGCCGAACTGGTTGACTACGTCACGGAAATGGGCTTCACTCACGTTGAGTTTCTGCCGGTCATGGAGCACCCCTTCTACGGCTCGTGGGGCTATCAGACGCTCGGCTACTTCGCACCCAGTTCGCGGTTCGGCACGCCGCACGAGTTCATGGAGCTGATTGATTCGCTCCACAGGGCCGGGATCGGGGTCATCCTCGACTGGGTGCCGTCGCATTTTCCATCCGACGGCTACGGGCTGTCAAATTTCGACGGCACATGTCTTTACGAGCACGCAGACCCCAAGAAGGGCTATCACCCCGACTGGAAGAGCAGCATTTTCAATTACGGGAGGGACGAGGTGCGCAGCTTTCTGCTGTCGAGCGCGAGATTCTGGCTCGATATGTACCATGCGGACGGCCTTCGCGTTGACGCAGTGGCATCGATGCTCTATCTCGATTACTCGCGCAAGGAGGGGGAGTGGATTCCGAACCGTTACGGCGGCAAGGAGAACATAGAGGCCATAGATTTCCTCCGCAAGATGAACGAGATACTCTACGCGGATTTCAACGGAATACAGACCACTGCGGAAGAGAGCACTTCCTGGCCCATGGTGTCGCGCCCGGCGTACGTCGGAGGCCTTGGCTTCGGCTACAAGTGGAACATGGGCTGGATGCACGACACGCTGAGATATTTCTCGCTCGACCCCATTTACAGGAAATATCACCAGAACGAGCTGACGTTCGGCATGTGGTACGCGTACAGCGAAAATTTCGCGCTGCCTCTGTCGCACGACGAAGTAGTCCACGGCAAAGGCTCGCTTTACGGCAAAATGCCGGGAGACGAGTGGCAGAAAGCAGCAAACCTGCGGCTTTTGCTAGGCTGGCAGACGGGACACCCCGGCAAAAAACTGCTCTTCATGGGAGGAGAGTTCGGTCAGGAGTGGGAATGGAACCACGACGCGAGCCTCTCCTGGCAGGAAACCGAGGATCGCTTCCATAGAGGGATTCAGGCCTGGTACAAAGAACTGCTGCATTTCTACAAATCCTGTCCGGCTTTGTGGGAGGGCGACTACGAGAGCTGGGGTTTCGAGTGGATCGACTGCGGCGACTCCGACTCGAGCGTGCTGTCGTTTTTGAGGCGCGATTCGCGCGGACAGACGGTGCTCTGCGTCGGCAACTTCACGCCAGTGCCGCGTCTGGGCTACAAGGTAGGGGTTCCCGGCGGCGGCTTTTGGAAGGAAGTCCTGAACAGCGACAGCGAGCGCTACGAAGGGAGCAATTGGGGGAATTTCGGCGGCCTCGACGCGATACCGTACAAGATTCACAGGCGCGAATGGGCGCTCGACCTGGCTTTGCCCCCGCTCTCTTTCATGGTATTCGAACGCGAATGAGCGTAAATTTATCAAAGGCAGCCGGCAGTTAATGCTTTACGACTGGCAGGTCAGCGCGATAGAGCGGATAAACAGCAGAAACGCGATAATCGCCGCCCCGACCGGAAGCGGAAAGACGTGGGTCGCGTACAGGTGGGCCGGTTTGATGGACGATAACGGCAGCGCCGCCCTGCCGTCAGCCGACAGGGTGATATTCACGGCTCCCATAAAGGCGCTGTCGAACGAACGATACCTCGATCTGCGGCGCATGGGGTTCGATGTGGGCCTCGAGACCGGTGATTTCAAGAAAAATCCGGGCGCGTCCGTGCTCTGCTGCACCCAGGAAATTTACACGATCAAGTACGCCAATATACCGAATCAGCGCGTGATAGTCGACGAGTTTCACTTCATCTTCGGCTCGCCCGAGCGCACGAGGGCCTACATCGACGGAATAAGGGGCACGTCGCGGGACTCGATGCTGCTCGTGATGAGCGCGACATTCGGCGATCCGCAGACCGTGCGCGGGTATCTGGAGGAGATGGCGCGCAGGGACTTCGAGATATTCGAGACAAACGAGCGCGTCACGAAGCTGGTCTACCGCAAAAAGGGCGTGCATTACTCAAAGATCCGCGACGCGCTGGTTTTTGCCTTCTCGCGGCGCGGCGTGGAGCATACCGCAGCCCAGATAGCCAAAACCCGTCATAAGATAGCGCGCGCCGAGCGGGCGCGTCTGCGCGAGATGGCCGAGATTCTGGAGGTCGGGCGCGTTCAGGAGACGCTGCTCTACGGCGTTGGCGTCTATTTCGGCAGTCTCTATCCCAAGGAAAAACTGCTGGTGGAGATGGCGTTCCGCGAGCGCGTCATCGATGTGGTTGTCGGCACCGACGCGCTCTCATTGGGCGTGAATCTGCCGGCCGAGAGCGTCATTTTCGCTCAAATGGCGAAGTACGTGGACGGTCCTCTGACGCACAACGAATTTTTGCAGATGTCCGGCCGCGCGGGGAGAAAGGGTTATTTCGATACGGGCTACGTGTCGTTCATAGCGCGCAGCAAGACGGAACACCACGATTACGACACGGAGACGCTCTATCGGCAAGTGCTCGACTCGCCGCGCGAGGCAGCGACAATCCTGCTTCAGCCGTCGGTGGGGAAACTCCTGAAAGGTCACATCACGACGGAGCAGGAGGCGCGCATGATAGCCGATTGTTCCCTGCCGCGGATCTCATACGAAAAAGCGCTGAACGACGTCGAAGAGCTGCTCACGCTCATCCGCAGGACTCTTGGCCTGATAAAGGACAGGGACGAGCGAAGCAAGATGGAAACGGCCCTGGCCGACCTCTGGTTCGATGAAATGTCCGTGCCCGGCAATTTCGCGATAGCCTGGCTGTTCGTGACCGAAGGCGAGCCCGACGCGATGAAGGCTGCCGAGATGATAAATTCCGAGGAACGCAACTACCTGCAAGCCCTGCTGAAGATTAAACGCTACGCCGGGCGAATGCCGGCGGGATACAAGTTTTCGAACATGGAACGAATCGACGCCACAGTAGAGCGAATCGACGTGACGGTGTTCGGCTTCGAGGAAAAGATAAAAGCCCTCGATTTGACAGAGGATAGCTGGTCGTTTTAAAAGCGCGGGTTCATTCGTGTTTACGTCCAGCGCCTCGTCCATTACCGCTCGGCACTCAAATTATACTCGCGAGTGTTGAGATTTACTAAGCCACACAAACCCAGCATAAATAGGAGACGTTCCCGTAAGCCGGAGTACTGTAAATTTTATCGCTCGCGAGTATACGTACACGGTGCTCACTCAGACCGCCGCCTTTGGGGACACGCCGGCGTACGCATTTACAAAGAACTGCCAGAACTTGATGGAGGACATAAACAACGCGGCACCATAATGGACGCGGACAAAACAGCGGTTCGCCGCTGATTACGTTTCTCGGGAAATTTTTGACTTGTATTGACAATTCCCTGAATGACTGGTATTCTTTACGAAATTGCCAGGCCCTTAGCACTCATTATTCACGAGTGCTAATAGTCGAGCGAAAATGCTGAGGCAAGGGGGTGTCCGCATGTTGACCGAGAGGCAGTTGGAAGTGATACTTTCCGTCGTTCACGCGTTCATTGAGAGCGGCGAGGAGGTCGGGTCGCGGACGCTTTCCAAGCGTTATCTCAAGGGGCGCAGCGCGGCCACGATAAGGAACGAGATGGCGGATCTGGAGGAAATGGGCTACCTCATGCAGCCGTACACTTCGGCGGGACGGGTGCCCACGACCAGGGCTTACAGGATTTTCGTCGACACGATGCTCCAGCGTCTGCCTCATAACGAGCGCGGGCGAGGGTGGATAAAACGCATTGAAGCGCACAGGGACGGCTTGAGGGGCGCCTTGTCGAAGGCGTCCGAGATGCTGTCGCAGTTGTCGAACTACGTGGGAATGGCCGCGGTGACGCAATTGGCGCAAATTCGCCTCAGAAAGGTGGATTTCGTCCGCATCGACAGCTCACACTGCCTGCTTCTCGTCATTTTGGAAGGCGGCATCGTCCATCACAGGATGGTCACAATGCCCTGTGACCTGTCGCAGGACATTCTTGAAGACCTTTCGAGAAGGATAAATACACTCGCCGGTTACGAGTGGAGCGAGGTGCGCGAGACGCTCCGAAATTACATTTCCGGCGAGCTGTGGCGTTACGCAGATTTGTGCGGAAGCGCCCTCGCCGAACTCGACGCGATATTGGCGGGTGAACGGACCAAACTTTACACGGGCTCCATGTCGAATCTTTTCGACGTGCCCGATTTTCAGGATATCGGAAAATTCAGGGCGCTGTTTTCCATTCTGGAACAGGAGAACGAGCTTGCTAAACTGCTGGAACAGTACGGCATGAAGGATGGAATAGGCGTCGTGATAGGAGAGGAAAACGCCGCTCCCGAGCTTCAAAACTGCTCCGTGGTACTCTCAAGTTCCAGCGACGAGGGCACGCGCACGATACTCGGGGTGATCGGGCCCAAGCGGATGAACTACGAGCGCGTCATTTCAGTGCTCGACAGGGTGCTGTGCGATATAGAGAGCGGGGAAGGAGATGAATGATTTGTTGAACGGAAACGAAAAATTCAGCCAGGACGCCGAGGCGCGGAAAGAGGAAGGCGCCGCGGATGCCGAAACAGCCTTGAAGACGGATTTTGAGGCGTTGCGCGAGGAAGCGGACGCTCTTAGGGACGAGGCCGCGCGGGCGAAGGCCGATTTGTATAATTATCGCGCCAGAGTGGAGCGCGACAGAAAACGCGACAGAGAACTCGCGGGCGAAAACGCCGTGATGAGCCTGCTGCCGGTTCTGGATAACCTCGAACGCGCGCTGGAAGCCGAGAGCGACAAGGACTCCTCCATGTACAAGGGGGTCTCCATGGTTCAGAGGCAGTTTTTCTCCGCGCTGCAGGGCCTGGGGCTCAAGGTTATAGATCCCTCAGGCGCTTTCGACCCCGCGCTGCACGACGCCATTTCCATCGTGGACGTAGAGGATGACGAGCGGGACGGAGCGGTCGTGGAAGTGTTTCATAAAGGATACATGCTTGGCGACAAAGTGCTGCAGGCCGCAAAGGTGAAGGTCGGCAGGAAAAAGATCGAAGAAAATGACAAGCAGGATTAAAAAATTTCATTGTCCCAAATGGGAAGGAAGGAAACCGAAATGGCAAAGACAACCGGAAAAGTCATAGGAATCGACCTGGGCACCACAAACAGTTGCGTAGCGGTCAAAGAAGGCGACAATATAACCGTCATACCGAATGCCGAGGGAAACAGGACGACGCCCTCGGTGGTGGCGTTCACCAAGGAGGG
>JAITRO010000191.1 GCA_031288335.1 Synergistaceae bacterium | reverse complement strand
GAGGATTGATTTTGTATATAATCTCTCCTTCTTTGTAAATAATCCTCTGGCAAGAGTAGTCGCTGATCCCTTGACTGTGATAAAGTATGCTTATGGACATGGTTTTCCCCTCCGGTAGTATTTTGATGGATGTTTCCCCGGATATGATTACCATGTCCTTATATTTTTGGCAATACTTTTAAGGGTTTTTAAAAATAACTCTTACTGTTTCATCATAAACAATGTCAGAAATGCTGATATTTACTGCTTTCCTAATGCTCTAATCGCTCTCAGGGCACTCATGCCAACGATGAACGCAATTTTGCGATGAGCCGATTTTTAGAGCAACGATTTGTCTTCTGGCTTTGTCATCATATCTTTCCTGCGGATTTGGGTTTCCCTTAACATATTGACATTGCTTTCGAGTGCCCAACCTGTGGAGTTGGGCTGTATACTCCATATCCGCCGCTGGCGGGAAGAACGGACGGCGGCGCGGACATACAATGGGGCGGAAAAGCTAATATGGGTTCAAATCACTCCATCGCATCGCATGCGCCAAATTTTTAAAAGCGAGACAGCGGCGCCGGGCTCAATGGAATAGTTAGTTATAGCCATGTTTATCATATCCTTGTCGAATGGCAGAGCAAAAAGCTGTTGCTCATTTTGGGACAAAGCGCCTTGGGCTGAATTTACGAGGACTTTTGCTTCGTCGCTTGCATAGTAAAAAAACGAGAACTCTTCGAGGTAGCGCTCGTAATCAATCCCAAATGATACTAGCTCAAGCTTTTCCAGATCAATCTTCAAACCGCACTCTTCCAGTATTTCCCTTTTAGCTGTCAGGAATGGGTTTGCCTCCAGCTCGCCAGATCTCGCTCCATGTTCGAGACGCGACGTGTATTCGCACGATCCGGCGGCGCTGTACCCGATATTACCGGGTTTTTCAAGCACCTTCGCCCGGCGGCTGAACATGAGGAAATTGTCTTTGGACAGTATCCAGACGCCGCAACCAGCCATGAGGAAAAACATTTTACCTGCGTTGAACTCGTAGCCGTCAGGAATATCAACACTTAAGTATTTCTTGCGTAGTTCCTCGCGTTTTTCGTTATCGTGACCGGGAAATCCTTCGTAAACGCCGTTCAGATAATTTCTGACTATGAGGTGATCGAAGTAATCAATGGGCGACACGTCCGCGACAATTTTAAAGCTGGATTCGTCTCCAGGAGATATGCCGTTTATTTGCAATTCGCGTATTTGGGTTTTGAGCGACGACACATGCAACTTTTCGTACGAAAAGGGCCGGTAGGGCGCGGATCCGGCTTTCATCAGAACACAGAGCAGGAAGAGGTTTTTCCTTATGAAATCAAATTCGTCGGGTATGCTGACCATCTCCCGGTCAATCCTAGCATCTTCTTTTTCAGGAAAGACAAACTTGTCAAATGTCAAAGAAACAGTGTCATGCCGCAATATTTCCTTGTAAGGCAAGTAGATGTGATAGTCTTCCTCTCCGGCGAGAGAGTATTGGATTGTCGTCTTTCTTTCCAACGTGTTATCTCTATCATCGACGGGTTTCCTAAGGTCGTCCGAATTACGTTTTTTAGACCTATTCAACTCATAAATTGCCTTATTCGTCAATGCGTCTATGATGGCATTAATTGCCTTATTCGTCGTCGCTTGGTTAGCCGACGTACGCATCGTTTTTTTTATTTTTTCTTCTTCGTCTTTGGTAATGCTAGTGGGCGTCTCAGGCGCTGGCGCGTTCTTTGGCTCTATTATAAATTTATTGTTTCCGAAAATCTTTCTCTTGATCTCCTCAAATCCAGCAAAATCAGCAGTTACATCAGGGAGCTGTTCTTGAGAAGATTTCCTGAGAGCACTGACTTTCCCATATTTTTTTCCGAGATATTCTCCGTAAAACCCCTTCAAAGCTTTCTTGAATTGATTAAAATCGATAAAGTCTGAAGTGTTATCCCTCCCACCTTTTTCAAGGAGGAATTTTATCATGCTCCGCAGGCTTTCGTCATAGTACCGATTTTCGTAGGAATCGACCAGATAGGGGGCGCCATTGGTCTCCGACTCGCTCGTGCCTTCACGGCGCGTTGAAGGTTCCGTAGGCATCCGTAGCGCTGGATAGTCCGCCAAAGAGATGAGCGTGCTCCTGAAGCTCCCTAAAGTCTTGTCGTTCAGGATAATGTCCCGAAGTATCCCGCCCATGAAGTCGTCCATAATCGCCCTGTCGCCGCAGCAGTACATCTTATTTGCTCTGAGGCGCCGGGCCATGTCGCAGGCGATCACTTCCGCCTTTGGAGACTCAAAACCAGAATAGCTGTCATTCTTCCACGTGTTGTAACTTGATTTTCCCAGATTTTTGATCCCACCTTCGGTTATAAAATTATTCAGGGAATATAAAGGCAGGATGTCGAGCAACTCCAAGAAGCTCCCTATGTCGAACCTTGGATATTCAATGCTATTGAATTCAGTGTATGACCTTACCATTATCGGCATTTTCGTCTCAACTCCCCTATAAAAGTTCCAATAAATCCGCCATTTTTTCCAATGCCGCGCATTGTTTTAGTGTTTAAAAATTATAACACATTGCCTGAATACGCGTGAACAAAATTTCTATGCGCGTTTATAACGATGTTTGCCAAACTCGCAAACCGCGGCGTTTTTTCCAATATTAGCTATGGGTTCGTTCGTGACTTATGCTATTTTTTTTGTTATTATTTATTTGCTATTTGAAATTGAAGGCTAAAGACGCGTTACTGACATTTTTTTATCTGTAACTGTTGGCTTTGTGTCGTGAAAACGACGGCAACTTGACAATTTAGTAGCGGTGCCCTAGGAAAGTAAATGCCATATATATGCTTACTTTAAGAAGGCGTCTGCGCGCGAGGACACCCATCACAATAAACAAGATGGATATTTCCGTAGCCGATCGAGTCAGGAGCAGCTCAGACTCATTGGGGACGAACTGGAGGGCAGAGTCGTACAGGAGCTCGATCTGTACCCGCCTGCAGTCATCGAAGCGTCGAAGCTACTGGAAAGATCTGACAAACTAGTCTACGACGGGAAAAAATTGGTGCGCAATCCTCGCAGGTACTTAATGCTTCATCCGGGAGGGCTGATGCGCCGCTCAGAAGAGCTACTCTTCTAAGCGGCACAATCAGCTGTCAGGCGGCTGAGAGACCGTAGGACAGCCATAAATATCTGAAATAAATAACTGTATGGAGGAGGTGGGCATTTTCATATAATTAATTTGTCGTTCGTTGTTCATTGGTCTATGCGTGGTATATTCCGTTTTTGGCGCTTTCACTAAATCATGACCATGATAAGGAGTGTTTATCATCCAAAAAAAATTACATCCTTTGTTTTTATCGCTGTTAATGGTCGTTCTCTCATCGCTCACCGCTTCCGCAGATCCAAGCCAATGGCGGACTCCGTGGCAAACGACAAGCGTGTACATTACCCAGATGCCGTCCGCTTCGCATAAGACAACAAATAATGACCCGGGATACGATTTTGGTTCGCATGGCGTTTCCATTCCTGTTTACACGCCATACCCTATCGCAAAAGTCAACCGTGTCGAATATTCAGCTAGTGGCTACGGCAATTTCGTTGATATCACCTTGCAGGACAATTGGCGCATAATCATAGCGCACCTGGCCTCGCCAAGTACGCTCGTTGTTGGACAGACTAACTTAGGTGCGGACACGCTTATTGGTTATAGTGGGGCTACGGGATTGGCAACAGGCATACATATCCATTTCGAAATATACATGGACAGAAACAATGTAAACTCGCTTCATCTCTTCGGGCTTGACAACGCGAGCTGGGGAGTAGGCACCACGGTCCCGGTAAAATCATCTGCCCCAGACAGCCCGACTCCGCCGGAGTACCCAGGCAATCCCGGAGGAAACGACCCGGGCATCATTCGGCCCGCAAATTTGGTAACTTTCTCGGCCGTCACCGCGGGCATAGCGGGAGACAAGTGGCACGTGGACAAAGGGCTCTGCGAGGCTCCAAGAGTTATTGACATGGAGTTCCCTAATGATGACCTTAGTTCGTTATACATCAATGAAGATAATGTAGTGATCGAGCTCTTCGAACATGAAAATTTTCAGGGAAAAAGCATACGATTAGATCATAAAGGTTTCTACGACCTCCGAAATTACGACTTTGACGACATAACCTCTAGTTATAAAGTCACAGACCCCACGATGGCACAGCCGGTGGAACATGCCTCGTATACGGTGATGTCTGTCAGCATCATCAATGGCAATCTGGTAATGGATATTGTAAATGACGCTACGGGAGAGCACATTTCGCCCTACTGTGTGAGAAACGACAACTACTCTTTTTTAGTCAAGCTGCCCTCGGGCACGACTACCTATCACATAAACTCCCCCGTGAGGATCCACACGGACTCTGCTTTCACCACCGGTGGCAGGGTAATCGGGAACAACGGGCAGTCTGTCGAGTTTTCTCAGGGTGACACCGTGGTGTTCTCGCCACACGACGCTACCTGGAGCGCCACGATTTGGGTTGAGGGCGACGGCGGTGGCCAAGATGACACGCCAGTGAAGCCGACAGACCCGGGAACCCCGTCAGGCCTTGACAGCCCTGACGGGAATAATACACACACTGTAGATGTTAACTTCAACGGCCTCGAAGGAGTAGGAGGCGGGTGTAATTCCGAAAGCTCCAAAGGTCTGCTGGGTATCGCCCTTACTTACATCGCCGCAGGAGCAAACAGAAAACGTCGCGGGTAGCTCCTGAACCCTACGGTTATAAGACACAGTGCCCCTCATGGATATGAGGGGCACTGTGTCTTATCCCAAAGCGGGCTATGCCCGCAATCCCAAATAAATAATGCACTGACCTCAGATATTTTATAGAATAATGTTGCGAAACATATAACCCAAAATATCAGAACGAGGAATCAGTGCATAGATACATTTCTACATAAATTGGGAGACAAAATCAAGGGTGTACCTGAAGGTTTTGACAGTGACTTATACCGTACGTCAATTGCATTTGTCCCGCTCCTCATATCCCACCAGCGCGTTCCTCACCGACAGCATAGACAGGCCCTTTTCAGCCGCTATCCTGCGGATATCGTCGTACTCGGGGATGGAGCGCAGGATTTCGCCGTCCAGTTTTACACTCTTGAAACGGACGTCGCCGAGCGGCGTCGTGCGGACCGATACGCTTCTTTCGAGAGCCATCCTGTGTGTTTCGATTATCCTGACGCCTATGGTCGTGGTCTCGCGCGCGATGATCTCGGCGAGACATTCCTCCTCGCCTCGTCTCGATAGACAGCAGAATTTCACAGCCGGCCGGCCTTTTTTCATCAGAATATTCTCGCACCAGACGTCGAGCGCGCCTGCGGCGAACAGGCGTTCCATCGCCGGCGAGAAATCCTGCGGATTCATGTCATCGATGTTTGCTTCCAATAACATTATGTTTTCGCACACGAAACGCCCGTCCCGCGCCCCATCCGGATCGATCATGACAGCTCCCAGCGCGTTCGGCATCTCGGGAGTATCTCGCCCTCCAAGCCCCATCGAAGCGCAAACGATCCTGCCCTCCGGCAAAGGCCGGAAACCGTTTTCCCTCACGAGTACCCTCAGCAGAAGTGCACCCGTCGGCGTCGTCCGTTCCATGGGCGCTCCCGCGGAAAAGACCGGCACTCCCTTCAACAATATCGCTGTAGCCGGCGCAGGAACCGGCAGTATCCCATGGGCGCATTTTACGCTTCCGGAGCCGACGTTCACAGGCGAACAGAGCATTTCGGGCCAGCCGAACCAGTCCGTGATCAACATGGAACCCATGATGTCCACTATCGAATCGACCGCTCCCGTTTCGTGGAAGTGAATGTCCTCCAGCGCCATCCCGTGGACCTCAGCTTCGGCCTCGGCAAGGAGTCTGAAAGCGCTCAGCGAGCTGGCGCGAACCCTCTCGGGAATGTTGCTTTTAGCGCATATTTCCTCTATATCCGACAGACGGCGGTGCGGATGGCCTTCGTCGTCGTGTACGTGACGGTGATGCTCTTCTCCGATGACGTCGACCTTCACGCCTGCAAATCCTCCTCTTTTTTCCTCCTTCACCGATACTTCCCAATGGTCGAGCGCGATTCCCGACAGTAAATTCCCCAGATCGAACGACGCATCCAATTTTAAAGCGAGTCCGCACATCGCTCCCAGGAACATGTCGCCGGAAATTCCGGCGCTCGCGTTGAGCATGATTATTTTCCCTGTTTTTCCGCGCATGTTTTCGTCCAAAGAATTTTCCTCCCGACAGATTGAAGTCGTTCCCATTATACCGTTGCCGGGCATTTTGGTGTCTATTGTCACGCGGAAGCGTCGTTGGTATATAATTATTCGGAGAAAGGGTGGATTTGGTGTGCGTACAAATATCCGTTTTCTCAAATTTGAATGGAACGGCGTGCCGCACGCCGCGGATATATTTTAGATGGCTTCGGGACAGCCGGTCATCTGGTGGAGCCTTCGTTGTTTCATGCTGCTTTGCGGGGCGTTGGGACACGATGCCGCGGTAAAACTCGGAGGCGCCGTGGGGAAGCTCGTCGGTTTTTTTTCATTCAGCAAGACGGCCAGAGCGCGTTCCAGAGCGGCGAGGATTTTGGGCGTAACCGACAAACAGGCGCGAGAGATCATAAGCGACGCGTATGAACATTTCGGCAAATCGCTCGTCGAATTCATCAGATTGCCGAGGACATACGGCAATATCGACGAGTTCGTCGCAGTGAAGGGAGAGGAAAACATCCGCAAAGCTCTGAGCATGGGACGCGGCGCTATATTCCTCTCCGCTCACATAGGGTGCTGGGAGTACGGGGCGGCTGTTCTGGCCAAACACGGCGTTCCCATGAACGCGCTCGGCACCGACCAGCGGGATGAACGAATAACGAAAGCGATAGTGAATATGCGCTCCCTGGTCGGCGTGAAACCTGTGGGAAAAGGAATGGATTTGCGTGCGGCACTGACCTGTCTCAAAAAAAACGAAGTGCTGGCCATACTGTTGGATCAGGACGCCAAAGACGGCGGCATACTGTCGCCCTTTTTGGGACATCTCGCCAGCACGCCTTTCGGCATGATAAAAATCGCCCACAAGTACGGTATCCCGGTTGTCCCGGTGCACATAACCCGCAACGGAGACGGGCACCGCATGACGATGATCATTGAAGCGCCTTTAGAGGGACGGGACGGAAGGCCCTTCGGAGAAGACATCAAATATGCGGTTGATAAGTGCAACGAAAGGATATCCGAGTGGATTCGCGAAAAGCCCGAACAGTGGATGTGGATGTACCCTCGATGGGAATCGACGTTGAACGACAGATGAACCGCCCGATGTACTGCGGCATAGACCCCGGCAGGGAAAAATTCGGCTTTGCGGTGGGAGATGCGGATATTCTTTCATATGCGGCGATAATACCTTTCGAAAATATGACCGACGCGGTAAAATGTTTAATGGGCGGTGGCGCCGAAAAAATAGCTTCATGGAGGACCGAGGGCGTATGCGGGAATTTCGGCGCGATAAGCCGGGTATTTATTGGAAACGGCACCGGACATAAACATTACGTGGGTATATTTCGAGACTCCGGCATCGAGACTGAAATAACTGACGAGCGCATGACTACGCTCGAGGCCGGAAACCTGTATTGGCGGCTGCATCCTCCAAAGTGGCTGTGGCGTCTCTTGCCGCGGTCGTTGCTAACCCCGCCCAGGCCGGTCGACGATTTGGCGGCGTGGATCATCATGCGCCGGACGCTGGCCTCACGGTGTCGTGCCCTTACGGGCGTGTGAGTTGAAATAAATTGCTGAAGGCAGGGAAAAATAATGGCTACCGACGCATCTGCTCTCCTTTCGATACTTGTAAATTCATATACGGGCTCTCTTATCAGCGTCAGCAATACGGTCGGTATCGCTGTTGAATTTTTGAAATCGGAGATATCCCCCGGCATAAACGCTCCCGGCAGCAAAGTTGCCGCTCTTATCGGAATTGTGGGAAGCAAAATGCACAGCACCGCGTCTCTCATGGCCGATATGCAGGCTTTTGAAGCCTATGTGTCGGCTTTCACGGGCGGCATGATCAAAGCCGACACGGACGATCCGATGGCCATGAGCGTATTGGGCGAGTTCACAAACATGATAAGCGGTCAGGCGCTCATCAAAGCCAACATCTCCGGTCTCGACATCACGCCCCCTCAGATGCTGTCCGGAGAAAACATAAAGGCCATTCCCCCGCACAAGGGCGATGTAAAGAGTTTCACTCTCCCGTTCAAGATCAAGGCCAACGGGGGCAAAGTTTTCCTAATACTCTCGGTTCACGGGAATCAAAGGTCATAAAAAACTCGGGCCTCGATTGGCGCAAAAGGATGTCAATCGTCAGGGAAAATGTCCGCAAAAAAGGGCTTAATTCGTCAGGGAAAATGTCCGTTTGAATTATCAGAAAGTTCCGGCGTGACGTTCAACACACGCCGGTTTTCTGCCCTTA
>JAITRO010000048.1 GCA_031288335.1 Synergistaceae bacterium | reverse complement strand
TGACCGAAATCGCCGGGTAAATGAACGCCCGCGGGTACTCATGCCCGCAGGCGTTCATTATACTTTATCGGTTAAATTTTGTTTATCGCCCTTGGCATCACGTCGGGCGGGATGGCGGAGCGGTATGTTTTACCGCCCAGGCGATTCGCCAGCTCCGCCTTGGCGTTCTTTATCATCTCCGGCGACTCCAGCGCGTCCGCAGCTCCGCCTGCCATGGCCTTGGCGGCCAGGATCATCCCCTTGTGGCCTACTGAAGTCTTGACCTGCGAAACCAGCTGCCACGAGTGCTCGGGGGTGCCCAGCGAGTAGCAGGCGGTGACGACCTGCCCGGTCGGCACAATCCAGCTGACGTCGCCGACGTCGGAGGATCCGGCCAGTATGCGGTCCGGGTCGTCGAAGTAAAACGGCAGCACTATGTCGCACATCGCCTTGCCCTCCAGCCTCTCAAGGCACCGCTTCATGTCGGCGGGGTGCGCGCTGAGATAGCGGCCGATGTCGGACGAGGCCGATCCCGGCGATGTTTTCGCTATTTCGCGGGCGAACGCCAGCTCGTCCTGCGTATAAGCGGGCAGATCAAGCTCCGTCAGGTTGTCGTACAGCGTTTTGGAGAGCGTTTTGTTCGGGATTACGTTTGCGCAGGCCTTGATGAACTGTATTTCGAGGTCGGTCTCGGTCATCAGCGCGGCGCCGCGCGCTATCTTGTTGACGCGCTGGTAAATCTCCTCGACCTGCGGCGTGCGGGGCGCCCTGATGAGATACAAAACCTCCGCGTACGGCTGAACCACGTTGGGAGAAAATCCGCCGGAGTTGGTGATGGCGTAGTGTATCCTCGCTTCTTGAATGACGTGCTCGCGCAGGAAATTCACGCCCACGTTCATGAGTTCCACAGCGTCCAGTGCGCTGCGGCCCTTGTCCGGCGCGGAGGCCGCGTGAGACGCGACGCCTTTGAATTTATAAAGCACCTGGTAGTTAGCCAGCATACTCATGTCCAGTATCGCGTTTACGGACATCGGATGCCAGGCGAACGCGGCGTCCAGGTCGTTAAAGGCTCCGGCTCTGGCCATGAAGGCCTTGCCCGACCCGCCCTCCTCTCCAGGACAACCGAACAGTTTTACTGTGCCCGGGAGTCTGTTGTCCGCCATGTACTCCTTGACAGCTATGGCCGCTCCGACGGACGCTCCTGCGAAGAGATTGTGCCCGCAGCCATGCCCGCAGCCTCCGACGGTCGCCTCGCGCCTCTCCGTCGAGCCTGCCTCCTGGCTCAGACCGGAGAGCGCGTCATACTCCGCGAGTATGCCGATTACAGGGGCGCCGGTTCCAAACGCGGCGCAGAACGCGGTGTCTATCCCACCGATTCCGCTCTTCACGTCAAATCCGTGCTTCAGCGTCACATCCTTCACGAGCGCGGCCGAGCGAAATTCCTCAAAAGCCGTCTCCGCGTAGTCCCATATTTTATCGGAGACGCCGGTCATCACGTCTTTATTTTCATCCAGATAACGGAACATATCCCGCTTGTTCAATTTTGCCACCCCCCATTACTTTGCCGCGACAGATTTTGAAATCTTGCCGGCAAAAATTATCAGGGCGACCGATGCCACAAGCAGCCCCGCCTGATAAGCCAAGTTCAGCCCGAAGCCGTATTGCAGCAGCAGATTTACCGTGATCGGCAGCAGGACGAAATTCAAGACTGAAGTAAATGAAAAGCCGACAGAGTAGTCGTTCAGCACCGGCAGCTCATAATCCGGGTCGCATATCTTGAGCAGCATCAACCCTGTCAGGAATACGCCGGTGCAGGTGCCTAAAATCGCCATTCCCCGCTCGAATTGGCAGTTGTCGAAGAATTTGCGGCACAGGAACATCGTCAAGGAGTATGTCACTACATAGCCGATCACAACCATGCTCAAGATCGGCGCGATGTACTGCATTATCGCGCGCACCGGCATGCTCGCTATCGCGGCGGCTATAGCATAGTCGGAACAGACCCCGGCGATACGAGACTTGGTCTTATTGTCTATCAGGTTCCCCAGTCCAAATTTTTGCATTATGAAGTTAACGACGAACATTACTAGAATGGAATAAGCCCATATTGGTATCTGCATAAGGCCGGGAATTTTATGGGTCTTGGCGGCGTTCATTATGACGAACGCAATCCCGCAGCCTACCAAAATGATGGACATGTGGAACGAGATGGATTCTATCGAGGAATTATAAGTCGTCTCCAGGCCAAGGCTCTTCTGTTTGCTCGGGTCGCGCTGGAAGCCCTTGCCCATGTCGAGCGGAATGTCTCCGGGTTTCTTCAGTATAGCGGTCCTGCCCCGGCGCGCCGCGATATTTATGGCCGCGATGCCGATTATCATTCCGCCGACGATCCCGAACGTCGCGGTGGTGGTCGTCACGCCCTGGGCTATCTCCCAATACGACAGATCGAGCCCCTTGTAAAAGCTGCCGATCACGCCGGCTGTGCCGTGTCCCCCCGAAAAACCCTGCGACAGCTCGAACCCGAACGCGGGGTAGAGACTCAACTCCGGCTTGGCTGTCATAAAAAATTCCCTGACAACGAGGCCAATCAGCATCTGCGCCGCGCAGACGGCCATCAGTACCCCGAACATCTTGACGATGTTGGCCGACGTCCTGCCCGCCGATATTCCCGTTCCCCCAAACTTCATTCCAAGCGGAACGCTCGCGACAACCGGGATTATCAGTATGCCCGGCAGCGCGGCCCATGTTGAGATCCACTCCTTGGGAAAGGGTATCCCCGCGCTGCCCCATATGACCGGCCCCGCCAGCAGGCCGATGAATCCGCCTATGACTGACGCCGGAAGAAAAAGCTTCCGGAACATCGGAACCGCGCCCCTCAGATATGTACCCAAGAGCAGCAGCACGCTTAAAACGCTGAAACAGTACATGAGTTGGGTCAATTGCGCTGATGACATGTGCACTCGCCTCCTTGACGTATTTATCCCGTTTCAAAGGATATTCAGCCCCTATAAGGACTTTTAATTAAACTTTATGCCGCCTCCACTGACTACTTTAAAAGGAGGTCTTTTTTGTTGATTAATTAATTTAATTCTATGACAAAGTGTCCTTATAAAAATCGTATATTTTACTGAATATTGATTATGACTTAATACTACAACGCGTACAGTAACCTATAAAAACCATAAGAGCAGGATCCCATAATCCAGTATAATTTTCAGGTGAAAGTTCAATTGAGCGATAAATCTTGCTATTCCTGATTTCGGCATCATCATAAAGTGCTCAATACCGTGGTGTTTGATGTTTCATTTATCTATTTTACATATGAGGATGTCCATACTATAATAACTTCATGTATCCGACATAAGGAGTGATCTGCATGGCGCAAGTAGCGGACGAAAAAATCCTCACCGAAGTCGGCACGAACGAGTGGCAGGTGGTTGTGTTCCTGCTGGGGAATCAATATTTCGCCATAAACGTCGACAAGACAAGGGAAATCCTTCGCTGGCCGGGCGCCCGGGACGTACCCCAGACGCACCCGGCTATGAAAGGCATCACGACAATTCGGGGAGAGGTCATACCTCTCATTGATCTCAGGACGTATCTCGACATAACGCCATGCGCTAACTTGGAGGATGCCAAACTGATAGTGGCGGAATTCAACAAAATGAAGCTCGGCTTCGTGGTGGACGGAGTAGACAGGATATACCGCATAAACTCCGACGAGCTTGACGCGTCGCTGACCGGCACGTTTCTGGGAGAAAATTCACTGTACGTCATAAAACGCGAGGGGCGCAACATACTGCTTCTCGATTACGAACGCATAGTGCAGGTCGTGAACCCGGGTCTTGCCGACCAGTTCAAGGTGGAGGGCAAGATTTCCGCCGATGTCTTTGACGTGCTCGGCGATCCCAACGAATACAAGATCCTCGTGGCCGAGGATTCGCCGCTCATCCGAAAGCTGATACAGGAAGTGCTTGTGTCTGGCGGATTCCACAACCTGGAGGTCGTGGGGCACGGAAAGGCAGCTTGGGACCGGCTGAACGAGGACGGGGACGATTTCGACATACTGCTCACCGACATAGAGATGCCGAAGATGGATGGGCTGGCCTTGACTCGCAGGGTGAAAGAGGACGACAGGCTCTCGCATATCCCGGTTGTAGTCTTTTCGAGCGTCATGGCCGAGGACATAAAGCGCAAAGCTCAGAGCATCGGTGCCGATGCGCAGATAACCAAGCCGGAGATGGGCCATCTGCTCGAAAAGGTGATAGAACTTCTGAGCAAAACGCCGAAGGCCGCGCGTCGACTTGCTTCTTAAAAACGCCCGCCGCCGTCTTCCCAACTGGGAAGAGGACATGGATCTGCGCATAGAGACATGGGTGCCGTACGGGTGCGATTTCAAGCCAATAACCACAAATTCGCTCTTCAGCGAAGCTTTGGGCGATATCGCGAAGATGACAATGATGCAGGAGAGCGAATTGCTTTATATGTGGAGCGACGACGCTTATCCCGCGGGCGCGTTGGCCCCGGAGAATTTGATGCGTCCCGGAGTCTCCACTGAATATCACGACGGTTTCACGATGCTATTCTCGTACTCGGAGGCCATGGAGAGCGTCCTTCAGGGGTTGGAGGGCGCCGGCGAGCTGTTCGGGGCGGGAGTCGCGTACTGCGGGATATGGAAAAGCTCCCTGCTGCTCGACGAGTGCAAGGTCTTGGCCGTGGCGAGTTCAAATCCGATGTTCGACGAGGAGAAGTTTCTCTTTTCATTGAGAGACGCGCTCTCATCCAGAGGAAAATCGGGGAGGAGCATTCCTTATTTTGCCGAAAAATTCGGCCTCAGGCGTTTTTCGATCCCTTACGAGACCGACGATGTGACCGAGCTGCAGATATCCGGCATCTTGGCGAATCTTGAGTTCGACGAAACGAGGCGCGCTGTCGGCAACATGTGTGATCTGCCCGGCAGTCCGCTGGAGGAGTGGTGATATAGTGTCCTACGATAAGGAAAAAGACGTTTTCCAGCAGGCTTGCCTGCAAGTCTATACCGGCAACGGCAAGGGAAAGACCACAGCGGCAATAGGACTATCAGTGAGAGCGCTCGGGGCCGGACTGAAGGTTTTTTTCGGCCAGTTCGTGAAGTGTGGGGAATACAGTGAGATAACTGTCCTCGCGCGTTTGGAAAACCTGATTTTGAGGCAGTACGGCAGGGAAGGATTCATAATGGGCAAACCGAGCGCCTCAGACATCGAGGCGGCGGCCCGCGGCGTGCACGACGCCATGGACGCGCTCGCGGGCGGCGAGTTCGGCCTCGTGGTGCTCGACGAAGTGAACGTCGCCCATGCGCTCGGCATGATAAGCCTTCCGCAGCTTCTCGCGATTGCCGGCGCGCGCGGCGATCACACGGAACTCGTGATGACCGGAAGGGGCGCTCCACCCGAGTTGATCGAAATCGCGGATCTGGTTACCGAGATGCGCGAGGTAAAGCACTACTTCCACGCCGGATTAAAAGCCCGCAAGGGCATCGAGAGCTGAAGAGGCATGGGCGGGCGGTTCACGACAGGATGATTATTCCCGATTCCGCCTCTCCGTCGAGGTAAGCGGAGAAATCACCCTCGTAGATCCTGATCGCCGGATGTTTGCCAGTTATGTACTGGTTGGAATCCAGCCAGTCTTTGTAATATCTGTTCCCTCCCGTGCGGTCAAATACGGGCAGATATAGTATTCCGTCCGCGTCCATGTCGAGGAAAAAGTGCGTGCCGAAGGACAATTCCGGCGAAAAACTCAGATCCGGCACGCTTATCTCCACCAGCACCCCGCAGTTGCATATCTCGTCGTATCTCACCGGCACGCCGAGCGCGGGGTTCCGGCTTCCCCATCTGCCGGGGCCGGCAAGGATGTATTTTTTACCGGCGAGAAGCTTGTTCGCTTCGCCGACCGCGCGGGCCGCGCCCGAAGGGTTCCAATTGTCCTCGTAAAGGGCCGGGTCCACGTAGACCATATGCGTGATGTTTTCGAGCCGTCCGTTGCTGACCATCCTGTTGCCCCTGAAGATCACCCGTTCCGCCGGCACGTCGGGGATCTCCACGCGGGCAAGTTCCTGGTAGGAGGCGAGGGGGCGCATTTGAAGCACGCAAAGTCTTTTCGACGGACGTGTTTCATAGGAAAATTCGATATCCACAGGAAACCCCGCCATGTTTTCCAGGTATTGCAAGAGGGCCTTGGACGTGTCGAAAAGCGCGCGTTCGCGTATGTGCAGTTCAGGGAAGGAAAAAATCGGGCGCGTCGGCACCTCGGGTTCCGCGTAAGTGGAGTATAAATAGTCGTCTCCATAATATTGCACGTAAACGCCGAAATTTCTGTGCTCTTTCTGCAAAAATTTCGCGAACACCGCCAGGCTTCCGGTGACGAATTCCCCGCGCTCCATGTCGATATAGTCGAAATATTCCTGACTCGCGGAGGCGATCTGCGAGGGAAGCCCGCCCTCGGGCCGCAGCGATGGGTTGGTCAGGTAGAAGGTGCGGGCGGCGCAGCGGTCAACGGTCCTGGTGCCCAGACCGAAACAAAGCCTCACGAGGCCGTCCTCTTTTTTTATCCTGGGGTTCGGGCGGCGGAATACGCGGGAGAAGAGCGTGCCGGCAAGTTCCGGATAGAAGTAGCTGCCGTGGCGTTTGCCGGCGACAGCCTGAATTATCACGGCCATCGACTCGCGCTCGTCCAGTATTCCGTGCTTTTCGCGGTACGCGCGCGGCTCCGGGTTAAAGAGCGAGGCGAATACCCTGCGGACGGCGCGTTGCAGCGCGTTGCAGCGCTCTGAATTCGAACCGACGTTGGGGGAAAAACAGGTCTCGTATTTTCCGGCAAACGCCAGTGCGGACGAGTCTTCGAGCAGCGAACTCGACCTCACGGCGAGCGGCGGAGCGCCGATCCCGTCGAAACGTTCGAGCACGCGCCGCAGTTCGGCTTCGAGCGCCGGAGAAAAGGGTGTGTCCAGTATGGCGTTACGCGCCCGCTGCCAGCTCTCTTCGTCCTGAGGCGCGCACACCCCGCTTCTCGACGCGTGTTCGTCGAAAATCTCGGTGGACAGCACGATCGTGAGATCGGGAAATCCGACACCGCCGCTCAAGGGAAAATCCGATACCGCCTCCGCCGCGTAAGCGAGTCCTTTAGCCTTGCCGCCGCACCGCCCGGTTCCGATGATGGCGTCATTGGCGCGAAAAAAACCTTCTGCACGATAATTGTCGAAACTGTCCGCCGATGCGCTCAACGTTCTCCTGCCCCCTTATGTCTGCCATTTATGGCTCGCTTAGTTATTATGTGATAAACTATACCATCATATCATTTTTTTGTGGGACGAGGAGGCTTAATATTGAATCTCCCAAGATTGATAATAGCCGATGAACAAAGACCCGGAAAGATCATGTCGGGCGTGCTCATAGCGAACGTGCTTAAAAATATGGGCTACAAGTTGAGGCTATTTATGGGCAATGTCGACGAGGTGTCGCTTCGTCTGCTGCAGTTGACATGCAATCAACCTGTCACTCTACTCGATCCGGAGCTGTGCGACGGAAGGTCAAATCTGAGGTGGCTCTTTCAGCAGGCGGCTTCTCCTGACTGTCTGAACCTCGTGATAACGACGCTCGGCGGGCGCTGGATGAAGGATTCGCCTTTCCGTGTGTCCAAGGAATGCGTTTTGCTGACCGAATGGCTCGAATGCGAGATTATCCCCGTCATCTTCGGGGACGCGTCATCCACCCTCACCGTTCGCGCGCTCAACGAGATTCTATCGTCTCTCAGGAAGAATGACGGCATTGATGTCCACGGCGTCCTCTTCCGTTCGGTTCTGAACGACAGAGAGTATGAACTGGTCGACAGGGAAGCCGGCCGGTTGTTTACCGTTATCTCGGTGGGCTCCATTCCGAAAAACATGGACAGAGACGCACCGCTTTTGACGGATATGTTCTTCGATAAAGCGAAACAATCCATTTTTCCGGTAAAATCGGCGGCATTACAGCTTGTGAATATGGATTTTCAAGTCAATTGGGCTTTTTTCGGCGCGCTTGCGAACCTCAACACCAACTGGACCCCCCAGGCCAGGATGTGTGAACCGATCACCGACAGCGGCAAGGTGAATATAGCCGTGGCGCGTCACGAAACGCTCACTCTTGGAGGCGACGGCACGGAACATCTTCTCCGAGTTTTGGGCTGCAACGTCGTCGAAGTGCCCCTCGAAGGAGATATAATTCACAACGTTCCCATACATGGTGTTTATATTCCTCACGGCATCGGTTATCTGGCGATCAGGAAATTTTTCTCTAATATATACCTCAAAACGATGATAAGCAGGGCTTCCAACGGCAATTCTTTCATGATGGTGGAGGGAGGCAGTGCGCCGATACTGGGCGAAAAAATAACCATGCCGGACAGCGGCGAGTACGGGCCCGACATGCAGGGGTTCGGCGTGCTGCCCTACGACAGCGTTTACAGGTCACAGCAGACCAGCGTCTTTCGAAAGGCGGCCGCCACCCGCAAAAAGCTGAACCCTCTGATATCCGGCACTCAGGAATGGATATGGGGATACTTCTCGTCGGGGATGAGGCTCGAATCGAAAACAGCCGGCGACGAGTGCTTGGAGACGAGAGAAATTCCGGATGGGAGACGAATCGGCGTGGACGCTTGGTGTAAAGGAAGGATACTTGCCTCGTCAATGAGGCTGGAGCCATGGAGCGCGCCCATTTCCTTCAGGCGCTGGCTGGAAGGGTGAAGATGCTGAACGGGGTATGCGAGGCCGAAGCGGCCGAAATCGGGGAGAAACTGC
Source organism: Synergistaceae bacterium (assembly GCA_031288335.1). Lineage (GTDB taxonomy): Bacteria > Synergistota > Synergistia > Synergistales > Synergistaceae > JAIRKI01. The sequence goes on along the minus strand of JAITRO010000048.1, from coordinate 1,093 downwards.
TCTCCGAGGCGGAAGAAGCGGCGCGCGGTCTGGTGGCGTGGAGGCGGTACTTCCATCAGTTTCCCGAGGCGGGGTTGGACGAACACCTCACTTCGGTGAAGATAGAATCAATACTCTCGTCCATGCCCGGCATGGAAGTGACCAAAGGCTTTGGCATAGATACCTGTGTGATAGGGCGCATAGGCGGAGAGCCGGGAGACGGTTCGCTCGCGTTCAGGACGGAGATGGATGCCGTGGAGGTGCGCGAGGACACGGGGCTTCCCTTCAGTTCGAACGCCGACCATCTCTCCCACGCACAGGGACACGACGCCCATATGGCGTCGCTTTTGGGGACAGCGCAGTTGTTATCCGACCACCGCGACGCATTGGAACGCCCGGTGGTCTTTATTTTTCAGCCCGCTGACGAGGGCAAGGGCGGTTCGAGATATCTGGTCGAAGCGGGCGTGCAGAAAAAATACAATATAGAAAAAATGCTCTGCATCCATTGGGTGCCATATCTGCCGTACGGTCAGATTTTCACGAACAAGGGCGGCGTAACCGCCTTAACGAACAAACTCCATATCGGACTTGCCGGTCAGGGAGGGCATGGCGCCACGCCCCACCTCGCGTCGGACACGCTTTATCTGTCGGCCCTCATGCAGATATCCCTGCAATCTATACTGACAAGAGAAGTGGACCCGCAGAAGGCGGCGGTATTGTCATTCGGCCGCATAGAAGCCGCCGAGGTATATAATGTCATTGCTGAGGAGGTCGATCTGTGGGGAACCCTCAGGACGACCGACCGCGAGACGCACCGTTTCCTCAGAAAGCGCATAGAGGACGTGGTTCGTGCCATGGCTCACACGGCCCATGTGTCGGCATCGGTGGAGTACACGCTCGACTACGGACAGGTCATGAACGACGAGGAACTGGTCTCCGATATTTTCAGGATAGGAACGGCCCTCACCGGAAACGACGGTATGTGCAGGCTCGAGTCTCCCCTGATGATGGGAGAGGATTTCTGTTATTACGCCGAACGCATTCCCAGCTGCATGATGTTCCTCGGGACGGGCATGGAATATGGACTCTATCACACGAGATACGACATACCGGA
>JAITRO010000042.1 GCA_031288335.1 Synergistaceae bacterium | reverse complement strand
GCCCGGCACGGTGTGCATCAGGAAAAACGTCGCGGTCACGAGCACGAACATCGATAGTATCGCCGCTAAAATACGCTTCAGTACGTATCTTGCCATGACGTATCACCGGGCGCGGCTCCTGGGATCGGGAAAATTGGGGAAAACCCCGGAACCGCGCTGCCGATACCGTTCAATCCGTCTTGATGTCGGCGAAGTTGAAGGAAATATAGCCTATGTTGTTTTTGGTTATCCCGGAGACCTCCGGTTTCACCAAAATGGTGTCGTCGCCGTGCCACACCGGAATGATCGGCATATCGTCAAGGATGACACGCTCGGCCTCCATGTAGAGCCGCAAGCGTTTCTCACTGTCTGTTTCCTTGTCGGCCGCGCGCATCAGTTCCTCGAATTTTTTCGCGTTCGGCGTGTCATACCAGCGTACATCGGTATCCGGGCCTTGTTTGTAGGCCATCCAGAGGAACAGGTTTGTCCTGGGGTCGTCGTAATCGCCGGTCCATCCGTCCCGCGCCACCTCCCAGTCGTTCGTGTACAAAACGTCCCAATAAACGGAGCGTTCGTAGGTCGTTATCTCGCTGTTAATGCCTATCTGCTTCCACATGGCCTGCCACGCCTGGGCGGTATCCGTATCCTCCTGATTGTTCATCGTGATTATGCGGATGGTCTTGAGCCCTTCGCCGTTGGGATGCCCGGCCTCCGCTAGCAGCCTTTTGGCTTCCTCAAGGTCGGTCTTGACGAGCGGGCCGGCCACTTCGCGGAACTCTTTATTTCCCCAGTGAATTCCATAGGGGACGAGGCCTTCGGCCGGTTTATATGTCTGTCCCAGGATATCGTTTATGAGAACCGGACGGTTCAGGGCGAGAGACAGAGCTTTCCGAACGCGCGGATCCGGCAGATTCCCGGTGTGAACGGATATGTAATCCGTATTGATCCTCGGGAACGACAGCATCTCCGGCGTGCCCTTGTAAGATTTTATCGCTTCAGCGGAGGTCAAGTCGTCGAATATGTGCAGCGATCCGCTCCTGTACGCCTCCAGCCCCACCGCCTGGTCGCTGATGAAATTATAATTGACTTCGTCGATATGCACATTATCCGCGTCGTAGTAGTAAGGGTTTTTCTCGAGCACGAAACCAGTCTGGGGGTCCACGGCCTTCACGCGGAAGGGGCCGTTCGAGACGTAAGTTTCAGGCTTTTTGAACCAGTTGGGATCGCTCTTCAAAACGTCCATCTTGTACGGAATGTAGCGCGCGATCACGTCCATGAAAAACAGCGTCGGATTTTCGAACGTTATGCGTAGGGTATTGTCATCGAGCGCCTTGATCCCGACGTCGTCCGCGCCGCCTTTGCCCTGGTTGTACGCTTCCGCGCCCTTCACGAGCAAATAGAGATTGACACCGGGAGAAGCCGTCTCCGGGGCGATCTTGTGTTTGAAAGACGCCTCCCAGTCATGAGCCGTGAGCGGCGATCCGTCGGAGAATTTGGAGTTCGGGCGCAGTTTGAATGTGTAGGTGAGCGAGTCGTCGCTGACCTCGTAAGACTCCGCGTATGCCGGTTCGGCGACGCCGTCCCTGCCGGTTCTGGAGAGCCCGCAGTAGAGATTGTATATGATGAAAGAGGTCTTGATATAATTGCTCATCACCGGCTCCAAGACGTCCGGCGCGTCGCCGTTGGAATAGTTCAGCACTTTTTTGGGCGCGGCGGACGCGCTTCCGGCGCACAACACCATCGTTAAAACCAACAACATCGAACAAAGCATTCTTTTCATTCTCGTTCCTCCCAACAAACTTTAAATATGATACGTTGACACTGGACTGCTGACGAAAAATAGCATAATTCCAGCAAATAGATATAAAAACCTCGTTAATCATCTCCTTAAGCGACTATCGCCCAAAATAACTTGCTTGATAATGGTGGAATTGTAACAACTGTTGAATTATTGTCAAGACGATAGCGCGCCATTACGCGATGATTTCGCCTTCGCCCGACAGTTTTTCGAGCCAGAGTTCCTTATAGTCGGCGAGGTCACGTTCGAATTCGCGGTCGGTCTGCGCCTCGCCCTTCGTTATTTCCTCCAGCACATCGAAGGAAAACGCGTCCGCGCCGAGGCGTTTCCATTCGGCCTCGATGCGCTTGTCGGCGCACATGCCGGTCTTTTTGGAAAAATCGAACCTGTTCCTGCTGCCCTGAATATTGGTCGTCGAGCCCAGCACCGATTTCCCCCCGAGGGAATTTTTGATGAGATATATCCCGCCGGTAATTCTCCGCTCCTTATATTGCCGAGTCAGTTCCTTGCGCTTTGACTCCAAGACAGTCGTTCCCCTTTTTCAGCCGGCCATTTTCGCGGCGCTCATCATTCACATCGGACTATTATTATATATCTATACTCTCAAGCTTTGAGATGTATTAAGTCACGTAAGTTCAGCGTAAACAGGAGATGCTCCCGTAAGCCGGAGTACCGCAAATTCTATCGCGCACGAGTATAATTACTTATAAAATGAATTATAATGTATTTCACATGAGTTTTCCACAATCACGATCTATTTGTTGCCTGGATAAATACTCCTGATGTCATTACCCGTCCACGTGTTGCCATCCCCGCGGCGGATCGTTTCATAACCCTCTATGGGAAGCGACATATGCCTTGCGGTGTCAGGTATGCGGCCCTCCGCTGCGGCGCGTCCGATTTCCAGGCCTGCTAAAAACATATTTTCCCTGCTCCAGTATAAAAGGCAGTCGATATTTTTTTCGTCCAGAGCCATCTTGAGCGTCGCCGGATCGCCCATTCCCACAGAGACAATCTTTTTGCCGTCAGCGCCGATAAGTCCCGAAACGCCAAGCCCATCTTCCGACGTGAAAAACAACACGCCGCCAATGGAGTAATGCTCCAAATCCTTGCGCACTATATCACGCGCCTTTGAAACATCAGCGTCAGTTTCGACAAGACGATCAACCGAGAACATCCCGCCGTAACTCAGCTTTTGAAATTCCACGGCGGCTTTTTCGGCACAAACGATATCATCGTTCTCGAAAGACGGCACAAGCGTTATATAAAAACCGTCCTCCCCCATCGCCTTCGCCAGCGACTGCATCATCCTGCGGCCCATTTCCTCGTTGGAAAACGGCTCCACGTTGTGATCCGCCGCCGGGAAACCGTCTTTGCGCAATGTCACTATCACGCTTCCTCTGTCTTTGGCGTTTTCCAGCAGGGGCGAAAGTTCCGCCGTGCCCAGCGGTTCGATACATATCACATCCCACCGCTTTTTGAGCAGAGGTTCCATCTCCTGCTGCTGAGCCCACGCCGTCGGAAGACTGGGAGCTGTTACCGTAATTTTCAGGCCGCGGCTTGCCGCCCAGGCCGAGGCAAGATCTTCTATGGCGCGATAATGTGCGTCGAGCTTTGACGCCGCCACAACAAGCACATCAAGTATTCCGCCGCTGTCGTTCCATGCCGGCAGCGAGATGAAGATCAGCAACAAAACCAATATCGACAGCCAATATGTCTTTTTCATGCAGTTTATGCGGCGGTCAATACATCCGCAAACCCCATCATGACGCCTTATGCCGCATATTGCCCCGACGGCGTCATTTTTCGGCGGCCAGACGGTCGAATATCGGTTTCAACGCCGGCACAACATCGTTGTATATGCTGAACATCTCATCGTATATTTCCCTGTTCGACGCGTTGGGATCGTTGCGCGTCTCCTCAGAAAGCACGCCGCACGCTTCACGGAGGCTTCCCCAGATACCGCCTGCCACTCCGCCCACAAGACACGCTCCAAACGCGCCTCCATCCTTGGCGCCGCTGACAGTTATCACCGGCAATTGAAATATGTCGCTGATAATCTGCCGCCATAGAGGTGAATAGCTTCCTCCTCCCGAGACTATTATGTGAGACATGCCAATCTGCTTCAAATCTTGAATAGCCATAGATATTTGCCGCATTCCATACGTCACGCTTTCCATTATCGCGCGTGACATGTCTCCCTTGGTGTGAGTCTGCGTCAGCCCTATAAAACAGGCGCGAAGGTTTGGATCGGAGTACGGCGAACGCTCGCCCGACAGGTACGGCAGATAAATCAGGCGCTTCGCTCCCGGCGGAGACAGGGACGCCGCCTCGTCTATGAAATGGTAGGTATCCAAGTCAGCGCGCTTCGCTTCCTCCGTCTCCCAGCGGCATAAGTTATTCCGGTGCCACTGATAGCTCCCGCCGCCGGCCAGCATGACCCCCATCACGTGATACAGATCGCCGGCATTGTTACAGAAAAATTGAAGTTTACCGCCGGAATTGTACATGTACTGAGAGAAACCCATTGCCACTATGCCGGCTGTCCCCACGGTGATGCCGAGTATTCCTTCCTCGATGAGCCCCATCCCCGTCGTCTGGATCACGCTGTCTCCGCCGCCGCCCGCGACCGGGGTTCCCTTTTTGAGCCCGCACAACTCGGCGGCCTCGCCGCTGACAGTCCCAGTTATCACGTCCGACTCCACGCATCTGGGAAACAGTGAAGCCTGGATTTGCAGTTTTTCCAGCAAGCCATAAGCCCAATCCCGTTTTTTAACGTCAAAAAATCCCGTGCCAGACGCATCGGAAACCTCAGTGGCATAATCTCCGGTCAGTTTGAAGCGAACGTAATCCTTCGGCAGCAGGGCCGCAGCCATTTTTTCGTAGTTCTCCGGCTCGTTTTCCCTCAGCCATAAAATCTTGCCTCCTTGATATCCCGCAAGCAGGTTGTTGTTCGTGTATTGCAGTATCCCATCCACTCCGCCAAACATATCGATCACGCCGGCGCATTGTTTTGCACACCGCTGGTCGTTCCACAAAAACGCGCGGCGTATGACGCGCCTGCTGTTATCCATCGCTACGAGGCCGTGCATTTGGCCCGATAAACCGACCACGGTGATCTGATCGGCGGAAACTCCGCTTTTGACGACCGCCGCGCGAAGCGACGTATGCGCTCCGCGCCACCAATCGTCCGGATCCTGTTCGTTCCAGCCGGGACGCGGAGAATAAAGCGGGTATTCTTCGGCCGCCGACGCGACGACTGTTCCGGCCTCGTCTATGATTATCGATTTACACCCGCTGGTGCCAATGTCCATTGCCGCGATATACTTTTTCATGAGCCTATCCTCTTGAAAATAACGATCATTTAGCCTCGGCGTTTTCAGAGGCTGGTTTCTCGCCGCCGTCCAACAGGCATGTATTCCACACAAATACAAGCGGCATTATGCCTGTCTGATAGGTGGTGTGATATGCGCCCGGCGGCACGTAACAGGCGTCGCCCGCCTTGACAGGGAACTTATCTTCGCCGACGACCATAATGCCCTCACCGCTGATGAAGAAATAAATTTCTTCCATATCGTCGTGAGCGTGACCAGTCGTCGAGCCGGTCGGGTACACGGTAGTGTGTCCGCAGCTCAAACGAAGAGACGGCCCGTTTTTTCTCTCTATCAGATAATAAGTGTCCCTGAAAACCCTCGGTTTATCTCCGCCCGCCTGCGCGCGCAGACTGCGCGGATCGGTGTCGGGCTCGCGATCGCTTGCGACATTTACCACATGCTTCATCATAATTACCTCTGCTTTCTGTATTTTATTATACGAAAATTCTATGAAAACTTACGCTCACAAAACCGTATCCTCTCTCGGACAAATTCCCCGCTATATCCTCGACTGAAAACGAATACGCAATGAGTCTATGAGCACAGCGAGCAGAATAATGAGTCCGGTGGCCATCTGAACGAAGTACGAGTCCAATCCGAACACTTGAAGGCCGACCTGGATAAAATTTATCAACAAGACACCGCCGAGAATTCCCGCGACCTTGCCCACACCGCCCTGAAGAGATGTGCCTCCGATAACCGCCGCCGCTATGATGTCCATGCCGTAAGTTTGCCCGAACACGCTGTTTATAGAACTCATTTTCGCGGACAGCATTATCCCGGCTATTCCGGCGCACATGCCCGAGATAGTGAACGCGGCGATGCGCGTGCGGTCCACGTTGATACCGGAAACCTTTGCGCACTGAGCGTTACCGCCTACAGCGTAAAAACTCCTGCCGAGCGCTGTCCTGCGCCACACTACGTACATGACGATGTATACGATCAACAGGATGAAGACCAGATACGGGACTGTGCCAAACGCCTTGCTCTGTCCTATCCACGTATACTCCCTATTGCTCACGGTAATAGTGCGCCCTCTCGTGATCGCCAGCACCACGCCGGTCAGTGTCGTATTCATCGCGAGCGTCTCTATCAGCGACACCGTCTTCAGTTTCGCTATCAGTACTCCGTTGATGAAACCCAGAAAGGTTCCGATCGCGATTATAATTGCGTACGCCGCAATTCCGGGAAGATGAAACGTTTTGAAGAGAAGCACGCCAACCGCTGCCGAAACAGCCATCATTCCCACACAGGACAAGTCTATATCACCGAGCAGGATGGTCCCCGCCAGTCCGATCGTCAAGACTCCCATGACGGCCGATTGCATCGGTATGTTGAAATATATCTGAATGTTTTTGAAGGGATTGAAATACTGCGGCGACAGATAATTAAACACCGCTGTGCCCAGCACCAGCAATACCCACACACTATTATCGAGCAGTAACTTTACTATCCGATCGCGGCCGAATCCGGCATTGAGTCCTATGTTTGCGTTAGTGTCAGTCGGAGGCTGAGTACTCATACCGCCATCTCCTTTTTATTATCGTTATCCGCGCTCAAAAAGTTTTCACCGTCCCGTATTTCAATTACTCTTTCCGGCGTGAGTCCAACATTATCCATATCTCCCACTATATGACCTCTGTTGAAAATAACGACGCGGTCGGCGATACGCAACAGTTCGCCATAGTCATTCGTGAGATATATGACGCTCATGCCTCCATTTGTCAGCTCCTTTATCAACCCAAGTATTTCCTCTCTGCTCTTTATGTCGATGCCGACGGTCGGCTCGTCCAAAATGAAAAGCCGAGGGTCGCATGAAAGCATCTTGGCGAGTACAACTTTTTGCTGGTTTCCCCCGGAGAGTTTATTGACAAGTGTCCGCACAGACGGGGTCTTTATTTTCAACGTTTCAACCATGCGCAAGGCAATATCGCGTTCTTTTTTTAAATTCAAAAAGCCGAAAAATCCCTTCAGTTTACTTCTGATGTTTGAGAGACCTATGTTTTCGTCGATCGGCATTATGCCGACTATACCGTCTGTGTGACGGTCGTTTGGAATATAGCAGATGCCATTCTTCAAAGCGTCGCCGACGTTTTTTATCTCGACAGGTTTTCCGTCGATGCGTATGACACCGGAATGCTTAGGGTTCAATCCATACAGCAGACAACACATCTCCCGCGCGCCGGAGCCTGGGAATCCCACGTAACCCACAATTTCACCCTTATGAACCTTGGTGTCCGCAGGCTGCAGAAACGCGGCACTCACTCCCTCGCACTTGAGCAAGACGTCTGCCGCCGGATTTTTGCCGGGATCGCGTCTCACCAGTTCGACATTTTCGCCGGCTATGAGACTGGCCAGCTTATCGTGTGTATCTATACCGCCCATATTTGCCGAGACGATGCCATCGCGCACCACCGTTATCTCGTTCGATACGCGCAGGATTTCCTCGAGATAATGTGAAATCAATATGAAGGTGATTCCCTTTTCCGCCTGAGAACGCACGAAATAAAAGAGGTTGTCGCGATCCTCGGAGGAGAGCGACGTTGTGGGTTCGTCCAGTATGATGAATTTGCCTCCGCCGAAGAGGGCGCGGATGATGTTCAATTTGCGCTTCTCCACGGGCGTGAGATTACGTACCAACTTGCGCGGATTTATACTGAGGCCGAATTCTTCCAGCACTTCGCCGGCTTTTTCATACATTCGCTTCCAGTCAACAAGGCGCAGTTTGTTCTTCGTCCATAAGCCCATTGAAATATTCTCGGCCACATCGAGGTCAGGGACTATGCTGGCGTGCTGTGTGACAAGACGTATGCCCAGTACCTGACGTTCTCGCAGAGACATTGCAGTGACGTCAGTTCCCTCGTAGTGAATTGTCCCGTCATCAGCTTCTATGACTCCCGAGATGACGTTTACAAGTGTGCTCTTTCCGGCGCCGTTACGGCCGACCAGGGAATGAATGGCTCCCCGCTCGACTTTTAGATTCGCGCCGGTCAATGCGATCGTGGAGCCAAAGGTTTTCGTTACGTTTCGAACTTCAAGAATTATCTCCCTTTCCACCAGCGTATTCCCCTTTAAAATTAATTCAAATTCTTCAGCGCTATGCCGCCTTCAAACCACATTTGGCAGCATTTCGATCATGGGCGGGCTCGCCCAGATAAGCTGAAAATTATATGAGGAGCCCGCTCCGAGCTTTACACCGATACTAACATCCCGTTTCAGACTTACCAATACTTTACTCTATTTCGGTCGCCGATATATCATAGGGCAAATTGAATTCCTTTTCGGCCACGATACCCCAGTGACGCGGATCGCCCGCATTGCCTGGGTTGATCTCATAAGCAGGAACCTTGCAGTACGGACCGGCAGCCGAGTCGATTATTTCGCATTTCTCCCAGTAGAACTTCTTGTTCTCGTAGGGACCAAGCGGCACTTTTTGGCCGTTGAAAGTGTACTTCTCCAGCATTTCCATAGCTATGGCCGAGTATGAGTATCCGTCCTGCGCAATACTGTAGTCATAATAGCCCTGCTCGATGAACTTGTTGGATATGGGTTCACCGTCGATTGTGACGATGATCACATGATTCGGATCCCCGCGCTTGGCCCATTTGTCTTCCATCTTCAACGCTGCCACAAGTCCCATGCCGGGGTTGTCCGACGGTGTGTGCAGCGCGTCGATCGTCTCGCCGGAGGTAAGACGATTCAGCACGAAGTTCTGCGTCTTGGAAATTTCGCCGTCAGCCGGATCTTCGTACAGCTTGATGTTCGGGTATTTCTTCATCACGGCGCTGGTTCCCTCGCGTCTCAAACGCCACGCCTCGGAACTCATGGCGCCGATCGCATATACAATCGTTCCCTTTTCTTCGCCGTACTTGTCCTTCAAGGCTTTGACGAGCGCCTCGCCGGCGAGGACGCCGGCGTCGTAGTTGTCGAAGGCCACCGTTATGGCTATATTGCCGCCGGTAAGCGGAGTATCGATGATGGCGACCGGAATGCCGGCCTCTACCGCCTGATTCGCCGCCGCGACTAAGCCTTCCGAATCGTTGGGATCGGCAAAGATCGCGTCAGGTTTTTTGTTGATGAAATTCACGAATTGGTCAAACTGACGTGCGCTGTCGAGTTTTGCGTCGGAAGCCTCGAAAGTCCAGCCTCTTTTTTTAGCCTCAAATTCGGTTCCTACCTGGCACACCGTCCAGAAATAATAGTCGAGGCCCTTGTTCGCAAAAGCAATGAACCGAGATGTCTCTGCCGCTTGCGCCCCGACGGCGCCGGCGCAAACGAGCGCAATGCACAAAGCTGCCACGAATCTTCTGGTCATTGATACAACCTCCTGCTTTTCTTTGAGTTTTATTCTAACAATACAAGCCGCGCACAGAACCGGGCTTTCGCGGATTGATTCCCTTCCCTCCCTTTCGGCGCATCCCGGCAAAAGTTTGCGGTCGTGTCGTCTTAGTCGTCACTCAATAAGGCGTCCGCAATACTCATCAACCATTCGATGCTGTCCTGTCTCAAATATGACAGAACATGCCCGTTGTAAGCCACGCCCACGTATTCTTTCATGTCATCTATTCCCAGGAACTCTATGATTTCCTCGTAAGGAGCCGACATCCTCTTGATGTGCATGGAACCCACGGCCCCGCCGAGGAGTTTCTCATCGCCGCGGTATATGCCATCAGCTTTTATAGATGTCAGCGCTCTCGCGAACTCATGGTATGATGAAGAGGATATTCCTTTCGAATCCATTACCAAACGCTGTCCCTTTTTGTTCTTATCGTCGGTATCCTCCCACAACGAGATAAAATAGTGTTCACGACCGCTCCAGGTGAGCTTGAACTCCATGACGGACGCAGGCTCGTAGTAATAAAGTGTCGTATCTACCAAATCTTCGGGCTCCAGGCCGAAAATCGACGCGATGTCTTTCCGTATTTCATAAACGCCGCCCATGCCGTCTATCTTGCAGGATACGCGGCCATCTTTCTCATGTCCCACTTGGATGACAAGCTCGCGGTCAAAAGCGTCATAAAGAGTGAGCGTTCCGCCGTATTTATCGTCAGGCGCGCCGCCGCCTCCCCTGCGCACCCACCGGCAATCTTCGGCGGTTGATATAATTTCCCCGACCTTCTCTTTCCGTGCGTTTCCGAAATAGGGCTCATAAATTCTCCAGAAAAAATCTTCACCGCCGCGCGGTGATTCGGAACGATTCAGCATAATTTCCCCATGTGCGCGGGATGCTATCCGTATCCCGTTTATTCTCCGGAAATCCACTTGGTTTAGCGGAACTTCGAGAAAAACTCTTGGCGACGCGTCTATGACCTCGGCGCGCAAATCATCGATGAAATAAATTCCGTCCCCGTTTGCTTCCTTTATATAAGCGCCGCGCCCCTGGTAAGAATCGCCCACCAACCAAGTGTGAGCCCTGTGGTTCGTGTACTCCACCCGAACGGACTTTTTGGGCTCGTCCAGCCCAAACCGCGCCAAGTCCAATGCATCTTCACCATTCACTTCATATGCGGCTTTCAAGTAACTCAACGCGGCGAGCAGCGACGCCATCCTTTCCGATATGACCGGTTCCCCATTTATCAGCCAATGGCCGCTATCCGCGGTCATGCTTATCGCAAGACCATTTTCATGATCAGTCACATCGATGCTCCTGATGTTTTCCGTCGGACGCTGAACCAACCACAGTCCGCGCGCGTCGCCGTCCTCGTTCACATTGATGAAACAACATACGCATATCAGCGCCGTCAACAGCGAAACGCTTCCGGCCGCTATTTTTACGTTTTTAGCAGTCATCTTGCCAACCTCATCCGCCACACCACGAAACCCGCCAGCAGCGTCAGAGCGGGCAGACCCCCTACGAGAGCGACGGCAAGAGAATAGATTGTCCTCGCGTCCTGAATATCGAGCGGCGGATTCACCATCAATTTGGGTTCTATCGCGACTGTCAAGCTTTGCCCCGCCGCCCAGGAAATTCCGCCCATGAAAACGGCAAGATTACCGGCGAAACGCACCGCTTCAAGGCTCGATATGAAGTCAGTGCTGCCAAATAAAACAACGCGCGATTTTGCGCTAATGTTCTCGGCTGCCGCCGCCAAGATGAACGGCCCGTCAATATCCCCAGTTTCTTTTTCAAGCGACATGCTCAACGGATTTGTCTTTCCGTAACTTTTTGGTGACGTGCTGAACAGCGGAGCATTCGAGATACCCTCTCTTGATGCTGCATTTACACTCCTGCAACGCGGCATGACCGGAACTGTGCCGGCTTCCCGCAGCATTTGAGTTGCCTGATGATCGTTAATAATGGGAGCGAGTATTACGCTGTCGTTGATAAAAAAGTCGGCGTCGGCCTCCACCACCAATTCAGGCTTGAGATTCAAACCAAACTCATCTAAAATCCGCGAAAAATTCGGCAGTTCCGGCGCGAATATATCTATATAAAAAATCGCATTCCCTCCGCTATCGAGGAAATTATCCAGAATACCCGCTTCTTCTTCGGTGAGATCGCGCCTGGGCGAGGCAAACAGCAGCAGGTCGCCTTCCTCCAGCATGGTATTGTTATATACGAGGTGATAATCGCAGACGAGGTAGTCGTCGTTTTCGAGAAGGCCACTCAGATAATAAAGATCCCGGGTCGTTTTTTCCCCGTGCCCTTCCACGAAGAATACCCTGCGACGTTCTCCGCCGGCGAGCGATAAAATCGCCGATGTTACGCGCTGTTCGGCAGCCAGTCCCGCCGCGTACAACCGATCGCCCTTCAGGTTCCATTCGTAAAGATTTTGCGGTTTTATAACTCTATAATCACTCGTTTCGCCGTCCTTCACAACTATTATCGAGTTATTTTCTATCGTGCCGGCACCTTCAAACTGCTGGGTGAAGAGCGGATTACGAATCGGGTCTATGTTTTTCACTTTCACTTGCCGCGAAGCCATCTCATAGCGTCTCAGGAGTTCGCCTATCGTGACGTCTTCGTTCCCCGCCGGATATACCGTGTAAATGGTCAAGCCCTTGTCCAAAAGGGCCAGCGCCTCTTTTGTGGCTTTACTTATCGAATAGACGCGATTTTGCGTGAGGTCCCACTGCAATCCGAATCTGCGTTCCAACCGTTCGGAAATCAGCGTGATCAACACAGCGGTCATAACAAACGCCGCCGCCATTGAGACAGCCGGCGCGCCGGCGCGCCGGCGAAAATCCGTTATGCCGCCGATACGGCCTGACGCGGCGCGAATCATGAAGCGCGTCTCCTGCAATCCATCGCGATAACACTGAACGTCACGAACAAGGCGGAAAACAGCATGTAATAAATGGTTGAAGAGAGGCTGAAAGAACCGAACTGATACGGCGTAAAACGTCTGAAAAGAGAAAACCACCGCAGCACCTCGGCGAACCGGCCGATTTTCACACGCGCTATCATGTGATCCAACGTCAAAAACAGCAGCAGAAAGCCGTAAGTTCCGCCCGCCGCCGCCAACTGATTTTCCGTGAGAGCAGATGCGAATATGCCCACCGCTATGAAAGACGCGCCTATCAAAAAAAATCCCGTATAACCGTTCAAAATCAGCGGAATGGACGGAGTCCCAAAAATTATCAGTATCGCCGGATAAACAAAGCTCAGTGTGCAGGCGACCGCGAATACGCACAGGGCGGACAGAAATTTGCCCATCACTATCGAGACCAGTGAAAGGCTGGACGTAAGTAAGAGCTGGTCGCGCTTTGTCTTTCTCTCCTCCGACAGAAGGCGCATGGTGAGCAAGGGTGATGTCATCATAAATACATATACGCAGTTATTCAATGTAGTGTTGAAATCCGAATCGAGCGGCATAATATTCCCAACGACGAAAAATATGCCCGACAAAAAAAGAAACGTAGCTATGAACACATATCCAAGCATTGTTTTAAAATATTCCAGACATTCGCGGCCCAAAACAGCGATCATTTTTCCACTCCGTCCGCCGTCATTTGAAGAAACATATCTTCAATGCTTGTCTCTATAGGTTTCGACATCAACAATTTTTCTCCGGCATTCGCTATTTCTTCAAACAGTGATTCGCGAACACCCGTTTCGCGGAGGCGATATTCCACATGCCAATCCGCTGTGCAGGGCTCCGCCGTCCCAAGGAAACGAAAAGAACTCAGGCCTTTCACACCGCGCAATATCCGCAAGCATACGTCCTCGCCGCCGGTCACCCTGATCCGCAGCTTGGCGAATTCGCCGGAATACGAGCCGGTTTCGTTCAATCTTCCGTCGCCGACAAGTTTTCCGGCGCGCAATATTAAAACGCGCTCACATATTTCCGATATCTCCGGCAATATGTGCGAACTTATCAACACCGTACAATCTATGCCAAAATCGCGTATCAATGAACGTATTTCAACTATCTGCTTTGGGTCAAGACCCGCTGTCGGTTCATCTAAAATCAGAATGTCAGGATTTCCCAGCATGGCCTGTGCCACACCCAGACGCTGACGATATCCCTTTGACAAATTTCTTGCCAGGCGATGCCGCACCTCATCAAGTCCTACCTCGTCGCATATCCGGCTTACTTCAGTTCCTATTCCAGCGCGGGGCACACGCTTTATCTTTGCCGCAAAACGAAGATATTCCATCACGGTCATCGAGTCGTACAGCGGAGGGCTTTCGGGTAAATAGCCAATATGGCGCTTTGCCTGTTCAGGGTGTTTCGCCATATCGACGCCGCAAATGCAGACTTTTCCGCAGTCGGTCGGCAGATAACCGGTCATCACGTTCATTACGGTGCTTTTTCCGGCGCCGTTGCGGCCGAGCAATCCTACAATCTCCCCTTTGCCTATCGTAAACGACACACCATCGATCGCCGGTTTACTTCCGTAGCGTTTCACCACGTCCTCGAACCGCACCGACGGAACAGTCGCGTCGCTATTGCTGAAGTTCACCCCATTAACGACATTTTATTTTCCTCCTTTTGCGGCGTTCATGAATCTCCTGTGATATGTGATTATCTGCGGTGAAGACGTATACTCGGCAAGGTAGCGCGGTTCCGTCGTGATTACTATTCTGTCGATCATGTCGGAAAATTCGGGGTCGGCCAGCAGCTTGTCGAGTTCCGGATAGTTCCTGCTGCCGTCCATGCTGCAGATTATCAGCCTCGTGTCGGGCAAATTACAGTGCCGCAGCATACGCAGGTTATGCCTCACGGCATCCATGCCGTCAAAACCTTCGGGTTCGTTGATTTTTCTGTAAGCTACGGTTTCGCGCGCCATTTTTTCGACGAGACGCAGGTCCGCTTTAGCGTCGTCAGGCGTGAGGAAATCCCACTCTATGAAGAAACTTCTGAGATTTTCGAGGAAACGGTCGTCGCAGGTCTTCTGATACGCCGCGAGCAGTCCGTTGATATAGGTCGTCACGCCCATCCTCTGTCTGACGAAACTGTTGATGAAATAAGGCTTCGCCTGCAAAGCCATTCCGGTCTGCCACGGTTCGAACATGAGCGTGTAATTGATCCTGTAGCCGTGCTCTCTGAGTCTGAGCGCCAGATTGTGCCCCTTGAGATAATCTTCCGTGGCGGCGGCATTGTATCTGGTATGCAGTTTTTTGCTGCCTTCGAGAAGCTGACCTGCGTTATTCTTATTGACGGGACCGGTGTGGGGAACTTTTATGACTACGCGGTATTCCGACAACATCTCGCGAAATTCGGCTATTTCGTCCAGTATGGCGTTAAAATCTGCGAACGGGTCGTTTACCTCGACGCTTATGTCGCATCCGGGGCCAAGTATCCTCCCTATTTCCTCCATGACCTCGTTTCTCGTCTTGTATTTATGACCGACGTTGGCCTTTTCGTTGTTGATAAAGAGGTCGTATATGATGCCTGGGTTGCAGGTGAGGTTTCCTATGAGGTCTTTGATGGGCGTTATCTCGTAAGGATTGGCGCTGTCAGCCGAGAAGATGAATCCGGTGGGGCGCTTTTCGCCGTTTTTGTCGTAAGAGATATCCCTGACGAGGTCTATTTCGAGCAGACCGCACTCTTTAAAATTATATTCGATCCTGAATCCCTGGGGAGTTTCGCCCTCCGGAACCTTAAACAAGTCGATAACATCTCTGAAACGGGCGCTTACGCCTATGAATTTGACTATTTTGAGGAGACATTCGTATTCCTCACGCGAGATTTTTTTGTCCCACGCGCGCCTCACATAGCTTTCATCTTTTGAGATAATCTGTGCCGCATCTTTGGGCAGGGCGCTTATGCTGTAATTCACCTTAAACATCGCAATTATCCTCTCTTCTCGTCACAAGACAATATCTTTAAACGCGCGCGCCGCGTTATTTTCCCTTGCGCTCGGCCAGATATCCGGCGTAAGCGTCAACGACCGCCCCGGCGCTCCTGGTGCCGATCAGCGACACTTTCAAATGTTCGAACATGTAAAGAACGGCTGGAAGTGTAAAAGTTCTCGGCACGCCGGAAACCTTTATCTTCGTGCCGCCCGATAGGTTGTCGCGCATTATTCTGACCTGGTTTATATCCGGGAAAGCCTGACTTCCAGTGGCGGTTTTGACGTAATCAACTCCCAGTTGACAACTCATCTTAGTGAGCGTCGCTATCTCTTCGTCGGTCAAAAACCCCACTTCGAAAATGAGCTTCGTGTCGCAATCTTTACCGCAGATTCTGACAAATTCCTTGATTTCGGCCTCGACCAGCGCATAATTTTTATCCTTGAACGCGCCAACGTTGATCACCATATCGCATGCCTTACAACCGAGTTTCACCATCTCCTCCAGCTCCACGTATTTCGCCTTGGAAATCGCCGTGCCGTAGGGGAATCCTATGACAGCGCTCGGGCCGACGCCGGAGCCTTCCAGTTCTTTCTTGACCAGCGCGGCCCAGCAGGAATTTACGTTGACGTTCGCTACCTTGTATTTTTTCGCTATATTGCACGCGTCTATGATGTCTTTTTCCTGAAAATTAGGTGACAGATATGCCAGATCAAAATGTTTCGCAAATTCTTCTATAGTATACATGATTATCCTCCTTGTTCTCTGTTATGACGATGATACTGTCTTGTCAAAAACATCAAAATTAAAATATGTACGCGTTATCCCCTCCCAATTTCAGGCATCAGAAATTGACAAATATTTACAATTTTCGGCATCCAGCGCAAAGAAGGCCATAACCCAATACACATAGATCCCGCCTATGCTTTATGAGCGCCATTAAACCAAATTGTCAGAGCAAAATACCACTCTTTATTCTCAAAGCGCAAGAAAAATGAGATATCCTCAAATTGCTTGTCACTTCCTCTATAAGCTCATAGACAAATAATATATTTTAATGTTTTGAATATAACAAATATCAGTTGTTATGTCAACAACATTTGTGAAAATTTATCATTTTTCTCTATGCGCTAAATTGACAAGTTAAACGCAGCCGATGCCAGGAATGATAGTTACATTAAGACTATAACGAACATAAAGATTTTTAGCCTTGTATTTTATGAGGGTTTCAAAAATTATACAGGACTATGAAATCCCGATTTTGTGGTTCTGTAGATTATTGTGTGCGTTGTAGTGTTATGTCATATGCCGTGTTCATAATTTTTATATAATCTTCGACACATATCCTGTAATTACGCGTCGTGGCAGGCAACCCAGTGGCCGGAATCCCGCGATGTCTGTCTCAATTCAGGCTCCACCTCACGGCATACCGCGGCGCTTCTTTGGCACCGCGGGTTGAAACGGCATCCCCGCGGCGGGTTTATGGGGCTTGGGACGTCGCCTTGCAGGAGAATGCGCTGCCGCTTGCGGTCAATTTTAGGATCGGGAATGGGTACGGCGGACAGAAGCGCCTCAGTATAGGGATGCAGAGGATTTATGTAAAGTTCGTCCGATTTGGTGATCTCCACGATTTTACCCAGATACATCACCGCCACACGATCGCTGATGTTGCGGACGACGGACAGATCGTGCGCGATGAACAGGTACGTCAAGCCCAATTCCTCGCGGAGCTTTTCGAACATATCGACGATCTGAGCCTGAATGGAAACATCCAGCGCCGAAACGGGCTCGTCGCAAACGATAAATTTTGGACGCAACGCCAGGGCGCGGGCGATTCCGACGCGCTGGCGCTGTCCTCCGCTGAACTCATGGGGATAGCGATCGGCCATGGAAGGTTCCAGTTCAACCATGCTCAAGAGTTCGGCGATCTGATCCGCATATTCGCTTCCGAAGGCGGCGCGATGCGCCCTGAGCGGCTCCCCTATGATTTCGCCCACAGTCATACGCGGATCGAGGGAAGCGATCGGATCCTGAAAGATGATCTGCATATCGCGCCGCGCACGCCGCATTTTATCCCGGCTGAGAGTCGCAAGATCGACACCCTCAAACGATACCTTGCCTTTGATACCTGGATAGAGGCGGAGGATGCAGCGCCCGGTCGTCGATTTGCCGCATCCGCTCTCCCCAACGAGGCCCAAAGTTTCCCCTCTTTCGATATGGAAGGTAACACCGTCGACGGCGCGGACGCCGGTCGTTTTCTTCTGAAAAATACCGGACGTGACCGGGAAGTACATATACATATTTTCGATATCGATCAAATGGTCTTCCGTCATCGTCATCCCTATTCACCGCGGTTTCTTCAGTTCGCCGGGTTCCAGAAAACAGGCGCGGTAGTGCTCCTCGCCGATTTTTTCGAGCGGAGGGTATTCTTTTTCGCAGATATCCCGGGCATATTCGCAACGCGGATGGAAGCTGCATCCGTCGGGCAAACGCGTCAGGTTCGGAGGTTGGCCTTTAATGCCCCTCAGCGATTTTTGGCGGCCGGCGTCGAGACGCGGCACGGATGCCAAAAGGCCCTGTGTGTATGGGTGCGCCGGATTTTCGAACAATTCATCCGTTGGAGCGATCTCCGCCATGCGGCCTGCGTACATGACGCTCACCCTGTCCACATAACGCGCCACAAGCCCAAGGTTATGGGTAATCAAAATGACGGATGTGCCGAAAGTTTTTCTGAGTCCGTCAATGAGTTCCATCAGCTGTGCCTGAACGGTAACATCCAAAGATGTCGTGGGTTCGTCCGCGATCAAAAGCTCGGGTCTGCAACTCAGGGCCATCGCGATCATAATCCGCTGTCGCATGCCTCCGCTGAACTGGAACGGGTAGTCGTTCACCCTTAGTTGCGGGTCCGGAATGCCCACGAGACGCAATAACCGGACGGTCTCCTCCAGACATTGACCGTCGTCCAATCCACGATGCAGTTTTAAGGTCTCAAATATCTGCTGTTTGACGGTTAAGACGGGATTCAGCGAGGAAGACGGCTCCTGAAAGATCATCGCGATGCGGTTTCCGCGGATTTGACGCATCTCTCGTTCGGATAGTTTTAACAGATCATGTTCCTGAAACAGTATCTCTCCGCCGACGATCCTTCCCGGCGGATTTGGGATGAGGCGCAGGATGGACATGGCGCAGGCGCTTTTCCCGCAGCCGCTTTCCCCCACAAGGCCGACGCTTTCCCCTTTGTATACATGGCAGGATAAACCGCTGACGGCCTTCAATTCCCCCTCCAGTGTGTAAAAACTGGTCTGTAAATCTTTTATTTCTATTATTTTTTGACTTTTATCCACGCCGCTTATCAGCCTGCCTTTTGCTTATTTACCGCATAAGACCCAAGATCGCCGCGAAGCCTTGGATCCAGCAAGTCCCGCAGGGCGTCGCCAAACATGTTGATACAGTAGACGGCGACGCACAGGCATAGTCCCGGCCAAAGCGACATCCAGGGAGCGTTCAGCATATAAGCGCGTCCGCTCAGGCTCAACATGCCGCCCCAGGAAGGCATGGGCGGCGGCACACCCAGGCCGAGAAAGCTCAACGTAGCTTCGGCGATTATGGCCGAGCCCATCGACATCGTAAACATCACGATCACGGGAGCCATGATATTAGGCAAAATATGCCGGCGTATCGTCTCGAACGCCGAAACGCCGATGGCTTGCGCCGCCTCGACGTACAAATTCCGTTTTATGGCGATAACGGCGCTGCGCACCACCCGCACGCGCCCGCCGACGCCCCCCTCCACGCCCAATACGAGAATCACCGGCAGAAGGCCGGGGCCGGTGATCGCGATGACCGTCATCAATATAATGAGCGACGGCAAGCACATCACGCTGTCGACAAACCGTTGGATCAAAAAATCCACTGCGCCGCCGAAGTATCCCGAAACGGAACCGATAATCACGGAAATAACGGTGGACAAAAGCGACGCGCCAAGCCCCACCAGCATGGAAATACGCGCCCCGTAAATAACGCGGCTAAGCAGGTCTCGCCCGAGATTATCCGTTCCCAGGAGGTGCTCCGCGCTAGGAGGCTTTAACCTGGCGGCAAACTCGACATCGTTATATCCGTGCGGCGCCAGAACGTCGGCAAAGATTCCAACCAGCAGCAAGATGAGCAGTATGGCGCCGCCCGCCGCGCCCAACGGCTTTTCCTTGACCAGCCTCGTGAATATGTCGGCGAGATGATTTCTTTTTTTAGGCGCTCTTGCCTGAAGCGGTGTCTTTTTCTCTTCCATATCTCCATGTCCGCCAATCATTTATAATCGTATCGAAGCCTTGGGTCTAAATAGATATATAAAATGTCCACCATGATATTAACCGCCATAATGAATCCCGTCATAACCAGCGTAACGCCCGAAATGACGGGATAATCACGCGTCAGCAGCGCGTTGACCAGATAACGGCCTATTCCGGGCAGGCCAAATATTTGTTCCAGCACCGCCGACTCGCCGATCAATATCGGGAACTGGTTGCCGATGACGGTCAGAATCGGGATAAACGCGTTTTTCAGCGCATGACGCCGGACAATCGTCAACTCTTTCAGCCCTTTCGACCAGGCCGTTCGGATATAATCCTGCCTCAGAACTTCGAGCATCATGGTTCGCGTCATTCTCATCGTCATCCCAGCCAGCCCCAATCCCATAATAGACGCCGGCAGCAGAAATTGGAGGATGTTGCCGCCCATGTTTTCGCCAAAAGGAATATATTCCACCGGCGGAGTCCAGTTCCACCAGATGGACGGATAGACCATGACCGTAGTGCCCAGCCACAGCGCGGGAATCGAGATGGCCAAAATGGATACAGTCCTCCCCGCATAGTCGCCCCACGTCTCCTGGCGCATTGCCGAAAAAATGCCTATGGGCAATGAAAATACCAGACTGAGCAACATCGCCATACATCCGAGTTCCAATGAAACCGGGAGCTGCTCCAGGATATCCGCGGAAATGCTTTTGTTTGTCCATAACGACTGGCCCAGATCCCCGCGGAATACGTCGCTTATCCATCTTGCGTATTGCCTGGGGATCGGAACATCCAATCCAAGCCGGCGGGTCAATATTTCGACCGCGGCCTCGCGGTTCACGCCGGCAGCTCCCCCGCCGCCCATCTCCGCCACCATCATGTCCACGACGTTCCCCGGAATGAAGCGGACTAACAAAAAAACGAGCACCGAGACAAAAAACATTGTCGGTATGACATAAAACAATCTTCTAAGCAGATAACGTCCCATGTGTACCCTTCACTTTGTAACGGTTACTTTTTGAGCTTCTTTTTCCGGACAGGGATATCGATCTCGTCTCCCCAGGGCTCGATGCCGCATCAGGGAAAGTCATTGCCGCTGTTAGCGAAATCTTTTCTGAAGCGTATGAATCTCCCTCTTGCAGAGAGCGGAGGGGGAGACGATCTATCATCGTTTTGCTTTCAAGAATCAAGCTTATTTGCCCAGCGTTTTTTTCAGTTCCCGATCGATCCAGATATACCTCGGATAGTTGCCGAAATGGCCCGCGCCGATGCTGTTCTCGCCGTTATAGTTCTGTACCCATGGCTGCCACACCGTATAAGTATACGGCACGGGGAGGAACAGATACCATGCCTGTTCGAGGATGTAAGGCGTATATTCTCCCAAACGCGGCCAGGCTTCCTCGTCGTTGACCATGAAATCTTCGGCAAATTCCGCGATCATTTTGTTGGTGGTCGGGTCGTCGATCATGGCCGTGTTGCCGGGATCCGTCGGACGGAATTCATGGAAAGCCTGCGGTGCGCCGGTCAGTTCCTCCACAAAGATGCCTTCCTCGTGCGATTTGGATGAAGCGATCGAAGTATATACGGAATCTTCCCTGACTTGCAGGTCAAGCGTTACGCCGATCTTCTGAAGCTGGTTTTGCAGGATGCTCGCCAAATCGACATGAGAGGATTTCAGGATGACGTGAATTGTAAATCCGTCGGGGTATCCGGCGTCCGCCAGAATCTGTTTGGCCTTTTCGGGATTGTATGTGAGAATTTCCTTGACGTTGTCCGGAAGCGTATCGAACTCACGATACACGCCGAGACTCTTGAACAGCTTGCGCGGGGCGATGGGGTAAGCGAGTTTTTCGGCCTCGCCCTCGAAGTAATCGTCGACGATAGCGTCGAGATCAATCGCCATCTGCAGCGCCTGACGCACTTTTACATCATGCCAGGGCTGACCCGGTTTATCCGACCGCAAGGCAAGACCCTGGGGCGAGTTCACGATTCTCTTGTATTTAAGATTCGGGTTTTCTTTCGTGAGTTGCTTGAAATCGTCCCATGAAACATCCTGAATCTGATCGATCTGACCGCTGCGGAATGCCGACAGACGGGTGGAAAGATCGGGGATGACCAGAAATTTAACGCTGTCGACGTAGGGCAGCCGATCTCCCTTGCCAATGCCATACGGGTTGGTTTCCCAGTAATTGTCGTTCCTGGTGAAAGTGATGGAACTGTTTTGCCGGTAATCCGAGAGATAAAAGGCGCCTGTGCCGACGTCGTTGAGCGGGTTTGTCAGGTCTCCGTATTTCCGCACGACTTCCGGCGGATAGATGGCCACAGCGCTGAGCCAATAGAACAGCGAACCGAGAAACTCAGGTTTCCCTTTTACTTCCACAGTGTACTTGTCGATGATCTCGATTGACGTCGGATATTCATCCGGCGTCAATCTGCTCAGTGCGTAGGCGTCGGGAACGGACACGCTTGGTTCCATGTTGAACTGACGCCTGAGGGAAAAGGCGACGTCTTCCGCCGTCATCTCACGGCCGTCGACCAATTTGCTTGCCTCGCTGTTCTGGTTCAGCGCGAAATGAACGCCCTGGCGGATGTATAATTTGACGGTGTCATCGCCGACAAATTCCCATCTTTCGGCCAGAATGCCCTTGTTCACGGCGAGTGGCGGCGTACTGGTGTCGAAGTCCGCCTGCTGATCTCCGGACGGGCCTTTGCCCCAATCGCCCTCGATCATGGTGTTGGCGGTCAGATGGAGACTGGAAATATATCCAAAATTAACCAGAGCGCTGTCGAAACCCCTCTGCTCGGCTGGATACGCTACGGTAAACGCGCCGCCATATTGGGGTTTCCCGTTGGACTGCGGCAAGGATGGAACGGGTGTCTCGTCCGACGATGCCGAGCAACCTGCAAATGAAAACAGCAGTATTATTGTACATACTACGGTTAATGCCCTATTTACAACGAATTTTTTTTCAGTCAACATAACCATACCTCTTTTCAATTTATAATGGCAAAAATTTCAAATCCCCTTGATTAAGAAACTCTTCTTTCGGTAAAATTCCGCGTTACCAGCCAATTTACGACATTTCCACCTCCCTATCCGTTGGAGGAATTTTAGAGTAATGTTTCAGTCGTCGACCGGCGCGCAAAAGCGTCGTTTACAACGGCCAGCCATTACATACTTCACCAGAGGAGGATAAGTGAAAAACGGCCTCCATCGCTGAAAACCATACTTCCCGTATTAAAGACAGGACGACGATTTCTATTGTGCAGCGAGATTAGGCGGCAACCCAATCGATTCGAAATGCTTCAACAAGGGAATGTCTTCCAGTTTAACCAATCTCAATTTATTGTCTGTCGCTCCGAGAAACGTTTCGCCATCCTGAGAAAAAATCCAGCACACGTCTCTACCCGGTGTATTGACTGA
>JAITRO010000166.1 GCA_031288335.1 Synergistaceae bacterium | reverse complement strand
GTCGCTCGTTCATATTCTCTACTCAGTTGTCGGCTGTAATCTGTGCTCATATACTATATATCGTACAATTCTGCGCTTATCTTTAGGCTTTTCTTTCTGCCCCCACTGTACTGTAACAGACAAAGCGACATTGACACTTGATCCAGATCCAGGTGTTCTTGACAATGAAGGAACTGTAGAGATTAAATCAGATGGCAAACTTATCAATCAGCATGAAGTCAATAACAAAGGTAAGATTGTAAATGAAGGTGAGATTGTAAATGAAGGTAAAATATACAATTCTGAGGGTACTATAAAAAGCAATGGTATCTTTAAATCTGTTCAGACAGCAGAAGAAATGGGAGGCAAAATCACGGGTAATCCAGTTCAATCAATTGGTGGCGGCGGGGATGGTGGCGGCTGTTCAACAGGCATTGGTATTCTGCCATTAATTCTTGGGGGGCTGATTTTTTACAGGAAGAGACATATATAAACATCAGACTAAAGTAACAAAATTCTCTAAGGAATAGTAATAATAACAATAGGGGCTATCATTGTAAATTGCAGTGATAGCCCCTATTTCATTATAAATATGATTCGAATATTTCGATTTCCTCGTCCAGCGCCGCGCCGTCCTCTATGTGAAAAGCCCGCATGACCGGCGTCTCTCCGGCGAGGGAAATTATGACGTAGCTTGCCGCAGGATCATAAGCGAGGCGTATATCCTCCTCGGAGGGACGCGCTGGGGTTTCGGGATGCGAGTGAAAATTGCCCAGCGGAACAATCCCACGAGCGCGCATATCCTTTATCGCCGCGAGCTGTTCTTTCGGTTCAATGCTGAAATGCGATCCACTCGCGTCAATGTTTGTCATCCTGTAAATGCGGGCCACTCTTTTAATGTCTTCCTCGATGTTTCCCGACAGAAGGCCGCACGCCTCCTGCGGGAAACAGGCTTTGGCGTGAGAGATCATTTCGTCCGCATCGGACGCGGATATGAGAATCTTACAGCGCCTCTCGGACTCTCTCATATCGCTCATATATTAATACCTTCACAGACGGGCGCCGCCACACAATTCACCGCTTCCGTTATCGCAGCGTCCACGCCGCACACGGCGCAGTTCCGCCGCGCCGGTGTCTTCACGCGGCGAAACTCCATAGTCAGAGCGTCATAGGTGAGCAGGACGCCCGTGAGCAGTTTGCCGGCGCGCGCAAGGTATTTCACCGCCTCCAGCGCCTGGAGACAGCCGATGACGCCCGCCATGGCACCGATCACCCCGGCCTGACTGCAAGTGGGTATGGCGTCCGGCGGGGGCGGAGCCGGGAACAGACAGCGGTAACACGGCCCCTCGCCAGGGACATAGGTGATGAGCTGTCCCTGAAAACGCAGTATTCCGGCGTGCGAAAACGGTTTTTTCGCTATCACACAGGCGTCGTTTATCAGAAATTTCGCGCCGAAATTATCCGTGCCGTCTATTATGAAGTCGTAACGCGATATCAATTCCATGACGTTTTCCCCGTCCACCAAAGCGCGAAACGTCTCCACCTTCACGTCGGGGTTTATCGCGTTCATCTTGTCGCGCGCCGATTCGACCTTGGGGACGCCGACGTCGGGCGTGGCGTGTATGACCTGGCGCTGGAGGTTGGAAATCTCAACGACGTCGGCGTCGGCCACGCCTATACGTCCCACGCCTGCCGCCGCCAGATAGAGCGCCGCGGGGGAACCCAGGCCTCCCGCCCCTATGATGAGCACGCTGCCCTCCATAAGGCGCTTCTGCCCCTTGACCCCTATCTCCTTGAGGATGATATGCCGCGAGTAACGCTCGAGCTGTTCGTTCGAAAAAGCCACGTCTCAGCGGCCCCCGCCCATGAAGTACAAAAATTCCACCGTGTCGTTCTCATTGAGGGTTGTGGATGCGAAATCCCCGCTCTCGACGAATTCATCGTTGACCGAGACCGTGACGTACATCGGCGTCTTGACGTCCTCCGCCTCTATGAGTTCGCCCACGGTCATGCCTTCCTTGTACTCCTTGACGTTTCCTCCCACTGTCAGCTTCATCCGCAACACTCCCCCGCGTATATTCCTAGTCGCCGTGCTTCCGCACGATCAGACTGTATGTTCCGTCGCCATTGTCCGAAAGCCTCAGTATCCGGTGTCCCTCGTCCTTTACGCTTCTGGGCACGTTTTGCACGGGCTCGCCGTCGTTCATGCGGATGGACAGCACCTGTCCGTCGTCCAGCTCGTCGAGGGCGACCTTGGCCTTCACGAAGGTCACCGGACAGACCACATCCGTTATATCGACGGCGGCGTCTATAATGATTCCATCAGGCATCGAGCGCGGCCTCCACGTGAGTTTTGAACGCGTCCCAACCGGCCCGCTCTATCGCCGAACGAAAACGTTCGCCGGCCCCGGCGTTGGCGGCGAAAAACTCGATCGCCGCGTCCGCCGCGCGGAACAGCGCGTCACTATCATGAATTATGGGCGTCACTTCCCTGCCCTGAGCAATGATATTTCCGAACATCCCACCGAACGAGAGCAGGTATCCCGGTTCGCCTTTCCAGGCTCCCGTCGGGCAGGATTTCACGCAGCGACCGCATTGATTGCACTTGGGCGCGTCGAGTTTTATTCCGCCGTCCTCCATCGAAATCGCGTCCTCTCTGCAAACTTTGACGCAGACGCCGCACAGTATGCAGTCATCCTTAATCCATTCGACGGACATTCCGCCCTTTATGCCGAGGTCGTTTTCCTCGGCCTTTAAGCAGTTATTGCGGCAGCCGGTGACGCCGAACTTGAACTTGTACGGCAGTTCCCGCCCGAAATAGCGCCGCGATATCTCCTTGGCCAGCGCGTATGTCGAGACGCACCCGCTGGGACATACGTCCACCCCCTGGCACGCCGTGACGGTGCGCACGCGGGGGCCGCAGACGCCGACCGAAACCCCGCCGCGCTCCAACTCCGACTTGACCGCGTCGATATCGGCAAGTTTTATGAAGGGTATCTCCACTCCCTGCCGCGATGTAAGATGAACATGCCCATCGCCGTACTTCGCCGAAATTCCGGCTATGGTCGCGAGTTGCTCAGCCGTCAAATTCCCTCCGACGACCGCGAGGCGCACGGAAAAATTGTCCCGCTGCACCTGTCGCATAAAGCCGCCCTTTTTCAGCGCCGCGTAATCCGCAGCCATATCGAATCATCTCCCCGAAAAAATTTCCCCGCAATAAAACTGTTCGTTATTTTGACATACTCCCACGACTAAAGTCGTGGAATTCTAGGATCGACAAAGATTGCCGGCCAGAGCCGGTCTTACATCTTATCCCCTCATGGTGGATACTCCCACGATTTCACCTCCTATCTCTCTCGATTTGAAATACTTGTATTCCTTGCCCATGATCATTATATAATAGAAGTATATCTCCAGGCTGAAGGTTTTGCGGCGCGCGAGGTTTTGATCCTGCGCGGCATCAACTCACGAGGACATGAACCACTTCTTTCGGCGGAAGCTTCGCCGAAAGAATGCCGCTTTTCATCTTCGCCTCTCCGAGGCCGAGGATTATCCGCGTTTCATCCACGTTCATTCCGCGCGCTTTGACCGACGCGCAGAGAGTTTCTTCCTCGTCGTTGTAGAATGAATATATTCGCTCCCTCCCGTCCGCGCGTTCAAACATGTTGCAGTACGCGCCGTCCATACTTGTGGGCAGTAGAGGTATCGGTCTCGGTCCCTGATATATGCTCCGGTAATCGAGGTAAACTTTTTTCCAGGCCTTTATACGGAACTTCTGATCATCGGAGAAGGGCATCCATCTGCCGAAAATATCCTGCCAAATCACGATGGGCGCTCCACCAAACTCGCACCTTTTTATCAGCACTGTCTTGTCCTCCATGCGCAGCCAACGCGAAACCACCGGCGCAATGTGCATGGGGCAGATGAAACGGAAGACATCGACCTCCGGCATAGGGGCAAATTGCCAGAACTCGTCCCACGACGTGGTTATGAACTCGACCGGGTGTTTTTTCAGGGGATGATGCTGCGATGTGAGAACAAGCCCAGGCCGCACTTGGTCGAGTTTTCGCCTGTAGCTGAACGGCAGGTCCCGCATGGTGTCGAGCTGATAACCGTCCGCGTCCGTGTCGGCTATCATTCGGACGAACTCGTCACCCATACTGTTCGTGGTCTCGTCGTTTCCTCTGTCCCACGGAATATAGGGGAGGAAGACGTAAACTCCCTTCGCGTGGAAACTCTCGACGGCTTCCCTGATCGCCGTCCTGCCGCCGGGAAAATCGTCGTAAAAGTCCCACTGCGTTCTCGAATCGATGCCGAGTCTCGGGTACTGGTTCCATATCGTGACCGTGTCGTATCCGCCAAATTTCTCTCCCTGCGCCAGGAGACCATCGACGTCCATCTTCTCACGCTCGTGATCGAAACCCTCTTTGCCGTACAAGAAGACGAAATTATGGACAGCGCACTTGCCGAACCATTTGAGATCGTCCCTCTCATACTCGCTGAAATCGTAACGCGACTGCCACGATGAGCGATATCCGTCAAACGCCTCGGCCCAGCCCTCCTTGAGCGCGTAAAACCGTATTTCCACGGTATCGTTGAAGCTCGCGTCCGGATTTATCCTGAGACAGTGGTTCGTGAGTTCCGATTCGTTTGATATCGCGGAAAGCTGTTTCGCGGCGTTTTGGGTGGCTCCGGCGTCGTTGAGGTCGCTCAGCGAAGGGAAATGCGCGCTGAAACCAAACCGGTCGTCCTCGTCGGTCACCACTAACGGAAGGCGAAT
>JAITRO010000165.1 GCA_031288335.1 Synergistaceae bacterium | reverse complement strand
ATAAAAGGTTGGTATGAGGAACAATATAAAAAGGAACGAAAGATTGTAGAGGACGGCTTTAAGCCATTACAAACCGAGTATTCTATCTGTTTTCCGGATAAGATTTATAATGAGGGTATGTTAAGCTACTATCCCATCATAATTGAAGATTTTGATATGACATCAAACGATGACTTTGGTAAATGGCTTGTTGGCTGTATCCCATTTGCAGATGCCTCTTTTGATTATTTGGTTACGTTATGTACAGATGATTCTAAGAAAATCAAACCTGTCGCACTGCAGGTTTCTAAACAGATGCTTAGCGATGCGAAAAAAGCAATTGAATTAAATGATACCGCTTTGTTTGAGGAGTTGACACCTCTCTACCCCGTAAATATAACCTCACAAATGTTAAACTGCTTTCAAAAAAAATACAGCTTGCTGTACAAAGATAAATCCAATGTTGATGCGCTTCCCGTTGGAGACATTGCAGAAGAGTTGTGGGTATATTCGACATTAGTGACACTATTGACAGCTCCGGAAGACGCTGACTATCTCGAGGCTTCACTAAATGAGGTTCGTACGGGTATTTTGGATATGCGCAATTCACTAGAAAAAAGAATGTCTGATGACGCATTTCGCGAACTATCTAATCTGTGTGATGTTGTCTTAGGTGGCCAAACCTTTGATAACAGGGAATTTAATCTCTTCGTAGAAAAATTCACATTAAAAGACGAAAACATCTGATATTCTCCTACTCATAGGGAAAAGTGTCAAGCCCACGAAAAAAAATGTCGTGGGTGAGTTAATGATCATAGCCGAAGCGGATTTTTCTGATATCACACACGCAATAAAAGTGATATAATCATGGTAATGAAAGGAGACGCTGGCATGGATGATTATAAATATTTCATTGATAATCTTGACGCCCTTTACAAAGAGTACGGACATTGTTTCCTTGTGATTAAAAACCAGCAAGTCATCGGGACGTATAACAGAATGGATGCGGCCTATGATGAGGCAAGAAAGACAGAGCCTATAGGCACGTTCATTATTCAGGAGTGCGTTGACGACCCCGAAAAACTCGTCTTGTCGTTTCAGTCGAATGTAGCGGTTGCATGAGCGGGATAACTCTTTCATCCGATCAGGTGAGATGCTTCACGTCAAGGTATAACAGTCGTTCCAATGTTCTTGCAAATGAAGTCAAAATACAGGAGTGGGACAATCCCGAGTCAAAAGCGCGGATAGTTACAGCAACGGCATTATGGGATACCGGTGCGACCAACACGGTGATGCGTCCCGAAGTGATTGCTCAACTCGGAATATCTCCTTTCTCTTACACCAGAATATCAACGCCATCGGGGAATAAAGATTGTGGGCAGTATTACATAAACGTAGACTTGCCTAATGAAGTGAGAATCAGACGAATTCCTGCGATTGAAGCTATACCGTCCAACTGTGATGTGCTTATCGGGATGGATATTATAGGGTTGGGTGATTTTGCTGTAACAAACCACGATGGCAAAACTGCCTTTAGTTTCCGGATGCCATCTATTCAGGAAATTGATTTTGCAGGGTATACCTATCGGCCAGTCAAGACAGTTGATGAGCCGGGCAGGAACGACCCATGCCCTTGCGGAAGTGGCAAGAAATATAAGCGATGTTGCGGAAAAAATAAATAGTATATAAAATATGAAAGACACTCCTCAATAGTTATACGCACCGCAATAACCTGATACCGCAGATAAGCGAGATTGCGACATTCAGCAACCGCAGTAAGATAAATAACCTTGGAACATCCCCCGAGGGTTTGTTCTCGGTGGACTATATCACCAGTGCAATTCCGTTCACTGCAATCCGAAACTTGTAGAATTGATGTATTTCGGGAAAGATATCGAGAGTTTTCGCACCAGGCTGAAATGCATTGTAAGCTAAAGTGTCAAGCTCACGCTAAAAATTTTTATCGTGGGCTTGACATATGGGTGGTGCGGGCACAGGGACTTGAACCCCGGACCCCATGGTTGTGACCCATGTGCTCTAGCCAGCTGAGCTATGCCCGCAAGGTTTCTTCATCTTATCGTGAAACGTGGTTGCGTGTCAAGGTTGCGACCGTTGAGTCGTTACGAACCTTTGCGTAATAACCAAGGTTTCGCGAACTATGGTATGATGTATTTGATCGGTCTTTGGCGGATGGACGGCATAGATGACTGGCAGGTATTGCGCGTCGGCGCGTATCGCCGGCGATGTGACAAGGGGCAGGAATAAGTGGCAAATAGAGCGGCGCCGAATCGGGGCGGCAGGCCGAGGAGGGAATATACGCCTGAGGAGCGCAGAGCCATCGAACGGCGCAGGCGCGCGGAGCGTGAACGCAGGCAACGCAGAAACGCCGCGCTGATCGCCGTATGCTCGGCGTGCGTCGTCGCCGTATCCTCCGTGTGCGT
The DNA here is from genome assembly GCA_031288335.1 of Synergistaceae bacterium. GTDB lineage: Bacteria > Synergistota > Synergistia > Synergistales > Synergistaceae > JAIRKI01. The sequence goes on along the minus strand of JAITRO010000165.1, from coordinate 816 downwards.
CTGGTACTTTGGCTCCGTCAAACCGAACGACAACTACGACGCTCAGATGCGCGTCGGCGTCGAAAACTTCAACGCGGGGAAGTACGAACGAGCGGAGGACGCCTTCCTTCAGGCTCTGACGAAGCGGCCGAACGATCCGGACGCTCTGGTCGCCCTGTCGGACGCCTACGCCGCAGAGGGCAAATATGACGACGCCATACGCGGGATGAACGCCCTGCAGGGCGTTGACAGCGGAGACGTTCGCTCCTATGAGCGGCTGATCTCGTGGTATGTCGGAGTCCTGAAGGACATGGCTTCCGCCAACAAGCAGATCCTCGCCGCGTATGAGCGGCAACTTGCGCTGACAAGCGAGCTGATCAGCCCCGCTCCAGCGTTCGACCCCGAGCCGGGAGATTACGATGCGGAAACGTCGTTCGCGATCAAAGCGGGCCAGGGCCTCACTGTCTACTATTCAACCGACGGCTCCGTACCCACGCCGCAAAATGGCAAGGAGTACGCGAAGAAGATCAGCCTGAAGAACAACAAGGAGACCATGTACACAGCCGTGGCCTACGACCAGTACGGCCTGATGAGCTGGCCGGCCACGGCGCGGTACAGCCTGACCATCCGGTACGGCGTGGACACGTCCGCCGTGGCGTATCTCGGCGATACCGCCAGGTCCATCATGGATAGCGTCGGCCCGCTGTATTACACATCCTATGATGAAGGCGGATATTACTACCACGACGAGACCGAGGCGTGCTACTATGTATTCCCGAGCTCATATTTTACGATCGAGGAGGAAACGACGGACGGGTCTGTGGAAATATCCGCGAT
>JAITRO010000200.1 GCA_031288335.1 Synergistaceae bacterium | reverse complement strand
AGGTATATCCAGATAATACGCGCGTTCCTGATCGTCGCTCTGGACATTCCGGCCGAGGAATACGAAAGCCTCGAGATCATAGATCCACATCTGGAACGAGACTCGCCGGACGACAAACTGGGGATACTGGACGTGCGTGTCCAGTTGAAGAACAAAAAATTGATCTCCGTCGAGATACAGGTGCGTACACTGCCCTTCATGGCAAAGCGTGCGGCATTTTCCACCGGGCGCAATTTGGCGAGGCAGATAGCTCCCGGTCAGAGCTACGCCGGCATAGCGAAGGTGGTAACGATAATAATCGCCGACTACCGCATTATAGACGTCGACGAGCATTATCACCACAAATTCAAGCTGTATGACCCCGACAAGGGCGTACTGTTTATGGACGTGATGGAGATTCACACACTGGAACTCGGCAAGCTGCCCGAATCGTCCGGTTCGGACGAGAAGGAGAGTGAACTTTTGGACTGGCTCCGTCTGATAAAGTCGGAGAGTGAGGAGGAGATTGAAATGCTGGCGATGAAGACAAAGGAAATGAATATGACAGTGGGCCGCCTGAAGCAGCTCAGCACCGACGAACGCACAAGGATGCTCTGGGAGGCAAGGGAACTTTACCTTATGGACGAAGCCACGCGCCTCAAAGCTGCTGTGACAGAAGGCGAGGCTAGAGGCGAGGGCAGAGGCAAGGCTAAAGGCGTGGCAGAGTGCAAGCTGGAGATGGCGAAGCGGATGCTTCTCCGCGGTTTTGAGATCGAAACAATCTCTCAAATCTCCGAACTATCGGTGGAAGATATAGGGAAATTAAAAGTGAACGATTGAACAGTAAAAAAAGCGGGGAAATTATCCCCGCCCTTTTGTCATCTTATTTCAACTTTTAGCAGCGAGAAGTCGTCTATCAAGTCGAATAGATCTTTGCATCTTTGAAGTAGACTCAGGAGTGCCGCGCGAATCGCTGGGTCGGGATCCATCACCATCGCCGCTTCGAAATTCATAGTTTTCAGGAGGGAGTATTAATGAACAAGTTGTATGTTTTATCAGAAAAGACGCGCATTTATCGGGTTTTGAGCGCCGCCGTGCTGACGTTTATGACGGTTTTCATGCTGGCGTTTGGTTCGCGGCAATCGTATGGGTTTGACGAGTTATTTTCAATTGGAATGATTCACGAGAAAAGCGTTATTGAGGTATGTAAACTGATGGTTGATGATAGCTGCCCGCCGCTGTTCACTTTACTGTTGTCTCTGTTTTATCGTGTAATGCCTTACGGTGAGACTTATCTGCTTATCCTACCCATCCTGTTCACGGTCGGCGGTGTCATCGCGCTGGGTAAGGCTGGAAAAGCCATCGGCGGAGAAGATTTGGGGTTTTTCGCTGTGTGCGTTGCAGCTACTTCCTCTATATTGATAACTCAGGGTGGATGGGAGATACGCGCGTATTCCAGTCTGTTCTGTTTTTCGAGCATGACGTTGCTATATTATGTCAGGCGCTTGAAAGAAGAGAGTAACAAAAACATTCTTCTTTATGGAATATCGCTTGCACTGCTTCTATACAGCCATTATTTCGGTTCGATTCTGGCGCTGTTTTATGGCCTGGTGGATTTATGCCTCTGGCTCAGGAAAAAAATCGCCTTCAAATGTATTTTGTCGTATGTTTGGGCTGGGATTTGCTTTGTTCCGTGGTTTATCTTTATGTTTGCTTATCACACCTCCGACTTGAGCTTCTTCTGGGTGTCACCTCCCAATATCATGGCTCCGGTTGAAACCATTGCTTATTTGTTGAGCAATTCCATAATTTATTGTCTCTTATTTAGCGTGGGTTTTTTGGCACTTTTATTTAAAGAACTACAAAAGATAAAAAGAAAAAATGGTGATGATGTTTTCGACATTTGGCGTTATTTGATGGGTAGTATAGCTTGGCTTATCTTGAGTGTTTGGTGTTACAGCAAGTTTCTTCATCCCAGTGGCGGATTTTATTTAAATAGATATTTTTTCGTCATACTCCCTCATGTGTTTTTAATTACTGCCTATGCTGTTTGCACAATATGCCGTGTACCCTGGTTTAATCAAAATGCTTCCAGAAAGTTTCTTCTGTGTATTTCTGTATTTGCCTTGTTTTTTGTTACGGGGTATAAAAATTACAGTAAGATACTTAGTCCAGAAAATAGCGTTACCTTTAGGGAAGTTGCCGAATATCTAAATGATAAAAATCTTTTAAATGATTCATTGCTATTGAGCACCTTGCCTGAAAAGGTTGTATCAGGATGGATCACGTATTATTTTGATAAACGTGGATATAAACTCCCTCTAAATATAGTTCATCGTTCTAACGGGATGATTGCCTCTAATTATAGAATTTATAATCCACATGAACTGTATGTAGGGTATTCCGATGGGAAGAAAACAATAGATTTTCAGTATCAGGGATATGGATATGATTATATGAATCTGGACGAATCTCAATTTCTTACAGAAGATCGCCTGCTGCACTATAAAAAGATTTATTTGTTTGATCAAGAAGGAATACTTTCAAATGAATTTCTCAATCTTATTGAGAAGACCTACGTTCTGGAAGAAACTTTTTCCCGCTCGCCGTCGGAACGATGGAGTTTTAATCAAAAAATGAAGGCACTCTTGGGCTTCGGTTCAACTCAACCGGACCGCTCGCTTGAGAGAGGCTTGAGAATCTACACGAAATGAGCATCCACCTCTTTGATCAACTCTCATCAGCAATACCGGCAGTAGGGCGGAGTTTTATTTTTGTTCGTCTGCAATACTATATCTCGCCAGCAATTCACCCCACCGTCCGCTGTCTTTCAGCAACTTCTCCACAATGTCCCGCACCGCGCCGTGACCGCCATGGAGAGGAGACACATAATTCGCGATCGTCTTTATCTCCGCCGCGGAGTCAAAAGGACAGGCTTTATAGCCGCAGAGCGACATTGCGGCGTAGTCGTTCAGGTCATCGCCAATATAGACGGCCTGCTCCGGCGTAATGCCTCGCTCCGCGAGCAGGTCACGCAATTTCGCCGCCTTGTCGGAGATGTTTTGTACGGCGGTCGCACCCAAGTCGGCAGCGCGGCGCATAACCGCCTCGCATTCGCGCCCAGTGAGGAAAATAACATCAATACCAAGGCCCTGGAGCGGTTTCAACGCCGCTCCGTCCTTTGTGCTGAACGCTTTCAGTTCAAGATTATTATCGCCGTAGTAGACGGTGCTGTCGGTGAGTGTGCCGTCTACATCAAGTACAATGACTTTGATGTTCAAAACGATTTCACCTGACGTGAGCGAATATACTCTATTTTTTCATACGGGAAAAAATTTTGCGCGGCCTCCGAGGCCAGGATGTTTTTCTTCAATGCTCCGAAAATTTTTTTGTATTCGAGGAGAACCTGAGAGATTATTTTCTCTCCCTTCGGCAGTCCAAGCTCAAAACAAATCTCCCTCCTGAATGTGGAAAGGACGTGTCCGCAATGGTAAAGAAAATCTCTGGTCACGCGGGCGGCGAGATCTTTTCTCTTTTTCGACAACTCTTCGGCGTCCTTGAATTCGCAGCCGATCCAGTCGAACGAACAATATTCGTCGCCGTGCGACAGTATTTTGTCCATTTTGAGCGTGAGCGCTGGATTGAACCCGAAGACAAGATTTTCGTCCACGTTGTCGCAGTATACGCGCCCATAGTTGAGAAGCCCGTGATGTTTCCATGCCTCGCACCAGCCGCATGTCGTGACGCGCGTCTTGTAATTGGGCTCGAAGGCGGCCGCCTCCGACTTTGAGACTCCTTTTGGGTCGTCCCACTCACCATAAAGAATATAATTGCCCATCGACAGGGGTTCACCGTCAGCAAGGCACCTCATCGCCGCTCTCATCCCGCGCTCTTTGCCGTAACGCTCGATGGAACGCACCGCCGCCGCCCGCCCTTCAGAGCCGCAGCCGCTTTCCGCCTGCTTGACCATGAGCGCCAGCAATACCGCGTGATCCTCGACGTAAAATTTTTCCGCCGCGGTTTCCCTGTCCATGATGTCCATTCCTCCATTGGTAACTCAAAAACCCCGGGGTTTGACACCCGGGGTTTTGTGGTTTGGGAGCGCCTCAAGCCACTATGTTCAGATTCTGACCGATGCCCGCTTTTCCAAGCAGTTGATCCAGCAGATCTTTCTGCAGATCCGCTGTCGTGTCAAGGACTTTCGTCGCGACGGCCGCGCCGATCTGTGACCCGATCGCCGCGGACTGAAATTCGCTGACTCCTTTAATCATGTCCGTCATGGGCATCACCTCCTTAAACGCGCTCCACTTTTATTGTCGGCACAAACGCTGCCTCACTCCAGTTCAATCGCCCAATTTTTTAATGAAAGGCCTTATCAAATCCATCGGTATCGGAAATATCGTGGTCGAATTCTTGTCGACCGAAATTTCCCTGAGAGTCTGCAAATATCTCAGTTGAAGCGTCATAGGCGAACGGTCCATCGTTTCGGCGGCCTGGGTGAGTTTTTCGGCGGCTTGGAGCTCGCCCTCGGCGGCTATTATCTTGGCGCGGCGCTCGCGCTCTGCCTCCGCCTGGCGCGCCATCGCGCGTTTCATGCCCTCGGGCAGTTCGAGTTCCTTCAGCTCCACGGCGCTCACTTTTATCCCCCACGGGTCGGTGCGCTCGTCAATTATCTGCTGAAGCTCTATGTTTATCTTGTCGCGCGCGGACAACACTTCGTCCAGCTCCGCGCGCCCTATGACGGAACGCAGCGTGGTCTGAGACAACTGGCTCGTTGCCGTGATGTAGTCCTCGACCTCGACCATCGATTTGGACGGATCCAGCACCCTGAAATAGATGACGGCGTTCACCTTTATGGGCACGTTGTCGCGCGTGATGACTTCCTGAACCGGCACGTCGAGCGTGACAACCCTCAAGTCGACGCGCAGCGTGCGGTCTACCCAGGGAATGACGAGGCATATTCCCGGTCCCTTCGAGCCCCACAGACGCCCGAGGCGAAATACGACCAGCCTCTGATACTCGGGCACTATCCGCAGCGCCGAGGACAAAATGAACAACAGTATCAGAATACCCCAGACTGGACCGAGCAATACACTCATTTCTCAAACCTCCGTATAGTTTTTGTCATCGTCGTTGCTTTGAACCAATTTGACGCACAGCATCATGGATTCCGCGCGGGTCACCTCGATTTCGTCGCCCTCGGACAGCGCTTTCCCATCCTCGCGCGACACTCTCCAGTATTCGCCGTGCAACAGCGCCATATCCTCCCCGCCATCGGCCTTTCCACGGACGCGAGCGCGTTCCCCGACCATCATATCCAATCCCGATGTCGGCTTACGCTTCATCACCTTATATATCTTCCGCAAGACAACCAACACCGTCACGCCCATGACCAACGTCGCGCTGATCACAAAACTCGCCGATACCTCCAAAAATTCTGCCCCCGGAGCCCTGAACAACAACAATCCTCCTGTTATCATGCCAACCATCCCGGGAAGGGCCAAAACGCCTATGCCCCCGATCGCGAAATCGGCCAGGATGACCACAATGCCGCCGATCAACAGAACCAAGCCGGCCAGGTTCACCGGCAATACCCTAAAGGCATACGCCGCGAGACAGAGCAGCAGGCCGCCCGTCACTCCCATCACAAAGCCTCCCGGGGCCTTCAATTCCATGATTATCAGCATGACGCCCGCGAGCAGCGCGAGATACGCCAGATCGGGCCGCGAAAATATCTCGATCGCGCGAAGCCTGAAACTCATGTCGAGCGGCACGATCTCGGCATTTTGGGCGACTATCGTTACGTCGCGCCCCTTTACGCTCACCATCATTCCGTTCAATTTTTCGAGCAGCTCTTCCTCGTTCGAGGCTATAAGATCTATGACGTACTGTTCGTATGCCTCTCGGGCGGTCAAAGAGACGCTGTCGCGCACCATGTTCTCCGCTACTTCCGCGTTTCTGCCTCTCTCGCTGGCAAAAGAGCGCATCTTCGCCAGGAGGTCGTTTACAACCTTGCGGTTCATCTCGTCCCCGTCGATGTCTTCGCCGGAGCCGTTCACGGGATGCGCGGCGCCGATATTGGTCTCGGGCGCCATGACGGCAACATGGGCAGCCTGTACGATGAACGCTCCCGCCGAGGCGGCGCGTGCGCCCGACGGCGCAACCCATACCACGACGGGAACGTCCGAGTCCGATATCAACGACATTATCCGGGACATCGAATCCGCCAATCCGCCCGGCGTATCCATCTTGAATATGATTATGGCGTCTTCGCCGGGTCCGATCTCGTCAAACACATGTTCCACGTGTTCCTCCATCGGCACTCCCACGATTCCGGTGAGCGGGGCTACGTATATTTTCGCCGCGTCCGCGCGCGCCGCGCCGCCCGGGAAAAGAGGCACCGACAGCGAGATGAGGAGGAAAACGATCAATATAATCTTTCTTTTCATCTGACCAGCCTTTCAATCATCTTAGAGACGGCGAACACATTTATAACGCTTATCTTCGAATCCTCATGTCCGGCGCCACTGAACCCCGCGCGCCGCAACTCGGGCTTTCCGCCCATCGTCAGACTAACGCGGCCGCACGCCGAGTATCCATAACGCGCCGTCGTCTTTTTTGCCGCGACGCGTCCCATAATCAATTCAGCCCCACGGCCAATATACTTTGCGGCAGCCTTCCCCATGGACAGCCATCATTATCTCCTCAAAAGAGGGAGCCGCCAGCAACATCTTGGTGCAGTTCTCCCGGAGGATCGTGTCGAGGGTGTGCGAGTCGGATGAGCGCAGAAAGGTCCTCGACGGATATTTTCCCCTCCATTCCGCTGCCTGCATGGAATCAAGCCTGCACGACAATTCTATGGCGTCGGCGGGGTAATCCTCCATGAAGGGACCCAGCACCGCCGGGTAGGAAAAAGCAGGCCTGTCGACGTGCGC
>JAITRO010000182.1 GCA_031288335.1 Synergistaceae bacterium | reverse complement strand
TCCAATTGATATAGAATCGACAAGAAAGAAGCAATAACCTCGGTCATATGTGGCAAAATTATGTATGAATGAGGTTCAAGTTGGTTTCTGATTCCGCAAAACCGACAGACTGCTAGCCTGAAGCTGTTTATCTATGAAAATATACGCTCAAGCCGTTATCCTCTTCGATGCTTGTTCAACAAAAGCCCCGCGGAATTTATTGAGGATAGCTTCTAAGTTGCGAATATCACTTGAGCGAATGCCAAGTCTCAAAGCTAAGAGCGCTATTGCGTAGTCACGTTTTCCATCTTGGATTCTATATCGAAGCTACTCAGAAATTTCTCAATTTCAGATTTTGTAAATACTGACGGGACCGGTTGAAGCCGCATTTTGCGCGGGACAAACATTGACAAATCTGTGTCAATATTGCCAACGCTATATAGATGCGAAAAAAAGTGTCGCAATGTTGTCGAAACGTCCCTTTTGTCCGTGAATTGTTCGAATGCCGCATAAATATTTGTCGGTTTAATATCTTTCAGATTCTTGATTCCCGCAGCATCAAAGATTTTCAATGCTTTTAAGACATTATCGCAACTAAACCCTATCCCAAATAAAACTGGAAAAGCAACCTTCAAATTTTCGTGCCAAATTTGGCATGAAAATTTTCGCTAAGTATCTATCCTGTCAAGCAGTGATGACTCTGCGCTCTGCGTTGAGTCGGTGAGGGCGCGTTTGGGGGCTTGCGCGGATCATATTTTCGTGATATAAAATATCCATTGAGATTTTTGTTCTCGGAGGAGCTTTTGTGTTGTGTTTTGATTTCGCATTTGACGGCAGTCTGAATAAAAATTCCTGGTGGTGGCGGCTTTAACCGTTGCCGGGTATTCCTCTGTGCAAAAGTAGAAGAGGCCCGGTGATTTAAAAATCCCGGGCCTCTTTTTACTTGAGTTTTATGAAAAAGCTAAATCCGGAGGCCGTAAAGGTCTCCGGATTTTTATATATAAAACGGCATTTGGCAAATGTATTAAGAAAATCAAACGGCAAAGGGAGATGAACGCAATGGAGAAGGTACTCGAAGAAAGGAAAGTTGTTTTGAGTGAGAGATATGGTCTTGGCGTCAATGAAATGATTTCCGCTGTGGAAAACACGCGCTGCGCGCACTGGAGGGCAAAACCGTGAAGGATTTTCTCGATTATGTGGACGGAAACTCCATATTGCACAAACTCAATCCAATGACGAAACTCATTCTTTCTTTCGGGCTGTACGCGTCATGTTTTTTGACGCAAAAGCACGCAACCGTCGCGTTAATCGCGCTGTTCAACCTGTGTCTCGGCGCTTTGGGCCATATTCCGTGCCGTTCGGTCAGAATATTCGTGTCGCTTCTGAAATTGTCCGCCCTGCTTCTTTTCGCGCAGGTTTTTTTCGTCAGCCGAATACCGTTTTGCGTTCCACTGCTGATATCGTCGGTGCGAAGGATAGAGGTCAGTGCCATATCGGCTGGGCTGCTGGGTTTCAATCTCAGAAACAGGACGAGCGGATACAAGCGTTACGGTTTTGCCCCGCCCGACGCGGCCGTCCTGTTCGTGTGCATCATGATAATCGCGGCGAGCGTGGTGATATGACAATGCGCAAAAAATTACTCATGGGCAACGAGGCGATAGGGTTGGGCGCTCTGCGGGCCGGAGTGTCGATGGTTTGCGGCTATCCGGGAACGCCGTCGTCTGAAGTGTTGGAAACCATTGCAGGGGAACGCGCGGAAGGCGTATACGTCGAATGGTCGGTCAACGAAAAATCCGCCATGGAAGTTGGGGCCGGAGCGGCTATCGCGGGCGCGCGCGCGCTTGTCACGATGAAGCAGGTCGGCCTCAACGTCGCCTCTGATCCTCTGATGAGCCTGAATTACGTGGGCGTAAAGGGCGGGATGGTGGTGATGACGGCCGACGATCCCGGCCCGATATCCTCGCAGACGGAGCAGGACACGCGGCATTTCGGGCGCTACGCAAAGCTCGCCGTGTTCGACCCTTCGAGCCCGGAGGAGGCGTATACGATGATAGCCGACGCCTTCGAGTGTTCGGAAAAAATTGGGCGTCCGGTGCTCTTCCGCCCGACGACGCGCGTCTGCCACAGCTACGCGTCGGTCGCCATGCTCGATCCGATGCCCCGCGCGACGGCGGAAGGCTTCAAAAAGGACGGCGGACGCTGGGTGATATTCCCAAGGCTCGCTTGCGCCAACCACATCAAAATAGAAGAAGGATTGACGACCCTCGCGGACGAGTTTTCGGACTACCGGGGCAACGAGCTTTACGGCGGCGGCAGCCGCCGGGGCGTCGCCTCCGGCGGGGTGAGCTGGAGTTACGTCCGGGAGGCGCTGTCGGGCTCGGACACCGAATGCAAACTGCTCAAGGTCGCGACAGTGCCATTCCCCGCCAGGTTGGGAGAAAAATTCATCGAAGGGCTGGAATCCATTCTCGTCGTGGAGGAACTCGACCCCGTCATAGAATCGGAACTCATATCGCTTCGCGGGAAGCTCGGCGCAAAGGTCGAGATCAGGGGAAAACTGAGCGGCGATATGCCGAACGCTGGGGAGAACACCCCGGGGGACGTGAGGAATGCCGTCTTCCGTTTTCTGGGGAAAGACGCCAAGGCGGCCGTACGGCCGTCCGAATCGGCTCTCAAACTACCGGCGCGCCCTCCTGTGCTCTGCGCCGGGTGTCCTCACCGCGCGTCGTTTTACGCGGTCAAGGAAGCCACAAAAGGACGCAAGGCTGTTTTCTCCGGCGACATAGGCTGCTACACGCTAGGCAATGCAATGCCGCTCGACATGGTGGATACCTGCCTCTGCATGGGCGCTGGCATAACCATGGCGCAGGGGCTTCACCGCGTCGAGCCCGATACGGTCAATTTCGCGTTCATTGGGGACTCGACGTTCTTTCATACGGGCATCCCTGGTGTGCTCAACGCAGTTTATAACGGGGCCGATATCATCGTGTCCGTGCTCGACAATTCCACGACGGCAATGACGGGAGGCCAGCCTCACCCAGGCACCGGCGTGACGGCCACGGGCCGCGTGACGCGCAAGGCCGACATATACGGAGTGCTTTCGGCCCTCGGCGCGGACGATATACAACGGGTGGACGCATTCGATTTGTCCGCGTCGAAATTCGCCGTCAAGCGCGCCATGTCGCTTCCGGGCGTGAAGGCGATCATCTTCTCCGGCGAATGCGCGGCGCTCTCGCGCGGCAAAAAAAACGGGAGCTGCTCGATCGACACGGATAAATGCGCGGGCTGTGCCGTATGCGTAAAAAATCTCGGCTGTCCGGCGCTCGCCATGGAGAACGGACACGCGTCCATCGACGAAGCGGCGTGCGCCGGGTGCGGAGTGTGCGGGCAGTTGTGCGGATTCGGAGCCATAGCGTGATGAACGCCGAACTGACGAACTGTCTGATAGTCGGAGTGGGCGGGCAGGGAACGATACTCGCTTCCCGCCTCATGGGAGGAGCTGCCATGTCCGTGGGGCTGGACGTGCGCGGGAGCGAGACCATCGGCATGGCCCAGCGCGGCGGCAGCGTCGCGAGCCACGTGCGCATGGGACGCGATATTCATTCCCCCATGATATCGCCCGGCGAAGCGGATGTCATACTCGCATTCGAGCCGTGTGAGGGGCTTCGCGCTATGGCGTGGCTCAAAATCGGCGGTATGATAATAGTTTGCGACAGGGCCGTGCAGCCTTTTTCTTCAGGCGGAGCGGTAGGCTACGACGCGGCGGAGGTCATGGCGCGCATTGTCTCGGCCGCGGATCGTGTGCGCGTTTTGAGCGGCGAATACATCGGCGAAAAATGCGGAATGAGGCATCTCAATATCGCCGTGCTTGGCGCGGCTGCAGCCTGCGGCGTTTTGCCCTTTTCGACGGCCGACATGGAAATGGCGATAAGCGGGCGTTTCGCGGGCCGCATCGCGGATATGAACAAAAACGCGCTCCGAACGGGCGCGGAGATGATAAAAAATTAACGTACTGGGGATGAGGCCAAAATGGAAATGACGGAAGGAATACTCGGAGCAATAAAAAACAACGTCGGGCACGCGAAACACAGTGAATTTTACGGTATGCATCTCAGCGATATCGACCCGGGAGATATAAAGACCGAGGCCGATTTTCTGAAACTGCCGTTCACCGAAAAAGACGACCTTCGCGGCGCGTATCCGCTCGGTTTGAACGCCGTGCCGGATGAAAAGATAGTTCGCATACACTCTTCTTCGGGCACTACGGGCATGCCGGTGATCATTCCCTACACGGAACGCGACGTGCACGACTGGGCGGTCATGTTCAAACGTTGTTACGAGACGGCCGGCGTGACGGAACGCGACAGGGTGCATATCACGCCGGGTTACGGGCTGTGGACGGCGGGTATAGGATTTCAGGCCGGGGCGGAAATGCTCGGGGCGATGGCGCTGCCAATAGGGCCGGGCAACACCGACAAGCAGATAATGATGATGATGGATCTCAAATCGACCGTTCTCTGCGCGACGTCGTCCTACGCGCTGCTGCTGGCCGAAAAGATAACCGAAAGAGGCATATTGGATAAAATTCATCTCAAGAGGGCTCTCATAGGTTCGGAGCGCTGGGGGGAAAAGATGAGAAAACGCATAGCGAACGAACTTGGCGTCCGGCTTTATGACATATATGGCCTGACGGAGATATACGGCCCAGGCATAGGAATAAGCTGCGATTTCGAGTGCGGCATGCACATGTGGACAGACTATCTGTACTACGAGATCGTAAACCCGAAAACCGGCGTCCGCGTGAGACAGGGCGAAGTGGGCGAGCTGGTCATAACCACGCTGAATAAGGAGGGCGCCCCGCTGGTGCGCTACCGCACTCACGATCTCACGAGGGAACTGACCGGCGAGTGCGCTTGCGGCCTGAAATTTCCCCGCATCGATACTCTGATTGGAAGGTCGGACGACATGGTGAAGGTCAAGGGCGCTATAATCTATCCGAGCAGCGTGGACGAGACGCTTGCCGGGGTCGATGGCGTGAGCAGCGAGTATCAGATAATGATCGATCACTTGAACGGCAAGGACATAGTGACGCTGTTCTTCGAGACGGAAGTGCCGGCCGACGGATACGACGGCCTCGAAAAGACGGTGAAGGACTCTTTCAAGGCGGCGATAGGGATAACGGTCAACGCGAAGGCCGTAGGCTTGGGAGATCTGCCGAGAAGCGAGAAAAAATCGACCAGGATATTCGACAACAGGTATTGATCACCCTTTCCTTCTTTCCGTTACAGTACAGTGGGGGCAGAAAGAAAAGCCTAAAGATAAGCGCAGAATTGTACGATATATAGTATATGAGCACAGATTACAGCCGACAACTGAGTAGAGAATATGAACGAGCGACG
>JAITRO010000113.1 GCA_031288335.1 Synergistaceae bacterium | reverse complement strand
GCGTTGAACTTCTGCGCGATATTGGGCGACACCAAATGTTCAGCCAATTCACCAAAACGATTGCCCAAATTCCCAATCTGCTTGTTGGTCTCTTTTATTTGCCGGTCGACCTCTTTTTGACGCCGGTCGGCCTCTTTTTGTCGCTGATCGGCTTCTTCGGTCATTTTCTGTATCCGTCGGTCGGCCTCTTCGGTCATTTTCTGTATTCGCCGATCTGTCTCTTCGGTCATTTTCTGTATCCGCCGATCCGTCTCTTCAGTCATTTTCTGTATTCGCCGGTCCGATTCCTGGAACATCGCCCAGACTTTCTCGAACGTCAAGCCCATTTCCGGTTCACGTGCTTGTGTTGTCATTGTGTCTCACCTACCGCCCTGAAAAATCTTTGTTTTCATTTTATCATCGTGATGTGATAATCACAATAACAACAAACCGGTGCGTTTTGTCCCGCTCGCCGGAATATTTGGGCTTGACCCGGTGCTGAATATAACGTATAAACGAAAGGTGATAAATATTTTCGCGGATTAGTTCGGGGTGGTGTGATAATGAAAAAAAACCTTGCAGTATTGTTTTGTCTGTCCTTTTTCGCGATTTTCGCGCGCGGCGCGTACGCCGCGGAACCGCCTGTCATAAGTTTCGATTTTGTCGGGGACGCCTCCGTCGATCTGTCGTTCGAGTCGCTCGCGTCGATCTCTTATCCTCTCATAGACGAGAGTAAATATCCCGCGTCGGCGGGAAAATATCTCATCTCGGACATGACGGTGCCACTTAAAAGCGGAAACGCGTATCGGCTGTTGCTCACCTGTGCCGGCTCTGCCGCCGGAGGTTCAATGGGCATACAGATCGTAATCGCCGACGAACGCCGTACGCCGGCTGGGATTATTCAGAAGATCGAGCTTGGCGACGGCCTGGCGCCGCAGATATTGCCGGAGTCGGAGGCTCCCGGAGCGGTGATGTTTCGTGCGATTCGGGCGGGAAACGTGACCGAGGCGCGCGTGTATCTCATAAACCATGCCACGGGCAGGCTCGATGAGGCCCTCGTCATCGGACACTATTTTCCCCAAAAAATGAAACTGAAAGTAAAAGGCAAACTGGAACCGGGCGGGAGGGTGGAATTGGAATCGGCCAATCCGCGCGTGAAGGAGACGCTCGACCTGTCGCCCGTGTTCAATTATCTCGTGGAGGACGAAATATACCAGTCCGACGGGAATCCCATACCGGCGTTGGAGAACCTGCGGCTTGTGCGCGGCGGCTGGGAGGATGAAAGTATCCGGCACGAAAACGGCGAAACCGTGGTGGAAATCGGGCTGTCGCTTATAACACTGTCGGAAAAGACCATAGCGAACGCGGCTGCCGTTTTGAGATACGGCAAGTCGGAACACTGGACTGTGGAATCTTTGACGTTCGAACCGTCAATGCCATATAGTACCGAGTAGTTTTACGCAAAAACGCGATGTTGAGGATTTGCGCCACACGGCAAGGTTTCAGATCCAAATCTCCTGAACCCTTGCTGTCTCTGGAGCCGGTGTCCGGACTCGAACCGGAGACCTGCGCATTACGAGTGCGCTGCTCTACCAACTGAGCTACACCGGCGTGATTTGAGGATTTTACATCATTAGACGCGGCATCGTCAACATGCATCCCGCATTTTAGGAACAAAACCTCGGGCTCCGCCCGAACCCGGCAGGGAGCACGCTCCCTGCACCCTCGTTATTATAAAAGAGGTACGGGGAACCGGTTCCCCGGCGGGGTTTGGGGCGGACCCCCAGGGTTTTGACCCTCTGCTTTAGGTTCTAAAACCCAAACTGAAGCACGGTCGTCTCGTGGAATTCCTCGCCGGGGTGGAGAAGCGTCGTCGGGAATTCCGGGTGGTGAGGGGAATCGGCATAATGGCCGGTTTCAAGACAAAACGCGGATCTGCGCGTAAAAACCCTTCCCTTTCCCTTTAACGTCCCATCCAGGAAATTGCCGGTGTAGAGGTGAATGGCGGGTTGGGTCGTGAAAACCCTTATCGAGCGTTCTCCATTCGGCGCGCACGCCTCGGCGGCCAGGATGGGGGCTTTGGTTTTCGGGAGATTCAGGATGAACGAGTGGTCATACCCACGACCGGCTTTTATGTGTTTGTCGTCGGACGATATGTCTCGTCCGATAGTTTTTTGATGTCTGAAATCGAGCGGAGTTCCATCCACCGGGATTATCTTTCCCGTGGGGATGAGGTCGTCCGTGGCCTCCAGAAAAACGTCGCTCTCTATTTGGAGAAGGTGGTTCTCTATCGTCTCGTCGATGCCCTCGGCGAGATCGAAATAGGCGTGGTTGGTGAAGTTGACGTGAGTGTCGGCGTCAGTCAGCGCGAGATATTCCATGGTAAATTTGTCCTCGTCATCGAGCGTGTATTTTACCGTGATCTTGAGGTTTCCGGGAAAACCGTCCTCCCCATCTTCAGAGATGGTCTTGAAAATCACGGTTCCGTCGGACTCCGTTTCCGCCGTGAAAACCCGTTTGCTGAGAGAGCCGTGCAGGTAATTCGCGCCGTCGTTCTGTGTGAGTTTATAGTCGCGGCCGCCTATCGTCATTCCAGCGCCCTTTATCCTGTTTGCGTAACGCCCTATGAACGCGCCCTGGCCCGAATTGTCGGATTCATATCCGGTCGTGTCGTCGAAACCGAGCACTATATCCGCGTGCCCGGATGCTGAGGGCAGCAAGATGTTGGTGATGCAGCACCCGTAGTTTATACAGCTGACGATGACGCCGTTTCTGTTTCGAAGTTCGAATCGGTCGACGTCCTGTCCGTCCTCGGTAACTCCAAAATGTTCAGGTTTCATTTCAAATCCTCCCTTTGTGAATCTTCTTATTTTATGATATCATCTAATATCTAAAAAACAAGCCCAATGATTATTTATATTTACGTTATATAATTCATTATACTGTAAAATAAAGTGTGCGGTTTATTTTGGATATTATAATAAAAACGCTGAAGCATTCCCTAAAGGAGGCGATCTAATGACAAAGGCGCGTCTCGCCGTTCATGATATTCAAAAAGGCGTGTACGACGAAATTTTTAAGGCGCTTTACTGGCCGGATGAAAAAATCGTATCGAGGCAGCGCGAAAGGTATGCGGACGCTGTCGATTCTTTCGAGCAGTGTTACGGCGCGGACAGGGATATTTCGATATATTCGGTTCCGGGGCGCGTGGAACTGTGCGGAAATCACACCGATCACAACAAAGGCGTGGTGCTGGCCTCGGCCGTCAATATCGATATAATCGCGGTGGTCTCGAAGTCCGACAGCGGCGTCATACGGCTTCAGTCGCACGGTTTCCTCGACGAGGACGTCGTTGATTTGAAAGAGCTTTCGCCGGACGTGCGTGAGTTCGGGAGATCGTCAGCCATAATCCGGGGCGTCGCCGCCGCTTTTCGCGACAGAGGGGGCAAATACGGCGCTTTCGACGCCTGCACGACGTCCGATGTCCTGAGGGGCGGCGGGCTTTCGAGTTCCGCGGCTTTTGAAGTGTGCGTGGGGTCGATTTTGAACGGCGAGTATAATAAGGAACGGTTCGACGCCGTGACGCTCGCCATGATAGGACAGTATGCGGAGAACGAATTTTTCGACAAACCTTCCGGCTTGATGGATCAGATTGCTTGCTCGGTGGGAGGTACCGTATTCATAGACTTCGGGAACAGTGAGTCGCCTTATGTGGAGAAAATCCCGTTCGATCTGGCCTCTCACGGCATTTATCTCGTGGTCACCGATACGAGGAGCGACCACTCGGACCTCACGGGAGAATACAGGCTGATCCTCCAAGAGATGAGAAGCGTGGCGGCTTATTTCGGCTGGGAATACCTCGGAGAGGTGGAGTACGAGGATTTCATATCCAGACTCGCGGACGTGAGGCGGCATGTGAGCGACCGTGCCATAGTCCGCGCAATACACTTTTTCGAGGAGTGCCGGCGAGTGAACGAGGCGGTCTCGGCGGCAAAAAACGGGGATATGCCGCGCTGGCTCTCCATTATACGCGAGAGCGGGCATTCGTCTTCCGAGTTCAACCAGAACGCTTATTCCATCAAGGCTCCGGAACGTCAGGGGATATCAGTAGGTTTGGCCGTTTCGGAGGCGGTCCTGGGCGGACGGGGGGCTTGCAGGCTTCAGGGAGGCGGATTTGCCGGCGCGATTCAGGCGTTCGTCCCAGGCGATTTGCTGGATAAGTATTGCGCCGCGATGGGAAAGGTATTCGGCGACGAGGCGAGCCGCGTTTTGAACGTGAGGCCGCAGGGCGGAATTCGGATTTTGTAACTCATTGGGAGGAGAAATTTCTGTATGTCGATATTGGTCACCGGCGGCGCCGGGTTTATAGGAAGTCATACATGTTTGGAACTGATAAATGCCGGCTGCGATATAATAGTGGCCGACAATCTCGCCAATTCGAGCCGCGAATCTCTTCGCAGGGTCGAGCGCATAACCGGTCGCGACATTAAATTTTATAAGATCGACGTGGCTTCGAAGCGCAAAACGGCGGAGATTTTCAAGGAAAATCCCGAAATCGATTCGGTGATTCATTTCGCTGGACTAAAAGCAGTCGGTGAGAGCGTGACCAAGCCGCTCGAATATTATTCGAACAACCTCTGCTGCACGTTGTCGCTGCTGCGCGCGATGAAAAAATACAACGTCAAAAAATTCGTCTTTTCGTCGTCCGCCACTGTCTACGGCGAGCCAAAAAGCGTTCCTGTGGCGGAGGATTTTCCGACGTCGGCCACGAATCCTTACGGCGCAACGAAACTGTTCATCGAGCGTATCCTGAGGGACGTCTGCGAGGCCGACCGATCTTTCAACGCCGCCATCCTGCGTTATTTCAATCCGATAGGCGCGCATCCGTCGGGCCTGATAGGCGAGGATCCGGAAGGAATCCCAAACAACCTGGCGCCTTACATAGCGCAGGTTGCCGTCGGGAGACTGGAGCGCGTGCGCATCTTCGGCAACGACTACCCCACTCCGGACGGCACCGGCGTCCGCGATTACATCCACGTGGTCGACCTCGCCAGAGGACACGCGGCGGCTTTGAGGAAACTGGATGAGAATTGCGGCGAATTCATCTGCAATCTGGGCACCGGCAAGGGATACAGCGTCCTGGATATGATAGCCGCGTTCGAGAAGGCTTGCGGCAAACATATCGACCGCGAGTTCACGCTTCGCCGCCCCGGGGATATCGCCGAGGTTTACGCCGATCCGTCCAAGGCTTTCAGGGAATTGGGCTGGAAAGCGGAATACGGGATAGACGAAATGTGTGGAGACGCGTGGCGGTGGCAAAGCGCCAATCCAAACGGTTATGGAAAATAAAGGAGGCAGCGGCGTGGGAAAACCGGCATTGGTGATAATGGCAGCCGGGCTGGGGAGCAGGTATGGCGGGTTGAAACAGATAGACCCCGTGGGAGAGCACGGCGAGCTGATCATCGACTATTCGATATACGACGCCGTCAGAGCCGGATTCGAAAAGGTCGTGTTCATCATTGCTCGTGAAATTAGCGACGACTTTATGGAGGTCATCGGCGACAGGATAAAAAAATACGCCGCGGTCGAATATGCCTATCAGGATATAAACGACATCCCGGCGGGATATTCGCTGCCCGAGGGCAGGACTAAACCTTGGGGCACCACGCAGGCGGTTCTGTCGGCGAAGCCGATTTTGGGGAAAGGGGCCTTTGCCGTGATTAACGCCGACGATTTTTACGGCGCGTCCGCATATCGGAGCATTTACGAATGGCTTTCGGCCCCGCGCCCCCATGATGGAAAATCGCATTACGCGATGGTCGGCTACAGGATAGAGAACACAGTGTCCGACAACGGCTCTGTCACGCGCGGGATATGTGAGGCGGACGAAAACGGTTATCTCACGAGCATCGTGGAACGCACGCTGGTCGAGAAAGACGGACGCGCCGCGCGCTATTCGGATGACAAGGGCGCCACCTGGAATCCGATTCCCGCCGGCACGCTCGTGTCGATGAATTTTTGGGGATTCAACAAGGAATTCTTCGAGACAGCGGAACGCGATTTTCCGCCTTTTCTCGATATCAATTTACTTTTAAACCCGTTAAAATGTGAATATTTGCTCCCAAGCGAAGTTGGAGCCCAGCTTCACGCCGGCTATTGCGACGTCGAGGTGTTGGAAAGTCCGGACACCTGGTATGGGATCACATACAGAGAGGATAGGCCGGGTGTGATGAAGGCGCTGGAGAGCCTGCACGCGATGGGAGTATATCCGAAACCGCTTTGGAAATGAGAATGGAGAGTTGCTGAATGATAAAGGCTTACACCGCTTATACCGGCGAGGTTGACGATACTGAAGCCGCGGTTGCCGAGATAATGGAACAATTGGGGGATGTTTCTCGGCTGGGTGAAAACACCGTCGGCTTGCTCGCCTGTTACAGCGATTTCGTCGATTCCGGAGTCGTCAAGGAGCTTTGTTCTGTGCTGCCGTTCGATGTTATCGGAACGACAACGCTGGGCAGTGTGGTCCGCGACTCAGAAGGCAGGATGACGCTTTCATTGATCGTGCTGTCGAGCGGCGACGCCGAGTTCGCCGCGGGATTGACTGAGCCTATGACCGCGGCGGACGAAGCGCCTCTGGATGCCGCTTACGAGGAAGCGGCGCGGAAATTGTCCTGTAAACCGGCGCTCATGATCACGTTCGCCCCGCTTCACATCAACGCCAGCGGTGATTTTTATGTCGACGCTTTTTCGAGGATATCCGGCGGGATTCCGAATTTCGGAATGCTGACTGTGGATAACACGAGCAACTACAGGAATGCGACGGTTATAAGCGGGGGAGTGGCGTATGCCGACCGTTGCGCGTTTCTCCTGATTGGCGGCGGCGTGAACCCCGAATTTTTCATAGCCTCCGTGCCCTCCGAGCGCATATCGGCCGAGAAGGCGCTGATCACCGGCGCGGAGGGGAACTTGGTGCGCACGATAAACGGGTATCCTGTCGTGGATTATTTGGTAAGACTTGGCCTGAAAAAGAATCCCGACGGAAGCATCATTGGGATAAACTCGTTTCCCTTCGTGGTCGACTACAACGACGGCACGTTTCCCGTGGTCCGCGTGATGTTCGCCTTAACTCCCGACGATGCGGCCGTGTGCGGAGGGGACATACCGGAAGGAGCGACGATATCGGTCGGGCATATCGACGCGGACGAGGTGCTGTTGACGACGCGCGCGGCTCTGGACTGCGCCGCCGCGCGGAGTGATGACGCCTGTCTCCTGATGTTTTCGTGTGTGGGGCGTTATTTTGCCCTCGGCCATGAGCCCACCGCCGAGATGGAACTGGTGCAGGATGTTATGAAGGGGAACAAAATACCGTTCATATTCGTCTACTCCGGCGGTGAAATGTGTCCGGTCGGACAGAAGAAAAGCAAGGACAGAGAGCTCACCAACAGGAATCACAATGATACATTTGTGCTTTGCAGGCTTTAAATTCGTCGCGCGTTCGGAGGTGGAGTAATTGCCGGACGAAATACCGCCTGACGAGTTAGCGGAACTCCGGCGGGAAAATAAACGCCTCGTCATGGAAAATAAAAGACTGTTCCGTGAGCTGGAATACGAGAAAGCAATAAACGAGCGCAACAGGATAAGCGCGGAAGCGAAGGAAAACCTCAACAGGATAATATCAGCCGAAAAAACGCGGCTCGATCATTATATGAATATGCTCCTCGCCAACTG
>JAITRO010000073.1 GCA_031288335.1 Synergistaceae bacterium | reverse complement strand
TGCACGCCCACTATTTCACTCAACGAACAACACTCCTCTCTTTGGCCCATCACCAGGGCCTTTCATCCGGACAAAGAGGTATTTCTTCCTCTATTCTGTAAGACGGAGCGCCCCTTTTCAACTCCGTCTCGTCCGCCGACAGCACCATAATGCGCAGCATCTTCCGCGGGAAAGCCGCTTCGAGCGTATCCCCCGCCTTGACGTCCGCGGCGGGTTTAATCGTTCGCCCGTTCAGGCGCACAGCGCCCACCGCGACCATCTCGGCCGCGATCGTCCGCCGTTTCACAAGGCGCGACAGCTTCAAAAACTTGTCGACGCGCACGGAAGAACGCTCAATCGAGAAAATCCTTCAATCTTCTGCTGCGGCTCGGGTGACGCAGTTTCCGCAGCGCCTTGGCCTCTATCTGCCTGATCCTCTCCCTCGTGACGCCGAAACGCTTGCCGACGTCCTCCAGCGTATGGGCGTGCCCATCCTCCAGACCGAAACGGAGACGCAAAACCTCCCGCTCCCTGTCACCCAAATCGGCGAGCATCTCCTCCAACTGCTCGCGCAGTATAAGGCTCGCGGCCACTTCCTCGGGATTCGGCATCTCCTTGTCCTCCAGGAAATCGCCGAGTTGGTTGTCCTCTTCCTCCCCGATAGGAGTTTCGAGGGACACTGGTTCCTGCGCGATGCGCTGTATTTCCTCCACCCGGTCAGACGCTATCTGCATTTCCGCCGCTATTTCATCGGCCGTCGGCTCGCGCCCCAGACGCTGGACGAGCTGGCGCGATATGCGGATCAGCTTGTTTATCGTCTCCACCATGTGGACGGGAATCCTTATCGTCCGCGCCTGATCCGCGATCGCGCGCGTTATGGCCTGGCGAATCCACCACGTGGCGTAGGTGCTGAACTTGAACCCTTTTTGATAGTCGAACTTTTCGACCGCGCGAATGAGTCCCAGGTTGCCCTCCTGTATCAAGTCGAGGAAGAGCATTCCCCGTCCTATGTATTTTTTGGCTATGCTCACGACGAGCCTCAGATTGGCATCCACAAGGTGAGCCTTGGCGGTGGCGTCCCCTGCTTCCACGCCCTTCGCCAGCGCCACTTCCTCGTCCGCCGTCAGCAGGGATATTTTGCCTATCTCTCTGAGATACATCCTCACCGGATCAGACAGGGGAAGCTCTTCCAGCGAGGAATCGTCCTTGACAGTGGGGAACGGCAGCGCCTCGTCCTCCGCGTCGTCCTTGTCCTTGGGCTCGTCCACCACATCGATGCCGAGTTCCATTATATTGAGATAAATATAATCCAATATCTCGGGGGACAATATCTCCTTGGGCAGCTTCTTCTCTATCTCCTCGTAGGTGACAAACCCCTTTTCCCTGCCCATGTTGAAGAGTTCCTTGATGCTGTCGCTGTAATCTATTATATCCTCTACGGGTATCTCCGGCGTCACCGGTTCGTCCGCGGAGACCAGCGAGTCTATGGATTCGTCCAGGTCATGCGGCGGTTCCGTCAGGTCCACTTCAATATTTTCGTCCTCGATAACATCGTCGAGACTTATCATGACATCGTCGTTTTCTCCCATGTTCAATTTCCTTATTCCCTCCCTTTTGTTACAGGCAAAACCTCGGGCTTCGCCCGACCCCGCCGGGGAGCAGACTCCCTGGACCCTCTCAAAAGGGATCCGGGGAACTGCTTCCCCGGCGGGGTCTGGAACAGAGTCCCAAGATTTTCGCTCTTACGACATGCGACGGCGGATTTTCAATTTTTTGGCGGCCTCATGATACTCGGCCGTCTCCTGCGGAGAAGCCTCGCCTCTGATATAAATCGGTTTCAGCTCTTCATATCTCCGCCACGCCGCCCTCATCCTGATATCGTCCAGAACTTTTTCGGCGAACTCGGACGATAACCCGGCCGCGTCCGCGACGGCGTCGCCCCTCGCTATCCGCTCGAAACACAACCTCTCGCCCATCGCGTACCATCGCGACTCCAATTCCCTTGGAGCGTCGCCCGAAACGAGAGCCGCGACTATTCCCAAAGCCGCCTCATCCGAGAAATAGGGCACGAGTTCGCCGCACTCCCATTTGGAGCGAAGCCGCTCGTCGCGCCATAGGAGGCTGCAAAATGCGCACTCAAGATCCAGCCCCTTTCTGTCGCGCGATTTTCCCCTTTCATCTATATGTGTGCTCGAAACTCGGCGAACGCCCTCTCCGAAATCCGCGTCCGCCGGATTTTCGTTTTTTCCGGAGCGCGGCGAATGACCGGCGCGGCGCGCGCTTATCTCGCCTCTGAGTTCGTGCTCCAAGATGCCGAATCCCCGGGCTATGTTGGGGATGTGCTCCTCGATATCGAGGGCCGGAAGAGAGGCGAGGCCGGACAAAATTTCCTCGCGCGCGGCACGCGCGGCGCCTGGCGTGCGAAGGTCGCGTTTCCTCATGTGCACGTGATGGAGCGGCAGGGGAAGGGCTTTTTTCAACGCGGCCTCGAACGCGTGTTCGCCGTCCTCCCTGGAGAGCAAATCGTCTGGATCGAGATTTTCAGGCAACACTACAACCCTGACGTCCAAACCGTGCCTTTCGAGCAGGTACATGCCCCTGATCGACGCGGCCTGTCCCGCTCCGTCGGCGTCGTACGATATGTAACACAGATCCGTGAAGCGCTTGATGAGGGCGGCCTGTTCATCGGTGAGCGACGTGCCCAGAGAGGCTACGGTCTCGGTAAAACCGCGCATATGCGCCCTTATTGCGTCCATGTAGCCCTCGACGAGGATGGCTCTTTTGCGCTCCCTTATAGAGCGTTTCGCGCTGTCCATAAGATACAGCGTCCTGCGTTTGTTGTACAGAGGGCCCTCGGGGCTGTTTATGTATTTCGCCCCCTCGCCGTCTATCAACCTGCCTCCGAAAGCGACGATGCGGCCGTTTTCGTCGTTCACCGGAAACATCACTCTCCCGCGAAAACGGTCGTAAACGCCGCGTTCGCCTTGTACGACGAGACCGGCGTCGATCGCCGTCCTGCCGTCAAAACTCTTTGACAAGAGGCATTTCGAGAGCGCGTCCCAGGAGGGAGGCGACCAGCCTAACGAGAACCGCGACGCGTCCTGCGGAGAAAGATTCCTGCGCGTCAGATAAGCGCGCGCGGGCAAGCCGCCGGGACCTTCGAGAGATGAGCCGAAGAAATCCCTCGCGGCTTCGAGGGCGCTTCGGATATCCTTTTTCCCCGACGCCGCGGCAGCCCCCTCCCACGAAGAGCTGAGCGTCACGCCCGTCCTTTCAGCAAGATATGCCAAGGCTTCCTTGAATCCCAGGCCCTCCGTCTCCATAACGAAAGAGAAGATATCTCCGCTCTTTCCGCATCCGAAACAATAATACGACTGCTTCTCGGGGGAGACGCTAAAGGACGGCGTTTTTTCCGTATGAAAGGGACACAGGCCGAGAAAATTCTTCCCGGCCCTCTTCAGCTTCACGTAACCGCTTATCAAGTCCACTATGTCGATCCGCGATTTTATCTCGTTTACATCATCACTCATCTCAAAACCATCCCGATCAAAACATTGGGGCTCCGCCCCAAACCCCGGCAGGGAGCTTGCTCCCTGCACCCTCTAAATTTTAAAGGGGTCAAGGGGCTCGCCTCTTGCGGGGTTCGGGGCAGAGCCCCGAGGTTTTAGGCCCCAAAACACGCCTTTATTTTAACGGGAACCAAGGCGCCATGACAAGCGACACCACGGTCATAAGTTTTATCAGAATGTTGAGGCTTGGGCCTGCCGTGTCTTTGAACGGGTCGCCCACCGTGTCTCCGTTTACCGCCGCCGCGTGGGACGCTGAGCCCTTCCCGCCGTGCTTCCCGGACTCAATGTATTTCTTGGCGTTATCCCACGCGCCGCCCGAGTTGGACATGAATATCGCCATCATGACGCCCGTGACTATGGATCCGCCCAAAAGCCCGCCGAGCGCCGCCGCGCCCAAAATCTTGCCCACGGCGAGCGGAACCACGACGGCCATCATCCCCGGCAGCACCATTTCTTTTATGGCGGCCGCGGTGGAGATATCGACGCACTTTTCGTACTGGGGACGTCCGGTTCCCTCCATAATGCCGGGTATCTCGCGAAACTGGCGGCGGACTTCCTCTATCATCCGCTCGGCCGCTCTGCTCACCGCCTGAATGGAAAGCGCGCTGAAAATAAAGGGGAGCATTCCCCCGATAAAAAGGCCGACTATAACGCGCGCGTCCATGATATCTATTTTATCAAGCCTGGTCGCGGAGGCGTAAGAGACGAAGAGCGCAAGTGCCGTCAACGCCGCCGATCCGATCGCGAGCCCCTTGCCGACAGCCGCGGTGGTGTTGCCGACGGCGTCCAGCCTGTCGGTGATGCTGCGCACTTCCTCGGGGAGACCCGCCATCTCCGCTATGCCTCCGGCGTTGTCGCTAATCGGGCCGTAAGCGTCGACGGACAGCACCATTCCCGTGATCGAGAGCATTCCCACCGCCGCGCAGGCGATGCCATACATTCCTCCGGCCCAATAACCTATAAGGGTGGCCGCGCAGATGAAAATAACCGGCATCACCGTGGATTTCATCCCCACCGATATGCCGGCCAAAATATTTGTAGCGGTTCCGGTAACGGACGCGGCGGCTATTTCTTTGACCGAGGAGTAATCGGCCGATGTATACATCTCGGTTATCTGCCCTATTATCACGCCGCACGCCACACCGGCCACAACGGCCCAGAACATGTCGACGCCGCCGAACATCCACTTTGTGAGGAAGAAGGTTCCCGCCGTCATGAAAACGCCGGTGGAGTACAGTCCCCTGCTCAGGGCTTTCTGCGGGTCTCCGCCTTCTTTTACCTTCACGAAGCAGGTCCCCAGGAGGGCCGATATTATTCCGACCGCGCACAGGAGCATCGGATAGATGACGCCCTTCATCTGAAAATCGAGACCCTGCTCCTGATACGCGGCGAATCCGACGGCCATGGCAGCCAGTATCGCGTTTGCGTAGCTTTCGAAGAGGTCTGCGCCCATGCCAGCGATGTCGCCCACGTTATCACCCACATTATCGGCTATGACGGCCGGATTGCGCGGGTCGTCCTCCGGGATTCCCGCCTCAACTTTGCCCACGAGGTCGGCGCCGACGTCGGCCGCCTTAGTGTAGATGCCGCCCCCGACACGGGCGAACAGCGCGATGGAGCTGGCCCCGAAACCGAAAGCCGCGATCGCCTCCACATCTCCGAACGCCACATAGGCAATCAACACTCCTATCAGCCCTACGCCGACGACCGTCATTCCCATGACGCTGCCGCCCTTGAAAGCTATGGAAAGCGCCTCGTTCATCCCCTTCATGGCCGCGAACGATGTCTTGCCGTTAGCCTTTGTCGCGACCTTCATTCCGGCGTAACCGGTCATAGCGCTGCATAACGCCCCGCCCACAAAACACGCGGCGGTCGGGCCTCCCCTGTAAAACGCGAGAATTACTGCCACTACGATAACAAAACCCGAGAGCGCCTTGTACTCCCTGTACAAAAACGCCATTGCCCCGCTCTGTATTATCGACGACAATTCCTTGACGCGTTCGTTGCTGACCTCGTACGCGTTAATCCCAGAAGCCGCGTATTTCGCGTAGACAAGGGCCGCCGCGCCCACCACAACAATCGAAACGTACAACAATGACACTTCTTCCACTTTTCCCGCCTCCCGGTAAACTTGCTATAAAGTGAATTGTACAACATTATTTTTATAAACACATCCGAACTTGAGTGGGTGTCCAAATCCAAAACCCTGCTAAATTGTACAGCCTTTTCACAAAAAACGGCAAATCTCCATAGGTGGATTTATTGCAAAATAACTCCGTAAAATGCATATTCCAATAATTTATGAAAAATGTTATACTGGAAAAAAGTTACGCTGAACCGACTCAAAAGTTGACTTTATCAGCGGTTTATCGTAATTAAGGCAGGGAGATTGATATATGCGACGGGATCTTGCCGCGCCCGAGACGGAATCGATAGAAGCCGAGGTCAGGTATGGTGACGAAGGGGCGTTAATTAAAGTCCCTCTCGATATGCTTTCCAAAAGCCGCGGAGTTGTGGCGCACGACATAAAAACGACCAAAGGTACCGTCATATTGCCCGCCGGCGTCGATATTTCCCTTTTCGAATCCTCGATGGACATCATAGTCAATAAAATACGGAACGAAGGCATAAGCCATGTTTATCTCAACGTGCCCCAGCAGCTTTCCGAAAACGACATCAATGAGATAATAGACAAGGTCTACGCCGACGGTGCGGAGATAATCAGCAAGGAAAAGGCCATTAACGTCATCAAGGGCGTCGGCAGCATGTTCAATACCATCCGCGAAGAAGACATCTCGTCCGAAATAGTAAACCATATATCGAACATGAGCGCCGACCTGACGAAAGACCTCGTCCGCAATCCCCAGGTCGCCTTCTCAATAGGGAAAGTTCAGGACGCTGACGAATACACTTTCGTCCATTCGTTCAACGTCGCCGTGCTGACCGGCTACCTGACGAACCGAATTCACCCGGGAGAAAAGGAATATCTGCAGCGCGTGATAATGGGCGGCCTTCTCCACGACATGGGAAAAGCCAAGATCCCTCTCGATATATTGCATAAACCCGGCCCGCTGTCGAAGGAAGAGTTCGATGTCATGAAGAAACATCCGAACTACGGAATGGCGATGGCGCTGAAAACCGGCATACACGACCCAGTGATAATAGCAGTCATCGGAGGACACCACGAAAAATGGTCGGGAAAAGGATACCCCAAAGGCAATAGGGGACTGGACATCCCTGAACCGGCGCGCATAGCCGCCGTCGCCGACGTGTTTGATGCGCTCACCGCCAAGCGCGTGTACAAAAATTCGATGTCGTCGAGAAACGCGATAACCATGATCCTGAAGGATTCCGGGGTGCATTTTGACGCCAAGGTAGCGAGAGAACTGCTGGTGAGCCTGGGACTCTACCCGCCGGGTTCCATAGTGACGCTCTCGGATGGACGCGTGGGCTTCGTCGTCTCCGGCGGAGGCAAAGACTTGGTTCGCCCTATCATCCTTCTGAAGGATGAACAAAAAGAGAACGACGCGCCAGTGTTCATCAACCTCAAAAATGAACGGAACGTATGTATCAGCCAGTACATAGGGCACAGCGAAAAGCGCGACCTCGGCTATAAGTTGGAGTGAGGCTGTAAGTTGGGTTGGGATAAAGCCGCTGTTGTCAATTGGTTCTCGATTGAAATTCATCAATTCCGCCCGCCGGGCTTTATCTCAAACAGCTGCCCCGACGCCATTCGGTATGAGCGGGTGCCGTAAGCCGCGAAATCCATATCGTGAGTGACCATCAGCAGGGCCGTTCCTTTTTTGGCGATTGAATCGAAAACGCGCATGATCTCTTCCGCGGTTTCTTCGTCCAGATCGCTGGTTGGCTCGTCCGCTATCAATAATCTGGGCGACGAAAGCAATGCCCTCGCGATCGACACGCGGCGCAATTCGCCGCCCGAAAGGCTGGATGGGTATTGTGCGGCCAGAGGCGCGATGCCGACCTGTTCCAGCAGGCGCATCGCGGTCTCTGTGACATCGCCGCTGCGACCAGCCATGACGTGGGGAAGGAGCGTATTTTGCAGCACGGTGAAATTCGGCAGGACGCCGTGTCCCTGCATGATGTAGCCGAGCGGCCCGCTCCGTATCTCTGACATATCGCGGTCGTTCAGGCTGCCGTATTCGCGCCCTTCGAAACATACGCTGCCGGAGGTGGGCGTCAGGAGTCCGGCCAGGATGTTCAGCAGGGTGCTCTTCCCGCTGCCCGAACGGCCGACGATGCAGATAAAATCCCCTTCGCCGGCAGACAGCGAAATGCCGTCGAGCGCCAAAAACGATCTGCCGCCGCGCCGATATTCTTTTTTGACGCAGCGGGCTTCGAGAATCATAATCCACCCTCCCTGATCACTCTGTAGGCGTCGGTTTTCCCAATCTTTGCGGAAGAGAGAAGGGAGGCCGACAAAGCCGCCGACGCCGACAATACGACGCTGACGCAGGCAATGCCGCAAAACTGCCAAAAGCCGGGCAGCATGTAGGGCATGTTGAAGATTTCCCGGATGTAAACGCGGAACGGAATCAGCAGCAAAGCGGAGAGAAAAATGCCGGCCGCGCTCCCGGCGAGGCTGATCGAGCCCGATTCCCAAAGTACCATCGCCATCAGCTTTTTTCTCGATATGCCGACGGACCGCAGGATGCCGAACTCCTGTCTTCTCTCGTTGAGCATGACGGAAAACATGAGCGCTGAAACGGCAAACGACGCAATCCAAAGCACCGCGGAGAGGGCGGCAAAAGAACGTGTCAGTATGCGCAGGCTGACCGAAACGCCGCTTATGATGGTCTTGGCGGGAACCACCACTATGCCGCTCTTTCCGTAACCAAAGGTGCTGTTGATCATTCCCGCCACTCCGTTGGGAGTAAGGCTGTCGTCTATCAGCGCCATGATAGAGGAGATCGAGTTTTCGGGCGGCGCCTCCGTGCCCCTTTTGCCGGCGCAATCGCTTGCCGCGGTTCTCGCGGCTTCCATGTTCATGAAGACGGAGGCGTCGAACCCCGTTCCCGTATATTCCATTTTTGCGGCGATGCGATATTCCATGTCGAAAAATTGAAGCGTATCGCCCGTCCTGCCCGCCACAGCTCCGCCGATGACTATTTCATCGTTCCGCAGGACGCCGGGCATGGAGGTCTTGATCCAGGGACCGACGATGAAATCCGTATTTTGATCGAAGCCGATCAATTGCACCGGAACTGAACAACAGTCAGAATTGAGCGAGGCGATGAACAACTGCGGAGACACAGCGGCGACTCCTTCCACAGCGGCGATCTTTTCAAGCCATGCCGACTCCATATAAAATGCGCTCGGCAAACCGCGCAGCAAAATCCCCTCGACCGCATGATCGTACCCCTTAGGAACGATCAGCAGATCCGCGCCCAGCCGTTTGGCAAGCCCATCGGTTCCGTTTGTCAGGCTGCGCGTGATCAATGAGCCGCCGAACAGGACAAAAGCCATCGCGGCGACCAGAAAAACCATGCAAGCAGAACGCAGCGGCCTTCGTTTCAAATTGCACCAAATGATGTCCCGAAACGTAAAACTCGTCTTTTCACCCATCGTGCGCTTCCTCCTTCAATGCCGGGCGCGGCGCAGATAAACGGCGTTGGCCGCGAAGCCGGCAACGGTCAGGATGGAGATGACCGTCAGCGCGGGAAACGTCACCGAGCGGCAGCTCATCGTTTCCATCACGCAGCCGCCTATGAGCACCGGCAGCAGCAGCGCGAGAATACCCGAGAGAAAAACGGCGACGCTCAGCCCAAGGCGCACTTTATTGTCGGAAAAGAAGATCATCAGGCAGCCGAGAATGGCGATCAACGCGCCGACGCCAATCTCACCCTGTCCCGTCCAATGGCACGTCATCCACCTGCCGCCTGCCATAGGCGGACAAAGTTTGAATAAAAACCGCGGCCCCAGTGAGATGAGCAATCCTGCTATGATAGCTCCAACGCCTGAAATGATCCGATTTTTCAAAATGATCCCCCTTGCTGAAAATGTAATAAAACGGTGAAAACCGCGGAACAGAACGAATAAGTTCAAACTAACTTTTTTCGGCCCAGCAGTATCGTTATCGCCATTTGTACAGTTTTTCCTTCCTTTTGCGATATCGGCTGCCGGCATTTTGAACAATATTACTGCTTTACAGAGTGAATATCAAGAGTTTATAAGACGTTACAAATTATACTCGCGCGCGATAATACCTTACGGACACACTTCACCAATAAAAAAACAAAAATTTGGGTTGCGGGCACAGCCCGCTTTAGAATTTGCAGTACTCCGGCTTACGGGAATATCTCCTATTTACTCTGAACTTGCGCGGCTTAGTACATCTCAACGCTCGCAAGTATATCTCGGGTCGCCGCGCGAAATACCATCCCGCAACGAACAGGCAAAACCTCGAATTTACCCGCGCCTGTCCGAGATATATTTCTTGACCGTCCTGTAATACGGAATCAGCGAGTCGGAGAACGATGTCTCGCCTCGCCACAGAGGGAAATCCAGCATGGGGGCGGGGCGCCGCGCCTCGGGAGACAGGCTTTCGGGCGCGTTCAGCTCGTCGGGCAGGCCAGGCGGACAGTAAAAATCGGCGTCCGCCCGCGGCGGCGCGGTATGTGCGTCGAATTCGCGCTCGGCATCGCATTTTGGGGGCTCCGGGACGGGTTCGCGGACGGCGAGAGATATTTTTTCGCCGGCGGGAGCGCACAGAAGCTCCAATAGTTCTTCCCTTTCCAAGCCGCGCAGGCGCATCAGCATGAAAGGATCGCGGTCAAACGCCGCGGCGGCCACATAGACGACCGCCAGGATATGCTCGCAGATATCCCCCGGTTCGGAACAGCCGCACCACTTCCCGCTCTTCATGAAGCCGCGGAACGACAAGGCCATGCCGGAGGATTTGAATATGTCGTCGAGTTCGGGAGGCGCCGCGCCCATCAGAAGGGCGGCCTTGTATTTCGCTTTTTCGCGCAGGCGGTTCAATATGTCCTCAAGCGTACGGACATCGAGAGGCGCTGTGTAAATCCGCACCGCATAGGGCGTCTTGCGTTTTCCCCGCACATGGCCCTCGATAAGGCCGGACGAGATAACAAGGTCAACGACGAGACCGTTTTTTGCGTAACTCTTGGCAGCGGCTATCCGCTTGGGCGACGCCGCCTCGCCCAAGCGGTTTATCACGTCCTCCGTCCAGCGGCTCGGGTTATCGAACTCCGCGCATGTCCTGATGCCCGACGGGCGTCCTCTCTTGTGGTTGGGCGCTTTCATGCGGGCGCCATCCTGGGGGACAGGGCGACGAGTTTTCTGAGTTCCCTGTCGGACAATTCGGCGATCCAGTTGTCCCGCTCAAGGATCAAGTTTCCCGCCAACGTTTTTTTGGACGCTATCATATCGCCTATGCGTTCCTCCAGTGTTCCCTTGCAGCAAAATATATGCACCTGCACGCTGGAAGTCTGGCCGATCCTGTAAGCCCTGTCGACGGCCTGCGTTTCGACGGCCGGGTTCCACCACCGGTCGTACATGACGACGTGGTTCGCCTTGGCGAGGTTAAGCCCGACGCCGCCGGCCCGCAGCGACAGGACGAAGAACCTCGCCCCCTCGCTCTCCTGAAAGGCGCGCACCATTTTGTCCCTGTCGGCCCTCGGCACGCTCCCGTGCAGAAAAAAGACCTCGCGCCCGAAATGTTCCTGGAGCTGGTATTTGAGGATTCCACCCATCTCGACATATTGGGTGAATATGAGCGTCCTGTCGCCGCTCTCGTACATCTCCTCCGCCAGAGACATGAGCCGTTCCAGCTTCGATGAGCGTTCCGGGGCCAAATTCCCGTCCTTTGCGAACAGGGCCGGATGATCGCATATCTGTTTCATCTTGGTCAGACCGGCCAGCACAAGGCCCCTTCGTTTTATGCCGGACGCACCCTCAATCCATGTCGTGAATTCGTCGGCGGCGTCCGCGTAGAGCTTCATCTGTTCGCGCTTCAGGCCGCAATACTCCATCGTCTCTATCTTGCGCGGGAGATCCGGCGCTATCGCCGGATCGGTCTTGAGCCGGCGCATTATGAACGGCCGCACGGTGTTCCTCAGCTTCTCCATCGCGGCGGAGTCCGGCGCTGATGTTATCGGCTTGATATAACAGTCGGCAAAATATTTTCTGTTTCCCAACATGCCGGGCATGAGAAATTCCATGATTGACCATATATCGCCGACATGGTTCTCGATGGGCGTGCCGGTGAGCGCTATTTTCCAGTCGGCGCGCAGGCTTCGCGCGGCGCGCGCCTGCCTCGTATCGGGGTTCTTGATGTTCTGGGCCTCGTCCAGGATGATACCGTGCCAGTCGATATTTTTGTACAGTTCGGCGTCGCGGTGAAGGAGCGCGTAACTGGACATCACCACGGCATTCGACTCGGCAGCGCGGGAAAAAGCATCGCCGCGCCGCCTGTCGCGTCCGTGATGTATGTAAAGCGACAGGGACGGGAAAAATTTCTCGGCCTCCAGCCTCCATGTCTCGATGACCGACGTCGGACAGATCAGAAGCACGGGACGCAGACGGCCCATATCAAGATATCGCTGAACGAGCGCCAGTGCCTGAACTGTCTTGCCCAGCCCCATATCGTCTGCCAGGCACGCTCCAATGCCGATGCCCGATAAAAACGCGAGCCACGAGTAACCGAGCTTTTGATAAGGTCGCAATTCCCCCTTCATCTTTTCCGGCGCGGGAAGTATCTCGGGCGGAACCTCGTTTCGCAAAGCCTCGTACATTGATTCGAGTTCCGGCATGTCCGAAAAACCGTCGATGAAAGGGTCCTTTATCGCGAGACGTATGGCGTCGGCCAGCGGCATATCCTCGGGTATGCATCCGAGACGCAGCCTGATCGCCGAGACACGCTCGCGCGATATGTAAACCCACTCCCCCCTCAGCCAAACCAGGGGACAATCAACATCCATCGCCGCGCGTTTTTCCTCGTCCGACAAAACGGTTCCGCGCCATGCGACGCGCCAGCGGAACGGCGAATTTTCGCCAAGCGTTCCCCGGATCGTAAGCATCTCGGACGAATTTTCGTTCCACCAGTCCGGGTAAATCACTTTCGCGCCCATTCCCGTCAGCTCCGGAGCGTGGTTTTGCAAAAAATCGGCGGTTTCGGCCGGCGTCAACGGACATCCTTCGGGGGCGAGCAATTCGAGGCTTCTCATGACGGGGGGAAAGATCGCGCCAATACCGCCAAGCATGAGAAGCATGCAGCGCCTCATATAGCCGGCTTTGGGAGCGCCGCGCGGCGCGTTCCAGACATCGCGCGCGGAGACCGTCCTGCCGGACGCCTGACATACGAGCGAATACTCCAGATACCATAGGCCTGGGGCTTCTCCGCCCCCCGAAAGCGTCGCGGCCAATTTGAATGGAACGTGCGCCGGCCATTCATAACAGCCGCGCCATTCCCTCACCTCGCGGTATATGGACGAGAGGGACTGGCTCAGACCGTCCGTCTCGCCCATCCAGCCGAGAGAACGAATCCACAGCGCGTGCGGATTCAGCGCGTTTACCAGCTTCCCGCGGCGTCTTCTCTCACTGGTGCTCTCGGGCGGATAAACGGCGTTTTTCATTATTGCCCGCATCACCTTGCGTGACGACGCATCCGCGTCACCTTTTCCTCTTTGCGTCCAGGCGTCCCGGACGAGACCGTCGACGAAACCGGTGATCATACCGCGCAGCACTGTTTCGGCCGGAGTGGCGCGATCCCGCAAAGCCCTCAGCGCATCGGGCATCACGCGGCACAGCCTGTGGTATCTCGCGGCGTCGTCGCCGGCGAATATAGGCGTCCAGACGGATTCATATCCGCCGTCTTCCGACGTCCTGATATCGGGCAAAAATCTTCCGCGCTCCAGCATCGAGACGGCGAAAGAACAACACTCCGTTACGTAACAGAGATCGAGCGCGGCCATGAGTCCGTTTGCCAGGAATCTGCCGTCGGACGACACGGGCTCGCGCGATGTGAAAAATTCCCGCATGTTCGCCAAATCCGCGGCGCTGACGGACAGTGCCTCCGCCGTCCAAACCTGCGGCGACGTTTTATATGTGCCGTCCGCGCCGCGCGCATATTTGGAGGGGATTTGGGGAAGTTTGGGGAGTTCACCGAGCAGAGGGGTCGACGGAATCGGATATTTTCCGCCGACGGTCGGCAATGTCAGCTCTATCTTCACCGTGCCAAGGGAAGAGTGTTCGCGTCCGCCGG
Source organism: Synergistaceae bacterium (assembly GCA_031288335.1). Taxonomy (GTDB): domain Bacteria; phylum Synergistota; class Synergistia; order Synergistales; family Synergistaceae; genus JAIRKI01. The sequence continues at coordinate 5,648 of JAITRO010000073.1, read as the reverse complement.
AGGATAAAGCCTCGCGAATGCGTTCCGCGTCGGACGCCCACGGATGATCCGGCGCCGAGTCCGCGAGACGGCGCCTGCCCATAAAATTCCTGCCCGTGAACGAATGTTCTCCCCAGAGGAAGAAGCCTTCACCGTAGCAGCAATGGAGGATCAGCAATTTCGGCTACCCCGCGTTCAATCCTCAAAACAGCCTCCGCCTATGAATTCGCGCAGTATGGAGAGGTTAGGCACATTGTCGGACGGTATGACCGGCGCGAAGGCGAGCATGGACAGGAGGCGCGACGCCTCGCCGTAGGCGGGGGAATTCTCCGGCACGGAGCGCAGCAGAGGCTCCGCGTATCCTTTCAGCACCGATATCTCGTAGACCAGCGACGTGTTGAAGAGCATGTTGGCTCCCTCCTCGTAAGGAAAGATATGTTTGTGCGAGCCTTTTATCACCGACGGCCACATGAGAAGCGTGCGTTCCGGCCCGTATCCCCTCGTGCGGTAATCGCGCACCAGCCTGCGCAGCAAGCGCGTGTCCGTGGTGCCGATCCTGTTGTACGCGTCGAGATTGACCCCGGTTAGAGGGGATATGAAGACCTTGCATTTGTTCTCCCCTGGAATATCCGCGGTAAGTTTGTCGTTGAGGCCGTGAATGCCCTCGATGATCAGGATATCGTTCGGGGTGAGCCTCAATTTTCGCCCCGGTTTCCGCGTACCGGTGACGAAGTCGAATCTTGGGAGCCGCACTTCCTCGCCCGCCAGGAGGGCGTTTATCTGTTCGTTTATCAGCTCTATGTCGAGGGCTTCCAGCGCTTCGAAATCATAGTCGCCGTTCTCGCCAAGCGGCGTTTTGTCGCGATCGACGTAATAATCGTCCAGCGCGATGGTTACCGGTTTTTTGCCGCTCACCTGGAGCTGTATCGCGAGACGCTTGGAAGTGGTGGTTTTCCCTGAGCTGGACGGCCCGGCAAGGCAGAGCAGCCTTACGTCGGGACGCTCGATTACGCTGTTCGCTATGCGCGCCAGGGCCTCGCCGTGGAAAGCCTCGGATATCAGAATCAGTTCGAGCGATTTTCCCTTTGCCACGCGCTCGTGAAGGCTATCCATGGTGGAGAGTCCCAGCACATTCAGCCAGTTAGCGTACTCGCGGAACACGTCCATCAATTTCGGCACGAACTGGAGCGGAGGAAGCACGGCCGGGGCCGTTATCGACGGGAAACGCAGCAAGAACCCCGGCGCGAAATAGTTGAGATCGAAGGTTTTGACGACACCGGTTGACGATGCCAGCGGAACGCCGAAATAGCCGTATATTCCGGCGCACCTGTACAGCATGACCGGATCGCTTCCCGTCCATTGAACGAGCCTCGCCCTCTCCTCGTTGCCCTGGCGTTCGAATATCCTGCGGGTCTTGTCCAGCGGGAGCGTTGCGAGCTGGATGGGGAGGGCCGAGGCCACCATCTTCTCCATCTCTTCCTTCACACGCACGATTTGTTCCTCGGTGACCGGTCCATGCTGAAATTCGCAGTAGTAGCTGTCGCCCATCGAATATTTCACGGACACGTCCCGGTCGAGCGCTCTTTTACAGGCAAGGGCCAGGAGAAAGGTCAGCGTGCTTCTGTAAATTTCGGCCCCCTCGAACGACGACGTGTCCACGAACTCCACATCGGCCTCGTCGTCGACGACCCAGCTCATAGGACGCAGTATCCTGTTGACCCGCCACGCCACGATAAGCCCGGGGCCTTTGCCTTCGAAATTCGTGAACGACAGCACCTCGTGCCCCATTATAGGCGTATCCGAATATATTTTATGAACCTCGCCGCCCTCGATTACGTTCACATAAAAACCCATAACTCGCATTCCTCCGGTTGAACTTTTAAATTGACATATATCCCAAAAGACATATAGAATATAATAACACGTGATGAAGAAACGTACTTTTTATTGTATCGGCAGAGGGCGTTTCATCAATTTTAAGGTTCCGAAGGCCATATTTAATTTTAAGATTCTGAAAACCATATTTTAATACGTGCGGAGAGGTTTGTTTCATGCGCAAAATTTCGGCAAAAAAAATCATGCGGAGTTTTTTAGCATTCTTGTTAGCGGCGGCATTATTCGCCGGACATGCGGAGGGCACCGCCAAATCCGCCAAATATATATTTCTGTTTATAGGGGACGGAATGGGGACGGCGCAGAGAAACGCAGCCGAAGTTTATCTGGCGGGCATGAGGGAGGCGCAGGGGGACGTGGCTCCGCGCGAGGCACAGCTCACGATGAATTTGCTGCCGGTGCAGGGATTCATCAGAACCGATTCGCTCTCGGGCGTCACGGACTCCGCCGCGGCCGGCACGGCGCTCGCGGCAGGGCGCAAGACGCAAAACGGTGCGGTGGCTATGAACCCAAAATCCGGCGAAAATTTTGTCTCGATCGCCCAAACAGCCCGCCGCATGGGAATGAAGACCGGCATCGTCACATCGTCGTTTTTGCAGGACGCCACCCCAGCTGTATTCTACGGACACGCTAAGAAGAGGACCGAACATTACGCTCTCGGCATTCAACTGATCGACAGCGGATACGAATATTTCGCTGGGGGCGGTTTCCGAAACCCCAAAGGGCGCGATAAAAAAAGCGCCGATCTTTACGGGATAGCCGCGTCGAAAGGATACGCGGTGATTCGCGATCTCGGGAAGCCGCCGGCGGCGGAGAAGGTGATCGCGGTGCACCCCAAGGCGTCGAACGGATACATGCCGTGGGTCATAGACGAGAGGGGCGGCCCATCCCTGGCCGATCTCGTGGATTACGGGATCGAGCGTCTTGACGGCCATGACGGTTTTTTCATGATGGTGGAAGGAGCAAAAATCGACCTCGCTTGCCACGCTCACGACGCCGCCTCCGCTGTGCGCGAAACGATAGCGTTCGACGAAGCGGTGGGACGCGCGGTCAAGTTCATGGAGCGGAGGCCCGAGCCGACCCTGATAGTGGTCACCGGCGACCACGAGACGGGGGGCATGACATTGGGCTCCCTTGAAGAGATGAAAAACACCGTCTATGATACACTCTCGTTTCAGCAGGGATCGTACTCCGTTTTTGAGCGCCGCACCGCCTCCCAAAAAGGCGAAAAAATGACGGACGGCGTGAATGCCGCGAAAAAATTCTTTGGGCCGTGGATAATCGTCACGCCGGATATCGAGAAAGCGTTCAAGCTGAGCGCGATGGACACGAAAAAAAGAAAAACCGCCGCCGCGAACTACGATAAATTATATTCCGCCTACGACCCGTTCACGATTGCCTGCATGGCATCCTCGAACTCATATTGCGGCATTACGTGGACGACGTTCAGCCACACCGGCAAGCACGTGCCGGTATCGGCCGCCGGAATCCAAGCCGAGTTGTTCGCCGGAGAATACGAAAACACCGGCATATGCGACAGGATACTGTCCGCCATGGACGGCGGCGAAGAGACAAAACGCGGCGGGAGATAAATATCTGTTCGGACTGCCCGATGGAGGAAGCCTCGGAAAAGAAAGATTATTGAATATCAAAGAGAGTTTTTAAATCCATTTTGCGCAGCATAAATTCAGCAATTTTACTTAATTGGAAATTTTCATTTAAAATTTGACATTTCACCGCTCTGCGCGATAATTACCTTAAGTTCATCATGGGAGGGCATAAAAAGATGACCGAACAAGAATTTAGGGAATTGACCGCGTATCAGTCCCCCAGTCCGCTGTCAAAGGCGCGCGGCCCGGCGGTAGCGTCGGTCGCGGCCGCAGTTGGCGCCGTAAAAGCACCGGCGAACAACGCCGCTCAGGAACCTACTTTGTCCGAACAGATAGCTCAGGCCGCAGCTGAACCGATGCAGATGTCGTCCGAGCAGGCGCAAGGACAGATTTACCCGCAGGCGGAGTTTTCATTTCATCAGAACACTGTCCAGCTGACTCAATCGGAATCGCCAGCGCCGCTGGATATGTCTTTCGAGATGGTTCCGCAGCAGAAGCACGAGGAATTGGCGGAACAGTACGCCGACCTGAGCGATCGTTTTCAACACCTGGCGGAGGAACGCGATTCACTTTCTAGGGAAGTGTCGGAACTCAAACGCGCGATCGCGGAACAAAGTCATGCCGGCGCGCTTCAAGGGCGCGATTACAAAGAGGAAATACGGCTGTTGGGAAAGCTGATAGACAACGAACAGTCCCTCCACAACTCCGCTGCGCCTGGAGACGAGCTTTACGCCAGACACGACAGACTCGTGAACATTTTTCTGAATATCGTCGCCCGTACAAAATAACCTTTAAATCTTAGGGGTCGCAGGCTTTTCTGGGGTTTTTGCGGTCTTTTGGCAGTTCAGCTCATCCGCCGGGGGCGTTCCCGCGTCCGGCGTAAAAGTTGCCGTGTGGTACAGGCGAAGCATGAAGTAAGCCACCGAAAGAACCAGCGGCCCCATGAAAAGTCCCAGGAAACCCCAGGTGTAAATGCCTCCGATGAGACCTGTGAATATCATGAGAATATGGGCGTTCGTCCCTTCGTAGATAAAGAGGGGCCTCAGCAGGTTGTCGATTGAGCTGACTACGAGAATGCCCCATGCCAGGAGAATCGCCGCGTTTTTCGCGTCCCCGGATACGAACAGATAGACAGCGCCCGGCACTATGACCATCGGAGTCCCCACAAAAGGCAGCATGGCCATGAAAAACATCAGCGACCCGAAAAGCACCGGATTCGACAATCCAACGAACCACCATCCAAATCCCCCGAGCGCCGCTTGAATCCCGGCAGTCATTATTATCCCGTAAAAAATCGCGTAGAGCATCTGCTTGACGCGCGAGAAGAACACGTCCTTCTCTATCTCCGAAAGCGGCAGTATCTCCCTCGCGAAACGGGCGAAATCCTCTCCGTCGTGGGTGAGAAAAAACGTGCCGATCGTTATGACGAGCAGGTTGAAACCCAGCTGAAACGCGTTGCCCAGTATCTGTCCCGACAGTTTGGTCATGAACGACGTGATGATGCCCGGAAGATTCGCCGCGATGTCGCTCCACATGGGCAATTCGAAAAAGTCGGGATATTTCGACAAGAGCCAGTCGAGATGGGGTATCGACAAAACCGCGCTCAGAGGGCGTCCTCTCACCGATGGGAACCAGTCCACGAAGAACTGGTAAAAATATCCCAATTCCCGAATTATAGCGGCAGTCAGCCCGAACATGGGCAGCACCAGCAGAAACAGTATAAGGAACGTATTTATGCCGGACGCGACATACGAAAGGTGTCCTCTCAGCAATTTATGATATATGAAGCGATAAAGCGGATAGGTGAAAAAAGACAAAACCGCCGCCCAAGCGAGCGCCGAAGCGAGAGGCCATATCACCATAACGGCCAGTATCACAAAAAAGCACAGCAAGGCGATAAATGGCGCAGTGCTCTGCTTCAACCTGCTTATGAGGGCGGAACCTTTTGAATCCTGCAAACGCATCCCTCCGAGAATAAAAATAACAACGAGACAATTTTAACATGTCTCGAGACGCGTTAAAAAACGGACGCCGCCGCCGCAGGGCAGAACCTCGGGGCTCCGCCCCGAACTCCGCCAGGGAGCAAGCTCCCTGGACTCTCTTATTTATAAAAAGGGAGATCGGAAGAGCGTCGTGTAGGGAAAGAGTGTTGAAGACGGTGTAGTT
>JAITRO010000065.1 GCA_031288335.1 Synergistaceae bacterium | reverse complement strand
ATCCAACGCTCAAACGAAAACCATAGTTTTTTGCTCTTTTCCTCTTTTCCTCTTTTCGTAGAGTGGGGGCATCCACTCTTAGGGGAGAAGATGTAAGACCGGCTTCGGCTGGCAATCTTTGTCGATCCTAGAATCCCCTCGCTTTAGCGAGGGGAGTATGTCAAGGAAACAATACAAGCAATAGGACAAACGCATCGGGTTATGGTTGCAATAACTGACGGGCATCATCCGCGCGGCGTGAGGGAAAATGCTTTATATTGAACCGCAGTCAACCGACGCAGCGTTTCATTTTGCGGCCGAGGAATATTTTATGACACGCGCTCATGCCAACGAGGCGATATTCATGACATGGCGCACTGGCAAATGCGCAATGCTCGGCTGCAACCAGGTGGCGCACGCGGAAATCGACGTCCGTCTCGCAGAAACATCCGAGATACAGATAGTGCGCCGTTCCAGCGGCGGCGGAACGATCTTCACCGACCGGGGCGTGCTGCTTTACACAGTGATATTGCCCTTGCCGTATCGCGGAACGAGCGACGTCAAGCGGCTTGAAGCCGAATATGTTTCGGGCCCCGTCGCCTCTGCGCTTCGCTGGATGGGTCTGGCGGCTCGCGTGGAGGGGCGTAACGACATTCTTCTGAATGGAGCAAAGATATCGGGCCTGGCTCAACACGTCAAGAACAATCGCCTTTGCACGCACGGCTCGCTGCTTTTCAGCGCGAACCTCGACGATCTGGTTGCCGTGCTCAAGCCGGACGACGGCAAGATTCTCTCGAAAGCCCTGTGCTCGGTCAGAGCGAGGGTCACGAACATTTCTCCCCTCCTGCCCGGCGTAGGTGATATCGAGGATTTCAGGCGTCTGCTCAAAAAGCGTCTGCTCGAAGGACAGGACACCGCCGAATATATCCTCACGGCTGACGACACTGCCCGCATAGAGGAGATAAAACGCATGAAATACGCCAATCCCGACTGGACCTTCGGACACGCGCCCAAGTTCTCATTTCATCATGCGAAACGCTTTGCGGCAGGCAAAGTCGAAATTTTCCTCGACATCGCGAAGGGCGTGATAAAATCCTGCGTGATAAGGGGAGATTTTCTTGGCGTCACGCCGATACGCGGCCTCGAAGAGCGTTTGGAATCCCAGCCGTACAGGCGCGGCGCGATAATCCGCGCTCTTGAGGACGCGGACATAGCGCTGTACCTCGGCGGAGTGACCAAAGAACAGTTCATGGAGTGCGTCTTCCGATGAACGGTAAATTCCGGAGCTGGAATATACCTTCAATAGCGGCGGATCTGCGTATCTGTCTCCAGACTGAGGAACGATGAATTATGGAACGAAAACCCGAATGGCTCCGAAAAAAACGAACCATCGATCCCAACGTCGAGACCGTGGAGAAACTCATACGAGAACTCGGCCTCAACACCGTCTGCCGCGAAGCCGTGTGTCCGAATTACGGCGAATGTTTCTCGTCGCTCACGGCCACTTTCATGATACTGGGACGAAACTGCACGCGCAACTGCCGGTTCTGCAACGTCACGAGCGCGGAACCGTCGCCGGTCGACCGCGAGGAACCGCTCGGCGTCGCGCGCGCCGTGGCACGGCTGGGACTGCGTTACGCCGTGATAACGTCGGTGACGAGGGACGACCTGCCTGACGGCGGCGCGGCGCATTTTGCCGAGACTATCGGGGTGATTCGCGCGGAAAGCCCGGATACGGCGGTCGAAGTCCTGATCCCCGATTTTCGGGGAGATTACGACGCGCTCAAAACCGTCGCCGACGCCGGTCCCGACGTGATAAGCCACAACATGGAAACAGTTGCGTCCCTGTACGGCACAGTGAGGCCGGAAGCGGAATATGACCGCTCCCTGGAGTTGTTGGGAAGGATAAAGAAGTTGAACGGCGCCATTCGAAGCAAGTCCGGCATCATGGTGGGGCTCGGAGAGACGCGGGAGCAGGTGCTGGAACTGTTCGGCGATCTGAGAAAACGGGGCTGCGAACTGCTCACGATAGGCCAGTATCTCGCGCCGTCCAAACTGCACCATCCTGTAGTGGAATACGTCCGCCCGGAGACGTTCGAGGAATACGGCAGAGCGGCCGGGGAAATGGGTTTTGCCTTCGTCGCCTCCGCGCCCTTCGTTAGAAGTTCATACAAAGCGGGAGAAAACCTCGGGCTCCGCCCGAACCCTTCAGGGAGCAAGCTCCCTGTACCCTCTTATAAGGGGTCCGGGGAACCGGTTCCCCGGCGGGGTTTGTAGTTTGTGGAACCACGTTTATATTGAATTATATATTTTTTAGCATATAATAAACGCGAGGCTTCCCGCGGACAAGGAACACCCCGCAATAAATCGTCCGGCTGAGTTTGGGTCTCAACCGAACGAGAGAGTTCTACTCAGAATCGGCGCAGTAATTCAATCAAAGCGGTCAGAAGCTTTACGATAGCTTCTGCGGGTTTCAAAACGGTTTCCCACTTCAGGGAACCGTTTTTAGTTCTTATTGAGGAGGGTATCATAATGATTGATGGAATAAAGCTTGGGAATATTACGGTCGATTGCGCGGACGCGGAAGGTTTGCGCGAGTTTTACGCGCGTCTTCTGGGGTGGGAGAAAGTCGAGATGTTCGGTATGCCCGCACTGAAGGACAGCGGTGGAATGAGCATTCTGTTCGTCAAAGAGGATGACTACGTTCCTCCGGTGTGGCCCGAAGAGGCGGGCAAGCAGCAAAAACAAATCCATTTCGACTTTCTTGTCAAGGATGTCGCCGCCGCAGTCAAGGAAGCCGAGTCCCTCGGCGCAGTGAAGACAAAGGACCAGTTCGGCGGAGACCATTTCACGACACTGCTCGATCCCGCGGGACATCCGATCTGTATCTGCGGAGAGTGATAACGCCGGCAAACTCCCCTCGTTTCAGTCAGGGGAGTTTGTCTCTTAATGTATGTAACCAGGATTTAGGGTTGCGGCAGGGTTTCGTTCATGCTGCCGGTGCGGTAGCCGAGCAGGTCAAGCGATACGTATGGAAAGCCTATTTCTTTGAATTGCTTTTGAATTTTCTCGCGGAATGACCTGTCGGCGAATTTGAGGAAGCCTGGTTCGTCAGTCTCTATTCGGGCCACTTCGCCGTGATGGCGCACCCTCACCTGTCTGAAACCGTTGTCGATCAGTATCTGTTCGGCCCTGTCGACCATGCCCAGTTTTTCCTCGTTTATGGTCTCTCCGTAAGGGAAACGCGACGCCAGACAGGCAAAAGATTGTTTGTTCCATGTCCGCAGATTCAATTCGCGCGACAAGGCGCGTATTTCCTCTTTGTTCAGCTCGGCACGCCTCAGGGGGCTTTTCACGCCTTGTTCGGCCACAGCCCGCAAGCCGGGGCGGTAATCGCCGTCGTCGTCGGTGTTGGAACCTTCGGCCACGTTTTCGATGCCACGCTCCTTTGCCGCGGCCCAAATTTTCCCAAAAAGCTCGTTTTTGCAGAGATAACACCTGTCCACCGGATTTTGGGAGAATCCTTCTATCTCCAGTTCCTCGGAATCGCATATCACGTGCGCGATGTCCTCGCGCTCGCAGAACTCCCGTGCCTCGCGCAGCTCTCTTTCCGGGAATGAACAGGAACGCGCGGTCACGGCTATCGTCTTGTCGCCCAATACGTCGTGCGCGGTTTTGAGAAGAAATGTCGAGTCGACGCCGCCCGAAAAAGCCACGGCGACGCTGCCCAGGCCCGCGAGGTAGTCTTTCAGATTTTCTTGCTTTTCGTGTATATCCATTCAGACGGCCATTCTCTTCGTTTCCTGAGTTTTGGCGTCGCCTCTTGCGACCACTATCCGGTAACCGGCGAGCGTGACGCGTGTCTCCAGGCAGTGACGACACTCAGCGGCCTCGTCGCCGGTGCATATCTTATTGTCGTACAGTAAGTAATATTTTCTCACCGATGTCGGCGACAGGTTCGGCATCACCACGTTGGCTCCGGCCTGCAGACCGCGTTCGCGGCCGTCGGGCGCGATGGTGCCGAGGGCTGTCGTGGCGGGTATCAGCGCGTAAGGGTGCATCAGCCTCAGAATGGACACCAGACGCAGACTCAGTTCGACCGTGCCTCCGGCGAAACCCGCGAAAGGCGTGTCCTTGTGCGGGATATACGGGCCCATCCCTATCATGGCGGGGCGCAGCTCCTGGAGAAATCGCAGGTCGGCGATTATGTTCGCCGTGGTCTGATACGGGGAGCCTACCATGAAACCGGAGCCGACCTGATAGCCGATTTTTTTCAGGTTCCGCAGGCATTGTTTTCTGTTTTCGAGACTCATTGACGCCGGATGCAATTTCCGATAGTGGCCCGTGTCCGCCGTCTCGTGCCTCAGGAGGTAACGGTCGGCGCCGGCGCTCCAGTAAGCCCTGAAACTATCCTCGGATTTCTCGCCCAGCGAGAGCGTCACCGCGCAGTCGGCGTGCCTGCGTTTTATTCCCGAGACTATCTCGCATATCATCTCGTCGGTATAGTAAGG